>DATFBW010000487.1:0-16563 GCA_035253645.1 Gemmatimonadaceae bacterium | reverse complement strand
CCGATCCAATTGGGAACGCGACGAGAACCCAAAAAGGATCGCGAGGTCGCTCGGTGCGCGTTCAGGCACGAGCGATCCGAGGTGGTCACCCGAGAAGATGAGCCCACGGCTGTCTGTCGTGCGCATGTGTCCCGTAAACGTGACGCCGCCGTCGGCTCGCACAGGTGAGTGCCTGTTCATGTAATGCCAGCCGCGCGATATGTCCCCTTCGATCACGTAGCCGATCCAGTATTCGCGGAAGCCCTGCTCGCGCGCGGTTCGCCGCGCCCAGTCCCAGCGAGCTGCGAGCGACTCCGTGCCTCGGTAAACGATGACGGTGTCGGGCGGCTGCGCGCCGCGGTCGTTCATGTCATCGCTGACATCGCCGATGATTGTCGCGTTAGGCGCTTCGTGTACCGCTTGCGGCTCAGCGTTCAGCAAGCGTGCCGTGCCAGTCACGAAAACGAGCCCGCAGAGCACAACGATGCCGGCGAGCCAACGCGCGCCGTCGCTTCCGCGCGAGGCCGGGACGAGGAGGCGCCTAACGCGATGGAGAAGGTTGCCGCCACCCGTTGCCGCCAGGGCTAGCTGCGTGCTATCGACGCGGAGCGTCTCGAGCTGCAGGAGCGCGGAGGCATAGAGGCGCGCATCGCCCGACGTGGCCACCGCGAGGTCGTCACAGCAATGTTCACGCTCTTCCCGGATCTGCCGCGACACCCACCACACGGCCGGGTGATAGAAGAGCAACGTCTCGACGACGGCTTGAAACAGATTGACGACGTAGTCGTGACGGCGGACGTGTGCCAATTCGTGGGCGAGGATCGTTTCCAGCTGCACTACCGTTAGGCCGCCGCTCATACTCGCGGGGATGAGCAACACGGGGCGCAGCCATCCAATCACCGCTGGAGCGTGGACAAATGCCGATTCGATGATGCGAACCGGGCGGCTCACGCGCAGGCGCTGCTGTAACTGCAGGACAAGCGCGGCGTAAATGTGCGAAGCGGGCGGCTGTCCCGAGCGCACGACGTTGCGCAGGTGGAGCCAGCCGCCTAACAAGCGTACGGCAAGGATAACGACGCCGGCGAGCCAGAAGGCTACGACCCAAGGGAGGAGCCATCCCAGTCGTGTGCTGAGCGGAGCCAGCGACGCGAATGCGTCAGCCAAAGCGTCGGTAACGCTCGGCGTTGAAGATGCCGTAGCAGACGGGAGCTCAGAAGCGGCAGGGAGATCACTCATCCTAACGACGTCGCTCGCAGCGTAGTTGGCATCGACGAGCGAAGAATTTGCAGATGGCACGCGTGATGACAGCGACAGCCACAGCGCGGTCCCGGCGGGGGCGAGCGCCATGAGCAGCATGGCCGTCACGCCGAGAGCGTAGCGCAATGTAGAACTGCGCGGACGTAGCACGTGCAGGCAAAAGGCGAGCAGACTCTGGATCAGCACTCCCTGCCACAGAAAGTGCAGGAGCACGAGTGCGAGGACGGAAGTGCGACTCATCTGTCATCTCCCTGCGCATGCTCATCGAGCAGCGCGCGTATCTGCTGCAACTCGTCCGAATCGGCCGGGCGCGTTGCGAGAGCGTGCATAACGAGACCGAGTGCGGAACCTTCGAAGGCGCGATCCAGGAGATCAGACACCAGACGCTGCTTGGTGGCATCTTCGGCAACCGCAGCGCGATAAATGTGGGTGCGCTCGGAAGCATCGCGCTGCGCCAGCCCTTTCTCGGCCATGATCTGCATGAGCTTGAGCACGGTTGTGTAGCCGACGTCGCGCCCCCGCTCCTCGAGAGCGGTGTGAACGTCGCGCACGGTGCTTGGACCGCGGGTCCAGAGGACTCGCAGGATCTCGAATTCTGCAGGTGTAGGTGCTGGCATGCGCTTTTTCGACACGACGGTCCCTGGAAGGTGCTGCGGACCGAAGTTATACGAAGGGCTTCGTAGTGTCAATACGAGGGGCTTCGTAGATGCGAGCCACGAGATACGAGATGCGAGGACGGCGAGGGGTTTTCGCACCTCGTCCCTCGCCGCTCGTACTGTTTTAGGGCTTTGCTCCTTTCTGCGCGAGCGCCTTGAAGTACTTATCCACCAGCTCGCGATAGGCCGGCGGCACGTCGCTGGTGCCGCCTAACGTAGGACCGTCGCCGGTTGTCTGGCCGAACGCGCGACTCAGGGCGAACTCCAACTCCTTGAAGCCCTGAGTCACAGCCTGCTGCAGACGCGCCAATTCAGCAGGGTCGTTGAATGGTCTGCCCGATTCGAGATCGCGCAGGCGCCGGATGAGACCTTCAATAGACCCGCCCGCATCGAACTCAGACTGCGCAAGATCGCGTCGCAGCGCCTCGGCTTCTGCGCGACGCTCGCGGAGCTCGCGCGTGAACTGGCGGATTTCGTTAGGCGAGAAGGGAACGAAGCCACCGCCCTGCCCCATGCTTTCGTTTTGTTGCCCACTGCGGTTGCGGGCGGCCGCCCCTCCCTGGCCCTGCTGCTGTCCGGCCTGGCCCTGGCCCTGCTGTCCGCCCTGCTGCCCTTGGCCCTGCTGGCCTTGCTGCCCCTGGCCTTGTTGCCCTTGTTGCCCTTGTTGACCCTGCTGGCCCTCTTGTCCCCGATTGCCTTGTTGTCCTTGTTGGCCCTGTTGTCCCTGCTGGCCTTCTTGACCCTGCTGGCCCTGGTTGCCTTGCTGTCCCTGTTGCCCGCTTTGACCTCTGGCCTCTGACCTCTGCCCTTGTTGTTGCTGTTCTCGCTGCCGCATTCGGTCTTCTAGCGACGAAAGGCCGCGCGCGAGCGAGCGCGCGCGATCCAGCGCGCGTGTGTTGCGCTCGTTAGGATCGGACGCAGCGCTATTGGCGCCCTCACCGATACGCTGCGCAACGGCTTCGAGATCTTCGGCGATCTGCTCTTCGAGTCCGCGCCGCGTTTGCGTCTGGCCGGCACGCGCCAGGGCGCGCGAGTACTGGATCTTGTCCGCTACGCGCCCCTGCCGCAGCTCGTCGGCGGCTTGTGCAAGCCGGCGCGCGGCATCAGGTCGTGCAGCACGTCCATCACGCGACAGCCGGTCGAGCTCTTGCTCGAGGCCTTTGACCTCATTGGCCATTTCCGCCTTGCGTTCGTCCAGCTTGCGATCGCGTTCGGGGTCCCGGTTCGGGTTGGTCGCGTCCTGAGCGATGCCGCGTTGCTCTTCTGCGAGCCGGCGCGTACGCTCGAGGGCTTCCTGCGCACCGCGACTTACGTCCCCAGAACGCGACTGCTCGAGCAGCCGGCGAGCCCGCTCCAATTCATCGCTGGCGCGCGCGCCTGCCGTCTGCGAGCCGCTGGAGTTTGTCGCCGACCGGCGCATTGCGTTGGCTGCCTCGCGCAGCCGGCGCACGCTCTCTTCCAGCTCGGCCGACGGCTGCTCTCGCGTTAGGCGTTCCAGCTGCCGCGCGAGCTGCTCGGCTTCGTCCGCCAGCTGGCGCTGCGACCCGCCGCCACCCCCGGCGTTAGGTGGCGCGGCGCCGCGCTGCAACGAACGTTCGTTCTCCGCCTGCTGGCGGCTCGCGAGTTTCTTCAACCGCTCCAGCGTTTCGTCGATGTCTCGCTGCGCTTGCGTCTGCGACTGCTGGACCGTCTCGTACTGATTGCGCAGACGATCAGCTTCGAGCTCGAACAAATCAGCGAGCTCGTCGGGGCGCGACTCGCTGCCGCCTCCGCCGCCGCCCCCCTGCTGCCCGAAATTGATCTCGACGTCGCGGAACCGGGCCTCAGCGCGCTCGAGGTGTTGCAGCGCCGTATGCTCCGGGCCTAACGCTTCAGCCGTGCGTCGTGCGTTGAGCTCCCCTTCCGCAGCCTGCATCGCTTTCACTGCTTCCGGGAGTATTTCGAGCAGTGCGGCCATGTTGCTATCGAGCGCCGCTACACCCCGTTGCTTCATCCGTTCGATGAGTGCCGAGACCTGCTCCCGCAAACGCGACTGGGACAGCGTTAACGTCGCGACGTTCTCGCGCAATTCACGGGCATCCATCTCCTCGCGGTCGCGCTCGACCTTGTACGTGCCGGCGATGATCTCACGCTGACGCGCCGCGAACTCCGAGGGATTACCCTCGCCGCCGCCGCCCCCGCCGCCCCCACCAGGTTGCCCCTGTCTATAGTTGCGATCGAAAGGACGAACCGTGGCAAAGTAGATGTCGCTCGCAGCTTTTTGCGCCCCGGTGACCGCATTGTTGTCCGTTGCGCGGGCGAAGTACGAGATCACATCGCCGGGCTTGAGACCCAGCTCTTCGAGGTAAATGGTGTGCGACGCGGATATTTCGCGAGAGGGGGCGTTAGGCTTTGAAAGCGGGACCACCTTCTCGGCGCTACCGTTCACGCGATACACAAGCTCCAGATTCGCGACGCCGTAATCGTCGTCCGCGGCGGCCTCGATGTAGAGCTCTTCCACGCTCGTGGGGCGCGTGTCGCGACCGGGCTTTCGGATCGACACCGTGGGCTTGGCATCTTCGATCGCGTCGATGGCATAGTCGACTGTCCCAGCCACTCGCGTGCCGTCATCGGCCTCGAGTCCTATGCGATAGAAGCCGTCGCGGCGTACGGTCAGCGTTCCCTGCAGCAGCGTATCGTTGACGGCGGTCAACGCGATCACGCTGTCCCCCTCCAACGTTAGGCGGCCGGCACGGACGGGAAGGGTCGTTTTGATTTGCACGGTGACGCGGGTGCCAACGAGCGCGGCGATATCTCCGCCGTCGCTGACACGCTCCACGCCAAGGCCCGAATACGCCGGGTAGCGGTACTCGAGGTCGATGCGCTGCACAGCTGGCAATTCGCGCACGTTCAAGCGATACACACTGGATCGGACGCCACTTGCCTCGACGTAATAGTCAGAAGTTGCCGTCAAATCGAAGAGCCGCAGCTCGAAGGCGGCGGAGTCGCTTCCCACGGTCATGGGGAAGCGTTCCCACGTCGTCTGCGCGCCACGTCGGATGGCGAGTATCACGTGTGCCGACGCGAAGCCGCGCAGCTCGGCGCGGACCTGGACGTCACTGCCCTTGGCGACTTCGGCATCTCCCGGCTCCACCAGCACCGCGTAGGGCGCCGCTGCGCTCGCGTCCTTCCACGGCAGCGCGAGCAACGCGGCAGCGTGCCGCATGTCGGACGGCGTTAGGCGGAGGATGAGCACACTCAACACAGCCATCGCGCCGAACGCCATCGCGTACCGACGGACGTGGACGCGCTCGATGCGGTGCGGCATGTCGAGCGAACGCATTTGCCGGACCGTGTGCGCGATCAAATGCCCGCCAAGTGGCTGCGGCGTGCCGTGCGGTGCAGCATTTGCGACGTCCACGGCGCTCAGCAAGGCACCGTCGAGCACAGGCTCGCGCTCCTCGGTGTAAAGCGCGACGCGTTCGTCATTCGCGCGCCGGACGAGCGGGCGCGCTACTAACCATGCAGCCGCAAGAACGAGTAGCGTGAGAATCGTCCAGCGTGTCGCGACAACGCTTTCGGGTGCGAAGCGGAACTGCCGGAGGATGAGACCACCCAGCAGGAGCAGGACGACCGCAAACGTGAGCAGGAGGGTGGCGCCAAGGAGCACGTGCCGTAAGCGCCAGCGCCGCCGGATCGTGCGCAGCAGGCCGCGGAGCTCGTCCGGGGCCGTGGTCTGAGTCGTTAGGCGTTCTACAAGACTCGACATGCGCTCTCCTGACTTGTTTACGCTCGGGACTGCGTTCCCGCGGCACGCGCCGCGGCGACTGCTTCTACCCCTAACACGACGGTAACGGCAGCGAGCAACCACCACCAGAGGGCTTGCCGCCGTTCGCGTTCCTCTCGTGTCAACGTCGTGTCAGCAGCCTGATTGGCACTATCGGCTGCGACATCTGTCGCAGTTCCAGTCAAACGCACAGGATCGAAGGTATCCAGCTCACTTTCGCGCGGGTCGATGTTGACGGCGATAAGGGTTGGTCGACTGCCCGGCGATCCGGCCCCAGTCAAAGCGAAGAAGCCGGCCTCGTCCAACGCCAGGGAACGGCGGCCCGTGTCGGCCGCAAATCGATCGCGTTTGCCGGAGGGCGATACGGCGACGATCGCTTGTGATGCGGTGCGCGCCCCGGCCGCACCTAACGCGTCATCGAGATCGATGACATCGCCCACGACCTGTGAAGCGCGTGGCGCGCGATAGCCCGCCGCATAACGCATCAACTCGTGAATGAATGGGAGGAAAACCGGTTGCCGCGGAAAATCCGACCACTCCGTGCCAAAACCGGTTGCCCATGTCAGTACGCGTCCGCGGCCGACGGCGCGCTCGACGAGAGCCGCGCTGCCATCATCGAAGCGGGCGAGCACCCTGCCCCCCAACGTGTCTGACACGGGGCGATACCGGGCAAAACGCGCTGCACTCAGATCACCGGACCGGCTGGCGGCAAATGCCTCGAGCGCCGCGTGCGTGCGATCGATCCACCCGAGCGTCCCGCCGCGACCCGCACTCCGATCGACAGGGTTCGCAGGTGGAATCGGCATCGCTTCGCGTGGGGTACCCGCCCAATCTGTGCGAGAGCTGCGATCGCCTAACGCCAGGACGAGCCCTGCACCATTCGTGACCCGTTCCTGCAACCGAGCGCCAACGGCCCCCCCGGGCCACCCGGCATCGTGCAGCACGACGACATCACGATCCACGAGATCCGCTACCGCCAGCGCGTTACGCGAGCGCGAGCGCACGTCGAAACTGGGAGCCGCACCTAACGCGAGTGCTTCGCGCAAAAAGAAGCTGCGATCGCCACCGCTGGCCTCGACAAGGAGGACGGCTACCTGACGCGGCCGCTCCAGCATGAGACGCAGCGTGTCATCCATGGCATAGGCATCGCCATGGACCACCAGACGCGCTTCATTTGCTGCCGCCGGTGCGCGCACACCGACAAAGGTGACGGTCGCGCCACCATCTGCCGGAAGGTCCACGCGCTGCTCGGCGATTTCGCGCGGCCCGATGGCCAGTGTCACGCGTACTGCGCGGCGCATGGGGCCCGTATTCGCGATGCGTCCCACTACGCGCACCGCATCGCCCGTGGCTGCGCTGTCGCGCTCCACGCTCGCGCTCCGCCACGCGACGTTGGCGACGTCTTCCCCGGAAACGTCCACCGGCGTCAGGCGTTCACCGCCGGAAAGCAGGTTGTCGCGGACGTCCCAGCCCGAGCGCTGGAAGTCAGAAATGAGCACGACCTCACGCTGCACGCGGTTCCCTTCGCCCAACACGCGACGCGCGAGTTGCATCGCGGGCACATAGCGGGTCGACCGCGTCGACACGCGCTCCGTCCCCAGCGCCTGACGTATCGCCTGACGATCGGTGGACAACGGGGCGACCTGCGCGGCACGCGTGTCGAAGACGATCAGCGCCGCGCGATCGTTCGCGCCGATGCCGCCTAACGTGCGCTCCACCGCCGCGCGAGCACGCGACCAGCGGTCTCCGTACCCCATGCTGGCCGATCGATCCAATACGATGGCGACGTCCTTGCCGGTCGGGACCGCGGCCGCCGTCGCGATGTCACGCGTGAAGAAGGGACGGCTGAAGCCCAGGGCCAGCAGCGCGAGCGCGAGGACGCGCATCGCGAACAGGAAGAGGTGCCGCAAGCGCTGCCGCGCCATCGCGCGATATGGTTCGCGGCGCAAGAACATTGCGGACGGAAACCGTTCGGCGATCGATTTTTCCTTGTGCACGAGGTGCACGAGGATCGGGACGGCGATCGCGGCTAACCCCGCCAGGAAGAGCGGCGCGAGGAGCGACATCGCTACCGCACGCGGCGCAGGCGTTCGCGCCTAACCAGATAGCCGAACAGCATGTCCTCGATCGGCTGTGACGTGTTCACGACCACATAATCCACCGCGCGCTCGAGGAGCTTGCGTTCGAGCTCGTCGAGGTGGGCCCGCATACTGGCGCGGTAGCGCTCCCGCATGCGCGCCGGGACGAGCGGCACCCGTTCACGGGTCTCGAGATCCTCGAATGTCGCCGCTTCGTCGAATGGGAACTCCAGCTCCGCGCGATCGAGCACGTGCATAACGACGACGTCATGACCGCTTGTTCGCAGGCCGCCCATGGCGTCGGCAACTGCGCTGGGGGCCTCGTAGCAATCGCTGAGCACGACGATGATCCCGCGGCGACGTAGTGCATCTCCCAGACGCGCCAGCGGTGCCGCCAACTCTCCGCGCTCGCGCGGCTGGGCTCTGCCTAACGCATGCAACGCGAGCTGGAAGTGCGCCGCGGCCGGCGGGATATATTCGGCGACGTCGCTTGCAAACGCGGCGAATCCGACGCGGTCGCGTTGGCGGTGCGCCAGGTACGCCAACGATGCACCCACGACACGCGCGACATCGAGTTTGGTGACCCCACCGCTGCCGTACGCCATCGACTTGGAGACATCCAGGGCGATCACGACGTTCGTGTTCGTTTCCGCTTCATATTCGCGAATCAGATAGCGATCGGTGCGAGCGAAGACGCGCCAATCGAGGCGCCGAAGGTCGTCGCCCGGTACATAGGCGCGGTGTTGCGCGAACTCGGTAGAAAACCCGAGTTGGACGGAACGGTGCAGACCGTTGAGAAACCCTTCGACTACCGCGCGTGCGACGAACTCGAGGTTGTCGATCCGCGCGAGGACGCGCGGATCCAGCCCACTGGCCAACTCACGGTATGGCGCCTGAGGCGCCCCGGCCGTCATAGCCCCGACGACGGTCGCGGAACGGCGCCTAACAGTTTGTCGATGATGGCGTCGGTGGTGACTCGCTCCGACTGCGCCCGGAAGTTGAGCAGGATGCGGTGTCGCAGCACGGGATGCGCCAGGGCGGCAATGTCGTCGAAGTTGACGTGCAAGCGGCCATGCAGCAGCGCACGTGCCTTGCCGCCTAACACGAGGAATTGCGCCGCGCGGACGCTCACTCCATAGGCGACCCAATCCTTGATAAAATCGGGGGAGTTGGGAGCGGGGCGTGAGGCGCGAGCCAGCGCAATCGCATAATTCGCCACGGCATCCGCCACGGGCACCTGCCTAACGACGTTCTGCAGCTTGACGATGTCGCTGCCACTTACCACGCGCGCGAGCTCCGGAACCTTGATCGAGGTCGTTTCCTTCACGACAGACAGTTCCTCATCCGCCGACAAGTAGCCGATGTGGATCTGGAACATGAAGCGGTCGAGCTGCGCCTCGGGCAGTGGATACGTGCCCTCGAGCTCGATGGGGTTCTGCGTCGCGAAAACGAAGAACGGAGGCTCGAGCGTGTAAGTGCGTCCCTGCACCGTTACGCGCTTCTCCTGCATCGCTTCGAGCAGCGCAGCCTGAGTTTTTGGCGGCGTGCGGTTGATCTCGTCGGCGAGCAGCACGTTCGCGAACACGGGGCCGGGCATGAAGATCATGTCGCGGCGGCCGGATGCGGGGTCTTCCTGGATGATGTCGGTCCCCGTGATGTCCGACGGCATGAGGTCCGGCGTGAACTGAATGCGCTGAAACTTGAGGTCGAGCGCTTGCGCCAGACTCTGCACCAGCAGCGTCTTTGCGAGACCAGGAACGCCGACGATGAGGCAATGACCACCGGCGAACAGCGCGACGAGCGTCTCTTCAATCACCGCATCCTGGCCGACGATGATCTTGCGCAGCTCGGCGAGGATCCGTTCGCGCACGCTGCGCACGCGGTCGGCAAGAGCGACGTCAGCGTGCACGGCCGAGCCGGGGGTAGTGTCTACGGAGAGTGTGGTCACAACTGTTTCGGTTAATGCGTGAGAGCGTACACCACGTAGTTGACGCCGAGCTTGTACGCTTCGTTGGAGAGCTCGACCGGAAGGAAGCCTTCGTCGGAGAATTCCCAGTAGTCTCCGATGTCGTTGTTGAAGTTGATGATCGCGATGAGACGCTTCGAAGGATCGTTGTCTTCGTAAATCCCCCAGAACTCGGCGCTCACGTAGCGGTAGGGGTGCTGCATCACCAGCGTCTTTTCTTCGATATGAAAGAAGGAATCGAAGATCGGGTGGCTCGCATCGAGGCGCACGATGTTGACGTTAGGCAGCACTTCGCGCATGCGCGCTTCGAAGTTCGCCCACTCGTACGCGTCGGCGAAGTCGTCGAAGATGAGGAACCCGCCTTTCGCGATGTATTTCCGGAGGGAAACGATCTCGGTTTCGCTGAGCGTCCAGAAGCCGGGCTCGGAGACGTAGGCGATGGGGTACTTGAAGATCTCCGGCTCGTCGAACGCGTAGATGTTGCCGCCTTCGAGGCGCGGCCGCACGGTGGTCAGCTCGCGCAGGATCTTCATGAAGTGGATTTCGGCGCGCGGATAGTCGTGGTCCCACTTCAGGTCGCGGCCGCCGCTGAACGGCTCGAAGCGCACGCGCGCGAAGGTATAGCGGCCGTCGTACGGTGCATTCGGCATCGGCGAGCGTCCCATGTTGCGCCCGCCGCGCCCGCCAAATTGTTGCGCGAGCAGCAGCGTTCCGACGCTCGTTAGGGCAAGCGTCGCGAGGACAAGGCCACGGACCAGCGTGCGTGATTGCATCATTCGGGCGACGATTCTCGCAACTTGAGCAGGAGCTCCTGCGCCTTCTCGAAATGTGGGGCACGGTCCAGCAAACGCAAAACCTCCCTACGCGCGTCGGCGCGTTTGCCCGCGGCGAAAAATGCCGCCGCGAGAGCGTAGTGCGCTTCGAGCGAGTCGGCAGGGTCGAGCGCCAATACTGCCCGCCGTTCGCGGATCGCCTTCTCGAAGTCCCGGCGCGCCTCGCTCAGCGCCGCCAGGTCGACGTGGTCCCGGGCCTGGTGCGGGTGCATGTACATCGCGCGGTCGAGCGCGGCGAGCGCCGTGGCGGTGTCGCCTAACGAACGTGCCAGTGCCGCCAGCTTGATGTTTTCGGCATAGGCGTCCTCGTCGATCGCGACGAGCTCCTTGAGCTCACGCACAGCGCTCGCCTTGTCGCCGCTTTGCTCGTACAGCTCGGCCAGCTGACCGGCCGGTGCTCCGGCGCCGACGTAGGCAGGAAACAACGCTTTGGCACGATTGAGCTCGGCGATCGCCTCGCGTACGTCGCCGCGTTGCCGCAGCTCACGCACGCGTTCCAGTGCGCGTTCCAACTGGCTGCCTTCCCCCGCGAGACCGGGGGTCAGCGCCGCCAGCTCGCCCTTGAAGCGCTCCCGGAGGAAGCGCGCAAAGCGCTCATCGAACTCCTTGGGCTCGACGCCTAACACACTGCGGAAGATGTCGTCCGTGGTTTTGCCGGCCGCATAACCAGCGAGCATGCGGCGGAGACCGTCGACACCGTGCTCCTTCTCGATCATCTCGCACACAAGGGATGCCTGGTAATACGAGAAGATGATCTGCTGTGGGTATGCCGGACGCATGAATCCGTCGTTCATGCGGCTGACCGGGACGAGTCGGTTCGCATGCAATGCCTGCACGAAGGGGGCGGTGACGTCACTGCCCCAGGCCGGCTCGGCGCGGTGCTCTTCGTGCACCGAGAGGCCCTCACTCAACCAGCGAGGCACACGGTGCTGGCTGACGCCTAACGTGAAGCTGTGCGTGAGCTCGTGCCAGAGCGTCGATCCCCAGTTGTATTCGCCGGCCGGGCGAGCGGCTGGAGCGAGCAGCGCGACGACGGGGCCGAAGCTGACGCCTAACGCATCGAGCCCGGCGAGGCCGACGGTACGGACCGAGAAGTCGGCGTGGCTTCTATAGAGCTCGATGCGGAGGCGGCCCGGCGGTTGATAGCTGTAACGCGCCGCAAGCTCGCGAAAGGCGCGCTCGGCCAGCGGGAGGGCGTAGAGCGCGACGAGCGCCGCGTCCTTGCGTTCCACAACGAGCGTCACATGCTCCCCGCTCACTTCTTCGTACTGCGGCGCCGTGTCGAGCAGGTCCAGCGTGTTCTTCGTCCACAGATCGTAGGGATCGATTTTGAACGCCTGCTCGAGGCGAGCGCGTCCCTGCGCGATGTCGCCGATGCGCAGGAGGTTGTTGCCAAGGAGCGCCAGCGCGTGAGCGTCCATGCTATCGGCGGCGAGCGCGCGACGCGCGAAACCCGCCGCCTCGCGATACAGGCGGTTGCGCCCCGCGATCTCCGCGAGGGCGTTGAAATAAGCGCCTTCGTCCGGAGAATTCGGCGGGAGGCCCTGACGTAACGCCGCGATGCCTGACGAGTCGGCACGCAGGAGACGTACGGCGGCGAGCGCTGCCCGCGCCGTCGCCTGTGTCGAATCGACGCCTAACGCTTGCGTCGCGGCGAGCCGTGCTTCGTCCAGCCGTTCCAGATCGAGGAGCACACTGGCTTCGAGCGCACGCAAGTCGGCATTTCCAGGCGCGACGTCGAGGGCCTTGGTCACGAAGCCCAACGCTTCGCCCGGCGCCCCCTCGGCTCGACGGAGCCGCGCCATGAGCGCGAGCGCGCGAGGGTGCCGCTGGTTGCGCGCCAGGATGGGGTCCAGCGTACGCTTGGCGTCGGCGAAGTTGTATTTCTCGAGGAAGAGTGCAGCGACCTCGAGGCTCGCCTCGTCGTCCGCGGAGTCGCGCGCGACGGCGCGGTCGAGGGCTTTGAGCGCGTCGCGGAAGAGTTGTGGATCTGTGCGGCCCAAATACCGGCAGGCGACGCCGACCGCAAACAGCTCCTCGGCACCTAACGAGCTGGCCCGTTCATTGAAGACGTCGATGAAGCGGTCGAATGCCGCCATGGCGGGTGCGATCTTACCTTGGTCGTACTGCAGAACGGCGAGCTCCAGGCGTGCACGCAGCGAGTCCGGAGCGCGCGCAGCGATCGCTCGCTCGAATGTCGCTTGCGCATCGGCATCACGGCCTTGTGCCCTCTGAAGGCGTCCGAGCGTGGTGAGAAGCGCGGCGCCTCCGGGCTGCTGCACATAACGCTCGCCCAGCGTGACACCGTCCTTGATACGCCCCAGAAGGAGCAGGGTCCGCAACTGCTGGCGCGCCGTGGCAACGTCGTTAGGTGTCGTCGCCAGCCGGCGTTCGAAGGCGGCTAACGCTTCGTCGTAGCGCCCCGCACGCAGCGCGTTCCCTGCCTCGGAGCCACCTGCGGCGGCTGTGTCCCGCTGCGCGCACGCCGACATGGGCGCAAACGCAAGCAGCGCGACGAGGAGGACTCTATGCATGGAGCACATCTTCATGGGGTCCGCGGTGCACCTAACGTGGCGCGCATCTCACGATTGACCTGCGCCAACTGCACGACGAGGTCCTCGAGCCGCGTGTCGTATTCCGCCGCGGACAATTTGTCGCGCTGTGCCCGTAGCAATTCGATTTGACGCTCCAGCTCCTCGCGTTTCCGCAGGAAGGGGGCGGCACGCGGATCATTCGACGCGGCGACAGCTCCGGCGCGACTGATACTGACACGGCTCGCGAGCTGGCCGTCCGGACCACCGGGGCTGGGCTCTGCGTGACCCATACCATCGCCGTTGTCATCGAGCATAGCGTGCTCGGTCAGGAGACGGTTGGACGTTTCGTAGACGCGGACCACTTCGCGCCGCGTATATCCGTAGAGCTCGAGCAGCGACACCCGACTGTCCTTGTCGGCGTCTGCCGCGTCGCTGCCTAACGCCGCGACAAAATGCTCGGCGAAGAGGGATTCATTCTGCTCGGTGCCGCTCTTGGTGGCCGTCACGACCACGCGCCCGGGTTTGGATAGCGCTTTGACAAAATCGCCGCTTGCACTTGCGGCGAGGACGATGCCGATCGTGCCTGCGCGGATCGGGTCGAGCATCGTCGCGAGGTCGGCCGCTGAAAGATCGGGACCGACGAGAGCGAGTTGCGGGCGCCCGGACTGAGCGCTGCCGTGGCCGATGAAGATGAACAGGACTCGCTCGTTAGGCGCCGCTCGGGCCGCGATACGCTCGAGGGCGGCGCGGACCGCGTCGCGCGTGGCCCGATCTCTAATGATGCGGGGCTCGACGGCGGGCCGTTCAGCCAGAAGGGTGATGAGGCTGTCCTCGACGGCGAAACGAGTGCGGAAGGCGGCCGAGGCGTCGAGTGCGAGACGGATAAAGCGGTCGCTGCGCACGGAATCGCCGCCGATACCACTGACGATCAGAACGTGCGTGCGCGGAGTTGCCTGAGCCGCCGGATGCGGGGGGCCCCCCCGTAAAGACAACGCTAGTGGCGCGCACACCAGGGCGCATAACCATTTCTCCCCCACCCCTCTCATCCTCATGCAAACCCCCGGCGCCGCCGATATATCCACTCTCCGGCAAGCGCAAGACCGAGCAGCAAGAAGACCAGCGGCAAGTCCCACAGATCCTTGCGCTCGACCACCGTCACGCCGCTGGCGCTATGCGCCAAATCCCTCGCAACATCCATCGCTTCGTTAGGTTCGTAAAAGCGCCCGCCGGTTTCCTCCGCGAGCTGGCGCAACAGCGCCGACCGTCGTTCCGCGCCGAAGTACTCCCGCTCCGATGTCACGACGGCGACATGCACCGGTTCAGCTCGCAACGTGTCCATCTTTGGACCGGCTAGGATCGCGCTCGCGTGCACAGCATACACGCCAGGTCCACTGAGCAAAGCTTCGCTCACGTACTCACCATCGCGTGCCCCGGACCATTCGAACGGTAACGGCGTGCGCGTCCCATCCGGCGCTTCGAGCTCCGCCTGCAAGCGGGCTCCGTTCACTCGAACAAATCGCTCATCGAACACTTCCGCGCGGATCCGGACGCTCTCGTTAGGCTCGGCGCCATCGGCCGCTGCGACGAGGTCCGCGCGGTCAGGAACGTCGGTCACGAGCCAGCGGAGTAGCTGGCGCCAGAACGTCTCATGGGAGTCGTCCTCCACCTCCACCTCGGCATCCATTTGCCAGAGCCACGAGTCCTGCGCCGCAAATGCCGCAGAGCGGCCCCGTCCAAAACGCTGCACCGCGAGCAGCGGCTGGGCGCCGCCTCCATCGACGTCGCGAGCCGTCAGAAGCACCGTCGCCCCCGGCTTCGGCCGCCCGAACACGTTGAGCGTGCTCACCGACGGCATTGTATCCCACTTGGCGCGCGTCACCGAATCGCTCCCCGCAAGCTGCAACGCGGCGTGCCAGCGCCCCGATTCCGTGAGGACGGCGCGTACCATACGCACATCGCTGCTGTCCGGCTCTCCGGGATCGCCCACGAGCTCGATCGGAAGCACGTCTGCGAGAGGCGTCCCGCGAAAACCGCCTTCGCCGAACGAGAGCCGCCCGCCTAACGCGATCAGTCCTCCACCCCGCTCGCTGACGAAGTCGGCGAGCATGCGCAGCTGATCGAGCGTGAACGCAGACGCTTCGATGCTGCCTAACACGATCGCGCGATACTTGAACAGCTCTTCCCGAGTGCGCGGAAAGCCTGCCGCCAGCTCCAGGCTATCGTCGACGCTCAGTCGCAAGTATTTGTCGCGCGCCGTACGCACCATCGTGACGAGCTGCAGGTTCGAGTCTGCGGCGACGGCACGCCGGAGAAACTTGACTTCGTAGCGCGGCTCCCCTTCGACGTACAAGATCTTCTCGCGACGATCGCGCACCGAGACAACCACCGACCGCGCGTTGTTGCGATCGATCAGCTCGCCGTCTTGCGTGGGTATGCGGACCGTGAGCAGACGCGCACCTACACTCCCCGCCGGAGTCCGCACGCGTGCGGTGATGGCTTCACCATCACGGGGCAACGTGATCAGCTCGCGCGCCACGATGCGGCCGGAGTCCTCAACGATCACGGGAACCGAGCGGCCGCCAAACCCTCGATGCATAACGACGGCTTCGACAACGACATTCCCACCGCGCAGAACCCAACGCGGCGCTTGCACGCTCACGACCTCGATGTCCTTTGCAAACCGCTCCGAGCCCACGCCGACCGTGAATACGGGGACGCCACGCGCCTTGAGCGCGACCATTTGCTCCATGAGGCGGTCGCGCTCACCGACCGCAGAGCCGTTGTCAGCGCCGTCCGATATGAGCACGACGCCTGCGACCGGCGTACCGACAAGGTCGTCCTCAACGCGCAGAGCCGCATCTATTAGTTGGGATCGCGACGCACCAAACGCGCTATCGCTCAGCGGCGCTGCCCTGCCGCCCCTTCCCGACGTCCGATAAAAGCGCACCTGAAACCGCTCGGCCAGCGCACGATAGAGGGCGCTGTCGCCACTCGCGAAGTGCTGCCGGATGAACGCCGCGCGGGGCTGGTTTCCGTGATCGGGGATCCGCATGCTGCGCGAATCGTCCAGTAAAACGGCGACCACGTTGCGTGATGGAACGGCCGACGCGACGACAAGGACCGGCTTGAAGAGACACCACATCAATACGGCGACGACCGCCGCGCGCGAGGCGAGCAGGATGCCGCGCTCGATGCCGTGGGTCCGCAAGCGTCGCAAGAGGACTACGTTGACCGCGAGCACGGCGCCGGCGAGCAGCACGACGGCTATGCTCGTTAGGCGGCCCGCGGAAAAACCAAGTGTCCCTTGCTGGTACAGATACGGCGGATACTTGAACAGAAACTCGCTCAGCGCGTCCAAGCTCGGTCTCCAAAGGGTGCGCGAGAAGTTTCGCGCCGCGGCAGCACCTTTGGCTACCTACGTCCGCACATGAGGTTCCGCTGTTGACAGCTGTCGCACGCTCACGTCAGAGCGCGCACAACCTTATCGATCGTAG
>DATFBW010000486.1:0-20442 GCA_035253645.1 Gemmatimonadaceae bacterium | reverse complement strand
GGAGGGACTAATGAACCGCGATGAACTCGCAGGACGATGGACCCAGGTGAAGGGTGACGCGCAGCGTCAATGGGGGAAGCTCACGAACGACGACCTGGATGTGATCGCGGGCGATGCGAAAAAGCTCGCCGGCAAAATCCAGGAGCGGTACGGCAATACCAAGGAAGACGTCGAGCTCGAAGTGAATCGGTGGATTGAAAGTCGTTAGGTAAGGCGGCGTTCCGCCGACCACCTGCGGCGAAGGATGTGTTTGAAACGTGGGATGAGTACCGGCGGACGTGAATCGCGCCAGGGGCGCGGCTGGACCGCTTTTCCAAATAGATCGCAAGCATTGTTGTTGCAGTAGCAAGTCGCTTAGAAAGTCGCAGGTGGCAAGTTTGTAGTTGCAGGAAGCCGGAAGGCACCGCCGGGGGACGGTGCCTTTTGGTGTTTCTGGCCATGGATGTGCCTAACGCTGCCAGCGATAGCCGGTCTTGCGCACCGTGAGGATGTGCCGCGGCTGTGCCGGGTCGCTCTCGAGCTTTCGCCGCAGCTCGGCGACATGCGTATCGACGGTCCGGCTCACGACGTCGGTATCGTAGCCCCACACTTCATCCAGCAAGTTGCGGCGTGACGCGACCGCCCCATGGCGCCTGACGAGTGCCATGAGCAGGTCGAACTCGCGCGGCCGGAGCGGTACGGGCGTCTCGGCGCGGTAGACGACGTGTGCGCCAGGATCGATGCGCAGCTCGCCGAACTCGATCATCTCCTGGGGGGCTGTGTTCGTCGTACCGGTTCCCGCCCGCACACGACGCATGATCGCTTCGACCCGCGCAATCAGCTCGAGCAAGCTGAATGGCTTCGTGACATAGTCGTCCGCGCCCAGCCGGAACCCACGCAGTTTATCGGCTTCCTCGCCGCGCGCGGTGAGAACGAGGACCGCCGTCTTGTTCACCGGTTCGGGATCATCCCGTAACGCGCGGAGGATCTGATACCCATCGGGGCGCGGGATCATGAGGTCCAGCAGAATCAGGTCGAAGCGGCCTTCACGGGCGCGCGCGAGCCCTGAAGCTCCGTCGTACGCGACTTCGACGTCGTATCCCTCGAGTTCGAGGTTGTGGCGGAGGCCTCGCGCCAGATTGCGGTTGTCTTCGATCACCAGGATGCGCATCACCCTTCTCCGACGCGGTACGTGTCGTCGCGCGGTGCTGCATCCTCGACGGCGCGCGGCCCGAGCCGACACGCCTCGGGAAGCTCCATGACGAAACGGGCGCCGCCGCCCGGTGCATCTTCCACGCGCACGACACCGCCGTGCCTAACGATGATGTCACGCACGACCGCCAGCCCTATTCCACTGCCGCCAGTGGCCTGATTCATGTCGCGGTCCAGCCGCACGAACGCCTGCCAGATACGCTGACGATCCGCGGAGGGAATGCCCGGCCCCCGATCGTCCACCCACACGCTCGCCCGCGAGCCCATGAGCACGAGGCCGACGCTCGCTTCTTTCCCGGCGTGCGCATACTTGAGCGCGTTATCGAGGACGTTGCGCAGACATCGCTGTAGCGCTGGCGCGTCGATCCGGGCACCCACGTCCTCCTCGATCGTCGCCCGCAACGAAACGCCAACTGCCGCGGCCATCGGTTCGAAGGTATCCACGACATCCCTGACGAGCACGGACAGGTTCGTCAGGCGCCGGTTGATCGGCAGCTCGTAGCGCTCCGATCGCGCGAAATGCAGCACGTTCTCGATCAAATCGAGGAGCCGTCTCCCCTCTTCGGCGATCACGCGCGCCTCGCGTCGGCATTCGGCCACGGTCCGCAGACGGCCTAACGAGATCGTTTCCGCAAACAGCAAGATCTGAGTGACTGGCGTGCGGAGGTCATGCGATACGCTCGATGTGAAATCCGCGCGCATGCGGGCGAGTGTCCACGTGCGCCACGTGAGGACGATCGCAGCCGCAACCAGCGCCAACGTCAGCACCATGAGCCCGAGGAGTAGAGGCAGCTGCGATTTGGGCATCCCGCCGACGACCAGACGACCAACGATGGCAGGGTTCAGCGTCGCGGTGAGCGCGAAACCACCTCCCTGTTCGCTCAACTTTTCCTTGCCGACATGCGGAGACGTGAACCCGTTGCGCGACGCAAACCGCAGCGTCCCGGACTTGAAAAACGCGCGCACCGTAACGAGCGAGTCGTTAGGTATGCTGTCGTCGAGCACAACGCCTTGCAGCATCGCCTCGTCGAGCCCTTCTTCGAAAACGCTCGAGTCCATCGATGCGCGTGCCGGTTCCATTCCATACACCGCCGTCACATCGCCGCGCGCGTTGCGTCGAGCGCTGAAGTACACGACGCGTTCCGCGCCGTTTGCAGGCCCTACGACCGACCCGTAGGTCTGCGTGCGCTGGTAATCTTTGAGCGAGGCAGGAAGCGATGCGACGATCCAGCGCTGTACTTCGTATGGTACGCTATCCCCCGCCGACTCGAACTCGCCGCTCGCGAGATCGACGCGGAAAACGTAGTTAGGCTGGAGGACCGTGCGGCAGCGGCAGTTGACGACGGCCATCACCGAATCGTGCAGCGTCCGTGCGGATGGAAATGCGCGCGCTCTATCGCCGACGCGATTGCTCGCGAAAACGCGCATTGGGGACAAGGACGTGAATGTCAACGCTTCGAGCCGCTCGCGGTACAGCGCAGCAGCGAAGGTCGCGTACCCCTGCAGCGCGGTGTTGACCGCGCGCTCGTGCGTCCGCGCCGTACGCCAAGCCTGATGCGTGAGAACCCCCACCGCCAGCAGCATGAACGCGAGGATTGCAACCATGAGGGCCGCATTGCGGTGCTCGCGGAGCTGGGCAGGTACTTTCATGCTGACATGCTAGTCGCGCTGTGTTCCTTGTCGGTCAGTGCAAGCTCCACATCGCGTCAGAGTTCTGTGAAATGAACCTCATGCACCATTCACCGTAACCGAGATTGCGGCAATGCATCGCCTCGTACCGACGTTCGTGACGGCACTCCTTCTCGCTGGCGCAAAGCTCGGCGCACAGCAAGGAGTTCTCAAGCTCACCAGACATGTGGTGACTGAACGTATCGACGTTTTCTCGGGCTTTACAAACGGTAACGTGCTCGCCATTCGCGCCGATACCGGGACGCTCATCGTGGACGCCCAGAGCGCCAAACGTGTGAATGCGGTCGATTCCGCACTAACCGCGTTAGGCGCGCTTCGCGTCGTTCTCGTCATCAATACGCATTACCACGGGGATCACCTGGAAGGAAATGCGTATTTCCGGGGAAAGGGGGCGCGCGTGCTCGCGCACCGCAACGTCCCGGTGCAGGCAGTCAAGGATACCGTGATCACGTCCTGGGAGGGCTGGCACCGAAAGCCCGCCGCCGCGGAGGCGCTCCCCTCCGCAGGGTTCACCGATTCCACCGTGATTCAGTTCGGCGGCGAAGAGGTTCGTGTGTACCATGCGCCTAACGCGCACACCGACGGCGATGCGATCGTCTGGCTGCCACGCGCCAATGTGGTGCACATGGGCGACATCTTCGAGCTGGACGCGCCGCCATTCATCGACTGGTGGGCCGGTGGTTCACTGGCTGGCATGTTAGCCGCCATCGATCGCGTGTTGCCGATGATCAACGATCGGACGCGCGTGATTCCTGGACACGGTCCTGTTTCGGACCGCGCCACACTCCTCAGCTATCGCACGATGCTCGCGACGCTTCAGGCGCGCGTGCAAGACGCTATCAGGGCTGGGCGCACGTTCGATCAGTTCGTTGCAAGTCGTCCGACGGCGGAGTTCGACCAGCGACTCGGCGGCGCCAGGCACGGGGATCGCCTAACGCGGCTTTTGTACGTGGGCCTCGTTCAGGGAGCAGCCAAACGGCGATGAACGCCCCGGCGCCCGTAACGCGCATGCGGCGCGTGCTCACCGCGCTTTGCGCATCCACCATCCTGCTCGGCTGCGTTTCCGGTGGGCCAACGCTCCCGAGTGGCCCGGGGTCCGGCATCCTGTTTGTCGGCAACAGCCTAACGTACTGGAACGAGCTTCCGCTCATCGTGCAGGCCGTTTTCGACACGGCTGGTGGCCCGCGTTACGAGGTCGCGATGGTAGCCTCGCCGGATGTGAGTCTCGAGGATCACTGGAACGACGGCTTCGCACGCCGGCAGATCGAACGCGGAGGCTGGCAGTACGTTGTGCTCCAACAGGGGCCTTCTTCCCTCCCTGACAGCCGAGTCCTTCTGCGTGATTACGTCGGGCGGTTTTCCGAGAGGATCAAGGCCGTTGGCGCGCGCCCCGCGCTGTATTCCGTGTGGCCGTCACTCGGTCGGATTGGAGATTTCGACCGGGCCATCGAGTCGTACCAGCTCGCGGCCACTGATGTTGGCGGGCTCCTTTTTCCAGTCGCCGAAGCCTGGCGCGCGACGTGGCGCAGAGATTCCACCGTTGCGCTCTATTCGCCGGATGGCCTTCATCCGTCCGTTTCCGGGTCGTATCTCGCAGCGCTCGTTATGTATGCGGTGATATCAGGCAAAACCCCCACTGGATTGCCATCCAGCCTCAGGCTGCGTGACGGTCGGACGCTGACGATCTCCCCCTCCCTGGCGGGGGTGCTTCAGGCGGCGGCCGCAGAGGTGACTGGCGGGACCTAACCCCGCTGACAGTCTGGACGGATGCGTCAGGTTATCGCATCATGTCCGGGTTGGAGCCGCACATTCAGCCGCGACGCTCCTGCTCGCCTCTCTTCACGCCGCCGGAGGACTTTATGGTTCAGCGAGTTGTACAGCTGTTCGGAGTGGTCTTTCTGTTGATCGGGGTATTGGGCTTCATGGCGAGCGGCATGAGCATGGAAGCCGATATCGAGACCGCACCCAGGCTTTTCGGTCTGTTCCCGGTTAACGCGTTGCACAACATCGTCCATATGGCGTTTGGCGTCTGGGCCCTACTCGCCGCGAGGACCGTGGAGGGCGCCATCAAGTTTGCGAAGTTCGGAGGTGCGATCTACGGAATACTGGCTGCCCTCGCTCTCGTTGCTCCGACGACATTTGGCTTGATTCCGATCGGCGGCCATGACATCTGGCTGCACGCGCTAATCGCCGTGGTGCTGTACGGAGTTGGCGTGCAGGCGAGCCGCAAGGTCGTGCCTGCGAGCGCCTAACGCCGTTCCAGTGAACAGCCGGCGTCGTGAGGCGCCGGCTGTTTTATTGCTGGAGTTGACATGCTGAAATGGATCGTACTGTCATGATCGCTTTGCTTCGCATCTGCGCGTTGCCGATGGGGCTCATCGTCAATGCAGCGCATGCAACGGCGCAGACGATCCCGTTCAGTCAACGCGGATCGGTTTCCCAGACAGTCGGATTCACGCAGATCGCGGTGCACTATGGCCGCCCTGTTGCGCGTGGCCGAGTATTGTTTGGCGATTCCGCAGTCGTTAGGTGGGACCGCATCTGGCATCCTGGCGCAGACTCCGCGACGCTCATCTCCTTTGACAGGGACGTGCAACTCGAGGGCCGCGACGTCACAGCCGGAGAGTACACGATCTGGTTGCTGCCGCGCGCGGCGGGCAACTGGACGCTCATCCTCAGTCGCGCAGCGCACGTGTTTCACACGCCGTATCCGGGCGAAGCACAGGACGCGCTACGGCTGGAGATCGCGCCCGAACGCGGCGCGCACATGGAGACGATGGCGATCTACTTTCCCATCGTGATGCGCGACGAAGCGGTGCTGCGCATCCACTGGGGCGAAACCATCGTCCCCCTCAAAATCAAGGCGCCATACCGCCCGCCAGCATAGTCCTAACGATTTGCGTGCGACTGCGAGTGTCATTTTCTGACACGCGCCGTGTCACAAACCTCCCTCATCCGTCGTCTCCCATGTGGTAGCAACCATGAGTTTCGACGGTCATGCAGTCGTTTTTTCGGATGCTCGGCTGGAGCTATGTAGGCGTATGCTGCGTCATGGCCGCGGAGGCGTTGACCCGAAAACGGCCGGAGTCGCGCGCTACACACGCACCGCCAACCCAGGCACCTGAAGGTGCCGACGCGGCGCAGTGGTTCCGTCGCGTCAAGCCGTATTGCAACGCCGTTGAGGTCACCGTCTTGCAGCGGCAGTCGCCGCCGCCTGAAACGCTCGAAGGCAAGGGATTTCATGCTGCGTGCTTTGCGCTCGCCGGCAGGATCGACGACGCACGCCGCATCATCGATGCGCTGCCCGCTGATGACCGGTACCGCGCCGTAGGGATTGTCTTTGACGTGGGTCACCCCGTCGCTGACGCCGGTGACGATCGATCCGCTGCGCCGATCATGGAATTGGTGATCGACTATTGGCCTAACCACTACATGGCGCTGTATCACGCCGGTATGGCGGAATACATGCTGGGACAACGCGCGCTCGCACGCCGCAACCTCGCCGAGTTCTTGCGGTTGTACAAACAGAACGATGGCTGGAGAACGAACGGGCTTGAAGTTCTCCAGCGCTTGAGCGACTCGCTCAACGTCGAAGCCGACGTGAGACGGCCGCGAGAACCCGGATTATGAGCATCCCGACGCCCGCCATCACCAACGGCCGCCTGTTTTCCCAGGCCGACGTTAGGCTGATTCTCGCTGTCACCATTTCTGGCAGTGTGGCTGCTGTGATCGTCGATCCCACACTGTGGCTAACAACTGCCGTCGTCGTTTTTCTACTGCTCCGTGCCGGCCACAAGGCACACACGCCAGAAATCGAAACGACAGGAGACCTGGAGCACCTTCCAGCCAGGCTCCGCCGCGTGGTTCGTGCGACGCGGGGCACTTTGCCGGAGGGAGAAGCAAAAGAGTTCTTCAACGCGCTTGTATCGCAAGCCGCGAATGTCTTCGCACCGCGTGATTCCACGTTCGGTGCAGAGTGGGATCGCAGTACGCGGCGGAACGTCGCTGAGCTCGTCGAGGCTGCGTGCGGCGTCGCGTTGGATGTCGCGCGTCTCGATCTCGCATTTGCGCGGACAATGGAATCCAACGGGAGAGTGGCGGAGGGCCTCTTGGCCACTCGGCAGTTATTTGTCGGGCGCCTGCGCGATTCGGTAGCGGCCGTCGCATCACTTTATGCCGCAGGAGTGGAAGGCGGCACCCCCGCTTCGGATCGCGTCGGCGACCTTGTTGGCGAGATCCGTGCGGATGCGGACCTAACGAGTCACGCCAGAAAGGAGCTCGACCAACTGTTACGCACCGGCACCTGAAGAACCCGCCACTCGATCGTTGGGATCATCCTTCTCCAGGCGGCCGTCGCGAATTCAGGGCATTCAGAATGTTTTGCGTCCGGGCGGCCGTCGCCTCGCTTGGCGAGCCTCCACCCTGAATGTCCCCTTCGATGCTGGTGTGAAACTGCTGGAGATCGAAGTCACGTGCGCCGCGCTTCAAAAGCGCCTCGATCGAGCCGGCGGCCAATTCAACTGGTACCTGGCGCGAAACGAGTGAGCCGAGCACGGTAAGTGTGAGCGCCAGCGACGGAGCTGTGGCTTTGTCACCGCGCGCGTCCGCGGCCCGACGGATAACAGCCGGTGGCACTCCAGCATAGAGTGCACTCGAAGCCGCGAGCAATGCCTCGTCGGAGGCATCGGCGCCCAGCACTGCGCGCGAATCACGCAGCCGTCGCGCGAGACCGCGCACGGCGCTGAGGATCTGTGCATCGCTCGCATTCTTCAGTGCGCCTTCCGCGGCCTTGTCGTAAACCGCTCTCGCAGGCAAGCCGGCCGCACCTAACGAATCAGCCAGCGCGGTTACGGCTTCCCGCGTGGCAAGCTTGAGCCGCGCCGGAAGCTCGTGTCGCTGCGCGTCGACCTTGGTGGTAACGCCAGTGAGCAATAGCACTGCGATGCCAACGAATCGCTTGCTCATGTCCGGCCGTCGGCCACAAAGATGATGGAATTGGGGACGCCGAAGTCGTCGTCCACCACCGACGGTGCCGCGGGATCCCTCACAACGTCCCCATCGACGACAAATGCATACGTATGCCTCCCCGCTTCGAGCGGAAGCTCCAAAAGCCAGCTCTGTCCATCGTGCGAACGCCGCATGGGGTGCGCATTCACGTCCCAGCGGTTGAAATCCCCCACGAGCGAGACCTGACGAGCAGCCGGCGCCACGATCAAAAAACGCACCGTTGTAAGGCCCGGCGTCGCGTTAGGCACCGCTACCATGTCCGACGGAGCCCGCGTGAGTAAAGCACCAAGCGCGAGGCCTGCCACGAGCAGGAGAGCTGCGGCCGTGAGTGCCGTGGCTGGACGCAACATCCACACGCGACGCACACCGGTGTCTCGAACGATCGTTTGGCGGGGGAGGTGCGGCGCGGCTGCGATGTCGCGCAACAACGCGGCGCGCCACGCCACGCGCACCGGTACGGGCGTTCTCCAGGCCTCGATCGAGCGAGTTAGCAATTCGTCATCTCTCATGGTTCAACTCCGCGAGCTCGCGTCGCAGCCGCGCGCAGGCGCGACGCACGCGCATCTTGAGCGCCGAAACGCCGCGCCCTGTGATGGCCGCCATCTCCTCATACTCCAATTGTTCGACGTGCTTGAGCAGAAATGCCTCCCTAAGATCCGATGGCAGCGCCTCGAGCGCTCTACCCAGCTCCACCTTGAGCTCCAGTGATGCTGGGCTGGACGTCGCAGACGCATGCTCGAAGTGATCCCCATTGCTTATCCACCTTTCGCGCCTCGTGCGACGGAGGATCGCTGTCCTGCACCGATTGACCAGGATGCTGAACAGCCACGTGCGAAACGGCGTGCTTTCGTCGAACGTGTGCAGCGCGCGGTATGCGCGCATGAGCGTCTCCTGCGTCGCGTCTTCGGCATCTTCACGAGTGCCGAGCATACGTGTCGCGAATCGCAAGCACGCTGGTGCATGACGATCGACAAGCTGCGTGAACGCTGCGGCATGTTCCCCGCCTCCGTCCCCTGCCTCCAACACTCGGCGCACGAGAACAGCGTCGTTCACGACCTGCTCTTCGCTCATGTACTGCGTGGTACCTTCGAATGCCGGCACCGCGTCAACGGGCGACACGTTTCGCGATACAGCCTTCACAACAAATCCGTCAGCGCGGAGCTCAGGGAATCACAATCACGCCGGCGTCGCCGCCGAACTCATCGCGCTGGCGCGGCACACCGGGCGGCGCGCGCCATTTCCCACCATCAACGCGGACGTTCACCCGGTGGACGCCGGCGGACATGCGGAGGCGCACCTCCCACCAGTCGGGGCTGACCCGCTGCATGCGAACGGGTTTCCATTGGAGGAAATCGCCGGTGAGCTCGACCACTCGTGCGTCTGCTGAACGGATCGCCAGGGTAACGATGCCATTCGGGTCCGCGTGCAGCCGGAACGCGCCCGCGACGGCGCGCGAGCCCTCTTTCATCTCGTCAGCAGGACGGCCGAATGGAGTAGACGTTAGGCGGAGCCCTAAAGTGAAGTAACGGCGCGGGACTGTAAAATGCGAATCCCGTCCGTCATCGACTGCGGCGGCGAACAGGGCGACGGACGGCGTAAGTGCCACGGACCCTTCGGCGCGCCCCCAGTACCGGCCGTCCCAAAGCCGACTGCCGCCTAACGCGCGGCCCCCCATCGCGTCGAATGACAGCGGACCGCCAGTCCACGTTGCCCGCAGCTCCGTGCCAAAGTCGTGCAGGAGCGCGCGTCGTAGCGCGGTCTCGTACGTGATGCCCGGACCCGGGATGACAACGGGCCCGCTGTCGGTCGGTATGGTATCGCCGCCGTTTACGACGCGCGGAATACGCACGCGCTCCTCGCGCCATTGCCCGCGCGAGCCGAGTGACATGGCGAGCAGCGTACGCCCCAGGTTGTGCCACGCAGTCAGCGAGACCCCGCGCGTCGTCGGGCCAACAACTTTTTGCGTCAACGTGTCGGCCCCGAGCCCACCCGCATGACGAGTCAGCCGTTTCATGTATCGCAGCGCGACACCGGATCCGTCCAACTGGTACGATACGCCCGTGGCATACGTGCGCAGCGCCGCACTGCCACCGCACTCCGCGTCACCCACCTCGCGCTGAGTACCGGCGTCAAGCCGCCAGCCACGCCACATGGGCGTTTGCACCAGAGCTTTGAGCGTGCTGCTCTGTATTGCGCCGCCAGTAAGATCGGACGCGACGCGGCCTGACCATGAAACGCGAGCGAGCGACCAATCGCCGATCAGGTCAGACGTGATGCGCGCTTGCGACCGACCGATTGCACAAGCGTTAGGCGTCAGGCGAGCACCGGATAACCCTGTGGCGGCGCTGAACGCCTGCGCTGGGGCGGAAGTGGCATCGAACGCTACAACCAGGGCGCACGAGACGATGGCGCGGAAATGAGGAGCATTCATCAGTCACTTCGCGATTCATGGGATGCAGTTGCCGCTGCTGTTATACCTTCGCATCGCGCTCCACGTCACCGCGCAGTTGCTCGGCTACGCCAGGTGACGTCGGGTATGTGAGCGGGGGTAGAGCACATCGAGACAGCAGTTCGTAGACACCTGACGTTTGGAGGACCTCGATGCGAGTTGTGCCCCGACATGCAAAGCTGAATCGCCACCGTCGCGCGATCAGCGTGGGCGTTTTCATCTCCCTGACGGCTGTAATCGCCGCATGCTCTGACACCGGCGATGGTCTGCTCGACCCTTCCGCTGCGCTAACCACTGGTGCGGACTCCACGCGACCGCGCGGCGATTCGACGCACCGGCCGCCGCGGGACACGGTCAAACCGCCGCCTCCCGATACGCTCGACTCGATGCCGCCGCTTCCTCAGAAGGTCGCGGTGAATGGACGCGTTCTTGGGATCGTCCCGATCACACCCACCGCGGGATCCCGCGATACGCTTCGATTCGATCCGATCGCAGGGGCGAAAGTTCGCATCATGCGCAACGTGCTCGTGAACGGTGCTGCCACACAGGTCCTCGCCGCCGAGCTGGTCACGGATGTGAATGGGAGGTTCAGCGCGAGTCTCACGGGAGGCTATTACGTGCTCTACGCCGAGCCTCCGGCCGGGACGGACTGGTCAAAAAGCTTGTCTTACCTCGCGGCGAGTCGACCGGAAGTGACCGTGGATCTCTATCTCTGGAAAGCGCGGTGAGGGTTCCCGTGCCTAACGCGGGGCGGGACCGTACGCGACACCGTCCGGAGACTCGCCCACCGGGAACTTCTTGACGACTTTGCGTGTCGCCAGATCCACAACCGCGACAGAGCGATCGCCGTTGAGCGTAATGAAGGCCGTCGAGGCGTCAGGTGAGATGCTGACGCCTCGCGGCGCACCTAACGCATCGAGGCTCCACAAAACCTTGCGCTGCGCGACATCGGCCACGTGAACCTTGTCCCCTTGGGGGTCGCAGATGATTGCCAGCGCACCGTTCGCCGAGATGGCGATGCGATACGGGAGTTGGAACCCTTGCAGCGTCGACGTCACCTTGCCTGACGCGACGTCCACAACGCTCACCGTGCCCTGTGTGTTGCTGCCGGCCCAGACGGTCGCTCCGTCCGGCGCGACCGCGATGCCTTCGGAGCGCTCGCCGACGGGAACCGCGCGGAGTAACCGGCGCGCGCGTAAATCGAATTCCGAGACCGAGCCAGACATGATGTTCGCCGTCCACGCGCGCTCACCGTTCGCCGTCACGCCGACCATGTGCGACACCTGCGCCAGCGTGTTCATGGCCTCCTCGACAACGCCCCGATTCACATCGACGAGCACCAGGTTCTGACTCGCCTCCGACGTAACGACGACACGATCGTTGTTCCCTGGCACGAACACGACGCCATGCGGCCGCGTATACGCACCTAACGAAATGGTTCGCGTCACCTGGCCGGAGGGAATGTCGATGACTGCTAGCTCGTTGCCCGGAACCTGTGTGCCGTAGATGGTAACGACTCCGACGCGTCCGTTAGGCGAAATCGCCACCTCGTGCGGACCTTGCCCTATGGGGATTGTCCGCGAGTTGCCGCTCGCGAGATCGATGAGCGTCGCGCTCGCCGACCGTTGATTGGCCACGAGGACGCTCCCCGAGCTCACCGACTGCAGGGTATCGATGACCGGCCGGGCCGCAGTCGCCGCAACTCCGGCGCCAAGTGCGAGTGGCAGGGCAAAAGAATGCGTTAGGCGGCGGATCGTTGTCATGGCTTGGGCAGAGGAACTTCGACTTCAGTCATCCGCTGAATCGAACCATCAGCCAGCGGCACTTCGCCGTACACCATGTACGGCGACTTGTCCAACAGATACCACGTCGCGAGGAGCTTCCGGTCCGCGAGCCGGTGTTCATCCACCTTCCACGCGTTGACCACTTTTCCTTCGACGTTCACGTCGGTCTTGCCGACGACCGTGAACGCGCGCATCTCGCTCGCTGTCATCGGCGGCCCCCAAATCGGCACGACGATCACGAGCCCGGGCTTGAATCCGACTGCGGCGGGCACGAGATCAGACGCCGATGCAACGTACCCTGGCTTGTCGATCTCGTAATTCACCTGCTCCAGCTGGCCGTCGCGGGTCGTACGCCGCGTCCCGCTCACTTTACGCCCGTCAATACGCAGCGCCGATGAAGTTCCGTTGCTCGCCGTGCGCACGATGCCATACGGCTGCAGGGTGATCGCGTCGTACGTCTGCCGTAGCTCCCAGCGGATCGTGTCGCCTGCTGGCGTCAGCGACATGCCAGTGGTGACCCAGCGGTGGATCTTTCGCCCGGCAGAATCACCATGCGTGAGGACATTGGTCCATTCACCTCGCATGTGCCCTTCCCCCGGACCCACCCAAACGCGCACGCGCGCGGCATGCGGCTCATATACTCGCCCGTCCACCTCTTTGGCGCCGACTTCAAGTCGAATCGTGTCGCTATCGACACGCGGTGAGGCGTCGGCGACCGTCGACAACGCTAGAACTAACGTAGGAATCAGCACAGGTCCTGCCTCCGAGTTGCTCGTGTTTAGTAACCAAAGTATAGAATAGAGTTTGTCCCGCTAGCCGATTCCTAACGAGTAACCGCCGCGAGAACGACACGCGCAGTTAAGCCCATGCGTCTCAAAGTTTGGTACCTCTTGCTGCTCGCTCCCCTCGCACCCCTGGCTCCCCGCTCCTCGCTCCAGCAGGCGCTCAGGGAAAGAGGTCCGTTTGCGGTAGGCACCTACGCCGTGACTGGCGTGAATCTGATACCTATGACAAGTGATTCGGTTGTCAGCGATGCCACCGTGCTCGTGCGTGACGGGCGGATCGTGGCAGCCGGCCGCAACGTCAACGTTCCCCCCGGCACGCGCCGGATCGAGGCGAGTGGCAAATACGTGATCCCTGGTCTCGCCGATCTGCACACGCACCTTTACTCCGACGACGCGGCAATTCCGGATTCCGTTGGCGCCGCCGAGCTGGGTGTCATGCTCGCCACAGGCATCACCACGGCTCGCCTGATGATCGGCACGCCGACGCACCTCGAGCTCCGCGACAGCGTTAGGCGTGGCGCGGTGCTCGGGCCACAGCTTTGGGTGGCCAGCCCACACCTTGTGGGCCGAGAGATGCCTAACGGGATCGTGGTGACGGATGAGGGTTCGGCGCGAGCGGCTGTGCGCGCCGTCGCCGATTCCGGTTACGATCAGGTGAAGATCACGCTTTTCATAACGCGCCCGGTGTACGATGCAATCATCGACGAGGCGGCAAAGAAGCGCATCCCCGTCGTGGGACATGTGGATCCGCAGATAGGCGTGGCGCGTGCGCTCGAGACCGGACAGCAGCTCGAACACCTCGACAGCTACCTCGAGGCGGTTCTCGCCGACTCCGCGCCCTCGCGCACTTCACTCACCCAGCAGTTCGTTTTTCAGCTGCGCAATTGGGCGAGCATGGATTTCGCGGACGATCGCAAAATCGCGCAGATCGCCGGTGCCACAGCACGTGCGGGCGCATGGATCGAGCCGACGCTCAATGTTTTCAATACGGCATTCGCTGCACACGAGAGCGACAGCGCGATCCGTTCGCGTCCCGATTGGAACATGATTCCGCCGAGCGTGCGCAATCCGTATTTGCAGGCGCGCGAGCGGTATTGGTCCGCTGAAGCAGCGCAGCAGCGCACGGACGCGCGGCGCCGACGGTACATCGAAGTCCGCAATCGTCTCGTGAAGGCGATTCACGATTCTGGGGGAAGGATCCTCGCAGGTTCCGATACGCCCGAATGGTTTCACGTTTACGGTTGGGGACTGCACCGCGAGCTCGAAGCGATGGTGCAGGCAGGCCTAACGCCATATCAAGCATTGGCCACGGCGACGAAGAACCCTGCCGAGTTCCTGGGTCAATCCAAGGAGTGGGGGACGATCGAACGTGGGAAGCGCGCAGATTTCATTCTGCTCGATGCCAATCCGCTATCCGATATCCGGAATACGCTCCGAATTGACGCCGTCGTGTTCGGCGGGCGTTATATGGATAACCGCTTACTCGCCACGCTAATCGATGGCGGGAGGATTGCTATAGGTGGAGCCGCTCGTTAGGTCTTAATGCTCTAAGCGCGGGGTGAACGACGCCCTAACTCACCCACGTCACGCGCGCTTTAGCGTCTCGGTTCGGAGCTTCAAGCTGGCATGCTAGTCGCGATACAATTGGAGCCCCATAGCGCGATGCACCCTTATCGCCGCCTAACGAGGGCTCAACGCGTACACCTTAGAGAAGCGATTAGCTGTTGACGAAATCTGGGTTTGGTGCGTAGTCTGCCCCATCTGAGGGAGGGCTCCGGTATCGGGCAAGATTGATCCCATACCAACAGCGCCAGTCCGAGCCAAGTCCAAGACTTTGACTTTTCAGGCTTAGGCAGACTCGTGATTCCATCTCAGCTTACGCCGAGTTGTTCTATCTTCGACACGACCCAGCTGTTTGCGGAGCGAGTGAAGGTAAACTTTACCGTTTCATATTCGAGACGGCCGCGCGTGCCGTTGTAAAGCGCCGTAACTGTTACTGAGGCCAGCGCTCCAGCAATAATGGGGTCGGTCAACGTGAGCAAAACGTCAGCGCCCGTCAGACCGCAACGGTCGCAATTTCGAAGCTGGCCAAGCGACGCCACTCGAACTGCTTTCAGACCTGCTTGGAGCGCACTGTTTCGCGTTGGTGTTCTCGCGGTACGTGCGATTGCGCCATGACCTGGAGCAGCTTCAGCTGTTGCAAACCCTGGCTCAATGGCAATTCGCGTTCGTGGTATGTCGCTACGTTGTAGCATCGCTTTCGCGGCTGCAATCTCAAGCAAGCTTGTGTCGTCAGTTCCTTGCGCATTGCCGACATTTGCATACATCGCAAAAGTGAGACAAGCAGCTGCAATTGTCGTCCTCGTAGCCATCGGTTTATCCCGTTAGTAGTTAGCGCCCTGGATAATCCAATCGATATAGCGTTAGGCCAAGCTGATGCCACAACGACCATTCATGTCGTCATGGTTATATCCGAGGGCGTGTGCGGTCTCGTGAGCAAGTGTTTCAATGAGATCATCAGTAGTGGCAAATCCGACGCCGGTAACATGGGTTACTCCGGGCACATTATGTCGGTCGCCGTAATAATTGGCTGGATCGTAACCGCTCGGACCCGTGGTCCAGAATCGAATTTTGTCCAGCAACAAATCATCCATCGCCTTGTCGCGAATATCAAAGCACATCGCGTCGGTGCCTTCTATGAGTCCGATGGCATTGTAGGCCGCATTCCACTCACCACCTGTAAGCGCTCTATCCTGACATTCGCTGGAAATGGGCCAACACCCGTCATCGTAGCCTACAAAAATGGCATCCGACTGAGGTTGGAGCGAACGCTGGGGATCCGCTCCGCAGGATATCAAGCCGTACACCAGGATCAGAAATCCGGTCCGCCCTAGTGCTCTATGAGCCCTCAAGGACACATTGCCTCCCCTGTTGAAAGTGCATTGCCCCGTCATCGAAAGACAAATCGTCTCGGAGTTTTTGGGTCTGGCGCTTAACACGAAGCCGCCCCTGGCGCGTAAGCCTAACGTCAAGTGAACTTCGAGCACCTGCCAGCACGCGAGCGGGCAAACAGCACAGTACCCAGCTTGTTTGTTTTTGATTAATGCTGCTCAGCCTGGTCAGTTGAATGAGGCGAGAACAATTCGTGCCACCGCGCGAGCAGACGATCGCAAGCCATTCCACGGAGATTGGTGACTGAAAGTCCCAAGGCGCGCTTCGCGTGCATGCGAACGCCGCTAGCGGCGCCGAAGCCCAGCCGCTGTGCTATGATTGCCTCGGTGTGGTGTGCGAAGTCTAGCTCCACACATAGGTGTGCAGCTCTGCTCAAGCTCCCAATTATGCGAGCGGTCGGAGCGCGAGCGCGTTTGAGCCGACGTCCAATCGTTGTGACATCTTCGTGGAAGAACTCAGCCAGATCGTTGACGTGCAACGGTCGCCAGCCACGTCGCAGCGACCAAGAAACCAGTGTTCGCACTTGCGAAGGAACATTCGCAACCAACTCTCTGGCCAGTTCGCCGGGCAGAATATGCGAAGCCAAAGCGCTAATTCTGTCCCCGATCTCTTGAAAAACGTCGCGGTCGGCTGATAAAAAGACATCATCCATACCCAATCTTGCAAGTTGGACTATTCGCGATCGAAAGCGTGCGGTTGAACTGAAGCAGCAAAATATTGGTAAATGGGGATGGGCTCGCCTAACAATTGAAATGATGTGAGCGGCATCTAGCGACACAGTTGCGTTGGAAGTCAGAACGAGTGCAGCGTCATCGCTCATATCATCTGGTCGCATCACGAGGGCCGGCGAAAGCACTTGACCTTTGAGCCCGCGCGCGTGCAACTCTCGCAGTAGAGCGGCTACAAACTCTCGCTCGGTTTCGGTTGCGATGACGGTGAAGCAGCGCCGCTTAGATTCGACCATGGTGGGGAACCAAAGAAAGAAACCGCCTCTATACATAGCACGAGGCGTAGCGCACACCATTGTCAGTAAAGCACGAATATAAGAACCTTCGCAGCGCTCGGCTGTGACCGCGTACCACCACAGTTGGCACCATCAACGTCCCATAAGTAGGCCGCGGAGCTCCTGGCTTAGTCCGCGGAATGGGGGACGATTGCGCGTGGGCGGCGTGCGGATTTCATTCTGCTCGATGCCAATCCGCTATCCGATATCCGGAATACGCTCCGAATTGACGCCGTCGTGTTCGGCGGCCACTTCGTGCCCAAGAGCGAGCTAACTGCGTTAGTCAATCGAGCGCGGCGTGCTATCGACGGCGCGGCTCCGTGAACGGAGCCGTGAGCCGCGCGACTGGATGGACTACCTGGCGCGGGACGCGCTGCGACGCGCCTCCTCAAGGAGAGCGGCACGTGCTGCTCGATCGATCAACTCACCACGCAGAACGATCGCTTCTATGTGGAGGGTGTTGCGGACGTCGGCGAGTGGATTTGCGTTGAGCAGGACGAGGTCCGCGACTGTTCCTACTCGCACGACACCCATGGTATCCGCCGCGAAGTAGCGGGCGGGGTTGAGCGTTGCGGCGCGGAGTGCGTCGCTAGGTGACAATCCGACGCTCTGCAGCTCGGCCAGCTCGTTATGCAGGGCGTATCCTGGGAAGCCGCCCGGATAGGGCGCCAGATCGGTACCGGCGAGCAGCAGGACGCCGGACCGGTGGAGACTGCGTACGAGCCGCGCACGCACGTCATAGAGCCGCGCGTGCGCCGCCGCCGCTGACGTTGCGGGCGGCGAGCGGTGGTACTCGCGGACCATTGCATCATGCATCGTGCCGCGCTCGTTAGGCAGCAAGTCACGCCCGGGAGCCCGGAGCAACGCGCTATCAGGTGGCAGCAGCCACGCCCTGCTGTAGCTGTACATGGTGGGTGTTACGAAAACGCCGCCGCGGGCCAGCGCGCGCGCGATTGAATCGGCGCGCACCTCGTCGAACGAATCGAGAAAACGTTGGATCTCGGCGGGTGCCCAGCTGCCGACGAGCATTGCCGGATTGAACGGCTTGCCGACGTTGGCGCGAGCGGCGGCGAGATACGTCCGCGCGTCGCGCGACGCGTGCAGCAAGAGACCTCCTTCGGCGTTGCCGTCGTGCTCGATGCTGCGGTGGCCCGCTGCGATCGCGACATCGGGGTCCACTTCAATGGGTAGATGGCCCACGACAGCGAGGCCGCGCGCTCGGGCGGCGTCGGCGATCGCGCGATATGCCTCCACGGTCACCCAGTCGTACACCTTGATGAGGTCCACGCCGGCGATACCTAACGAGTCGACGACGCGCCTGGCCTCCTCGCCGGTACGCACAGCCACGACGCGCGGGTCTGTGTCGTTTGTGACTCCCATGATGATCGGCCCGGCGGCGACGACGCGAGGCGCACGTTTGCCTAACGTGTCGTTCCGCCACTCGCGGATCCGCTCCAACGTGCTGCCGAGGTCGCGCATGCCGGTGATTCCCATGGCGACGGACGCCGGGAAGATCCACGCCGCCCCATCGTCGACGTGCGTGTGCATATCCCAGAGTCCAGGCATGAGGTACTTGCCACGACCGTCCACAAGCCGAGCGCCCCTGGTGACCACATTGGGCGCTGTGTCGACGCTGGCGATCCGGCCGTCCCTGATGACGACCGTGCGATCGGGCAGCAGTGTGCCGCGCTCCACATCGACCACATTGACGTGCTCGATCGCGAGCTCCGTCCGTCGGTGCTCCCGAGTTGCGCAGGCGAGGGCGGTGAGGAGCGCTGCGCTCGTTAGGACTGCCGCCGTAGACAATGGCAATGAAAGCGCGGGCACGCGACGTCTCTCCGACCGCAGTGTCGCAGTGACGATGCTTCGCGTGCCCGCTAAAAACAGCCGCCTGCTCCTACGTTTTGCACGGCTCGGACAGTGCCTGGGGGTGCTTCAGGCTGCGGCCGTCGCTCCGCTCGTCCTGCGCGCGATCACGTTCGCCACGTATTCAGCGTCCCGGCCCACACCGTGGATCATCGTCGACGACAACGCATAGAGGAAAATGAACCCCACGAAGTACAGGCCCGGCTCGTTAGGTACGACGCCACGCACTTGCCGCGGCATCCGTTCCTCGTCGAATACCGGCAGATCGATCCAGCTGAAATCAGCCCGGAACCCGGTGCACCAGATGACGTTCGCCACATCGGCCACGTTTGCGTCCTCGAGTAGCGGCAGCCCATCACGCACCCCCACAACCTTTGGCAAACGATCGACACCCGCCGCATCAAGCTGCTTCCGCTTCACCCGAATCAGCGGTCCACCGTGCCGAACAACCTTTGGTTTCGCCTTACGGCCCATCGGCGTGTCAGTGGTCAGCACGCGGTGGAAGACGAAGCGCAGGACGAATCGCGCGAGAAACAGTCGGGAGGGGAGTGACGCCAGGTTGAACGGGATTTGCCCAACATCTCTTCCCGACAACCATACTTTGTGGCTGCCCGCCAGCTCCCGCGCGATCTCGGCGCCGGAATTTCCCGCCCCGGCGATGAGAACGTCTCCAGCTTGCAGCTGCGCAGGGTTGCGATAATCGCACGAATGCAGCTGAACGATGCCCGGGTCCAGATCGCGAGCGAACGCAGGGACCCACGGATCTTGATACCGTGACATCGCGACGACGACGTGATCCGCTTTGAAACGGTATTCGCCGGCCTCTACGAGATAGGTCTGGTCGCGGCGCGAGATCCTGTCGACTTTGGTGCCGCTTCGCACGGGTAGCTTGAACCGCTTCGCGTACGCTTCCAGATAATCGCCCATCTCGTCCTTCGTGGGGAACTCGTTAGGCGATGTCGGGAAGCGCATGCCGGCCAGGCCATTGAACTTTGCCGGCGTAAAGAGCCGCAGCGAATCCCAGCGCTTGCGCCAGGAATCACCGATTCGGTCATTCGCATCCAAAATGACGAACGGTCGTCCAAGCCGGGCGAGGTGATACCCGACCGACAGTCCTGCCTGGCCACCACCTACAACGACCGTCTCTACCCGTTCAATCTGTCGCGCGCTGCACATCGTGAGTCCTTGATGGTTTGCAGCTGTACGGTAGCGGCGTTTCGACCTGCCGCGCATCGGACGATCTATCCAGGCGATGCACGCTGCGTCGTGGGTAATTCTATGTAGAAGGTGCGAGGTAGGAGGTGCGAGGTGCGAGGTAGCTGTCAGCTGTCGGCTGCAAGCTGTTAGCTGACAGCTTTAGTTGGTCAACCTCGCAGCTAAACGAGTTCGTGTTTGTAGGCGTACGCGGTGGCAGCAGCGCGCGTCGATAGCCCGAGCTTCATGAAGATGTTGCTGACGTGCCGCGCGACGGTCTTTTCGCTCAACCCGAGCTGATCGGCGATCGCCTTGTTCGTCTTCCCCGACGCGACCATGCGCAACACTTCGACCTCGCGCTCCGTCAAGCCGCCGTCCGATTTGGGAGCCTGTTTCTTTCGCAGCGCGGTCACGCGCGCGACGTCCGGCGCGGCGCCTAACGACTCGAAGCAGCGCTGTGCCATGCTGAGCTCGAGATCGGCGCTATCTTCATCCTGCAACGAGCGACATGCGAGGCCGATG
>DATFBW010000485.1:0-9313 GCA_035253645.1 Gemmatimonadaceae bacterium | reverse complement strand
TCACGGTTGGCACGTTTGACGGCGCGCACAAAGGCCATCAATTCCTGCTCGCTACGCTTGCTGAAGCGGCCCGCGAACGCGACCTCAAATCGCTCCTCATCACGTTCGAGCCGCACCCACTCGAAATCGTCAACCCCACTGCCGCTCCGCTGCTGCTCACTGTCGGGGATGAGAAACTCGAAGTCCTCGCTGAAAGTGGCATCGACTACCTGGCGATCGTTCCATTTACGCGCGCGCTCGCGAACATGGAGGCCGAGGATTTCGTGCGTGATGTGCTGTGTCGCCGCTTCCGCATGCAGTACTTGTTGATGGGCCACGATCATGGATTCGGCCGCAATCGATCGGGCAACGCGGCCACGATGCAGATGCTCGGCAGAGAACTCGGATTTGAAGTCGACGTGCGGCCACCAATCGGCGTCCACGAGGGTCCACCCTTTTCGTCGACCGCGATCCGACGAGCAGTGGCCGGTGGCGATCTCGCCCGCGCTCGAGCTGCGCTTGGCCGCCACTATTCGGTGAGTGGGCGCGTCGTGGCTGGCGACCAGCGCGGTGCCGCCATGGGATTTCGGACCATTAACGTCCCGATCCCGTCGCACCGCAAACTGCTTCCTCCGTTCGGCGTGTACGCGGTTCGTGTCCAGACCCCCCACGGAGGCTTCGGCGGCATGCTCAACCTGGGCGGTCGGCCGACATTTGGCGACGACAAGCCCCTGCTCGAAGCGCACCTTTTTGACGTGGAGATAGACCTCTACGGCGCGCCGGTTCGCATCGACTTCATTCGTCGTATGCGAGATACACAACGTTTTGCGGATGCCGCTGCACTGCGGGCCCAGCTGCAAGTGGATCAGGCGACAGCCCGAGCGATCCTCGCCAGTGAGGAACAAGAGCTTGCGACCACGTAGGGCGCGGCGGTGTACAGAGCGGTGGAGCCGGTCGGTGCCTGCCACAACTCGCGTTGACGCCGAAGCTTAGCTCCGTTTAGCTTGCGGGTTCTCTTCTTTCTGCCAGCGTACCCCGAATGACTCGGCTGAGAAATCGACTCATCCTGATCGCGTTAATGATCATTGGGTCGATCTACATGCTTTTCCCGCGCAACGTGATCGAACGCGTGAAGCGTGGTGACGATTTCGTTTATGACACCGTGCGGCGTGTGCCGCTCAAGCTCGGCCTCGATTTGCAGGGCGGGATGTACCTCGCCCTCGAGATTGACGAATCGAAGCAAGTAGTCGCCGACAAGAGCGATGCGCTCGAGCGGGCGCTCAAGGTGGTCCGCACGCGCATCGACCAGTTCGGTGTATCCGAGCCGATCGTTCAGAAAGTCGGCAACGATCGCATTACCGTCGAGCTGCCTGGGATCGACGATCCCGAGCGCGCGGTCGGCGTCGTTCAAAGTCAGGCGTTTCTGCAAATGCAGATCGTCGACGAATCCCAGGCGCTCGAGAGGGCGCTCCCACGTATCGATCAGATCTTGCGGGATCAGCGCGTCGAAGCCAGTCAGCCGTTAGGCGATACTGCGAAAAAGCCGACGGGAACTCTGCAACAGCTGCTGAGCAGCGCTGACACCAGCAAAGCAGGGGGCGACTCGGCGCGGCGCGATACGGCAATCACGCCGACGACCGGCGGTCCCTTCTCGCGTCTTGTCCAGGTTGGTCAGATTCCCGGTGAGTACTTCGTCGCCATGCGCGACCTCCCGGTCCTCCAGCAGTACCTCGCACTGCCCGCGGTGCAAGGTGCGCTGCCCCCGGGGAAGGAAGTCCTCTGGGGGAGCGATACCACCTCGTTAGGTGGCGATAATTATCGGCCGTTCTACGTCGTGGATGCGCGCCCGATCATCACCGGCGAGTACTTGCAGGACGCGCGACCCAATCAGTCGCCCATCGACGGTACCATCGTCGAGTTCCAGTTGAATAACGAAGGCGGCCGTCAGTTCCGCCGCGAGACCGGCCGGCACGTGCAAGACTACATGGCAATCGTGTTGGACGACCGCGTGATGGGCCGTCCGCCGATTATCCAACAGGCCATCGGCACGCGCGGACAGATCACGATGGGGCAGGGTCGTGATCTGCGCGAGGCGCAAGACCTCGCGCTCGTGTTGCGCGCCGGCTCGTTGCCCGTGCCCCTCAAGATCGCCGAGGTTCGCAATATCGGTGCGAGTCTTGGCGAAGACTCCATCCGTCAGGGGCTTTCAGCCGGTGCGTTAGGCATCGCGCTCGTCATCCTGATCATGATCGTGTACTACCGCTTCTCCGGCGTCCTCGCGGTGATGGGGCTCGCGTTCTATTCGCTAACGACGCTTGCGATCCTTGCCGGCTTCGGTGCGACGCTCACGCTCCCCGGGCTCGCCGGTTTCGTGCTCTCGATTGGTATGGCCGTAGACGCCAACTTCCTGATCTTCGAGCGCATCCGTGAGGAGCTCGCGCGCGGCAAAACGGTTCGCACGGCCGTCAACGAGGGGTTCGACCGCGCATGGAGCGCAATCGTCGACACGCACGTGACGACGGCGCTCACCGCGGCAATTCTCTATCAGTTCGGTACGGGACCAGTACAAGGCTTTGCCGTCGCACTGCTGGCCGGTCTCGCCTCTTCGATGGTCAGTGCGATATTCGTCGTTAGGACTCTCTTCATGCTCTGGCTCGACCGCAATAAGACCCAACAGGTGCTGAGCATCTGATGCTGCGCATCCTTCACGACACGCACATCGACTTCATCCGGCTGTGGAAGCCGGCAGCGCTCCTGATGGTGGCGTTTATCGTTCCAGCGCTCATCCTCATTCCGCTGCAGGGCTTCAACTACAGCATCGAGTTTACGGGTGGCACGGTGCTCGAGGTGCGCTTCAAACAGGCGCCAAACATCGCGGAGGTGCGCTCCACGCTCACGCAACGGGGCCTGCCTAACGCGGAAATCCTGCAGTTCGGCGCGCCCGAAGAAATCGTGATCCGCGCACAGCAATCGCAGGAAATCGCGCAGCAGGTCGCGGGGGCGCAAGCGGTGGCCGATCGCATCAAGACCGCGCTCGATGAGCGCTATGGCGCCAACGCGTACGAGGAAGTCCGGCGCGAGGCTGTCGGGCCGCGTATCGGCGGCGAGTTGAGACGGCAGGCGACGATCGCACTGCTCATCGCGTTTGCGTTGACGCTCGTGTACCTCGCCTGGCGCTTCGAGTGGCGGTTCTCGATCGCCGCCGTGCTGGCGACCCTGCACGACATCGTCGCCACCCTCGCGTTCATGAAGTACATGAATCTGGAGATTTCTGTCTTCGTCGTCGGCGCGATCCTAACGGTGATCGGCTACTCCATGAACGACAAAGTCGTCGTCTTCGACCGCGTGCGTGAGAACCTCAAGACGGCGAAGAAGGAGCGTCTGTACGACCTTCTCAACCGCTCTGTGAACGAGACGCTGCCACGCACGGTAATGACGGGATCCACGACGCTGGCATGTTTGCTCGCGCTCCTCATCTTCGGCGGAGAAGTGATCCGTCCATTCGCGTGGATCATGACGTTCGGTATTCTCATCGGAACGTTCAGCTCGATCTACGTCGCCGCGCCGATCCTGCTGTGGATCGAGCGGAAGTTCCCGCGCGATCCGGGTGGTAAGCAGGTCGCGGCTGCCCCGCAGACGCGGGCCGAGTCCAAAGCCGAACGCGAGAAACGTCCAAGTCCCGCTTTACGTTAGCGTGACGGGATCCGCCGATTCGAACCTAACGAGCCGCCGCGACATCGCGGCGGTTCCTGTTTCATGACGCCTTTTATCGATGCGCACGCGCATCTGGCGGATGCCGCGTTCGACGCGGATCGAAGCGCGGTGATCGAGCGCGCGCGCGCGGCTGGCGCGCAGGGTATCGTCGTCATCGGAGAAACGGTTGCGGTGGCGCATCAGGCCGCGGCTCTCGCGCGCGAACACGCGGGCTTCCTTTGGTTCAGCGCCGGCGTGCATCCGCACGACGCGAGCTCATACGACCCGACCGCCACGCCTGCGCAGCTTCGCGATCTCGTTAGGTCGGGCGCCGTGGCGCTCGGCGAGTGCGGGTTGGATTACCATTACGATAATTCGCCGCGGCCGCAGCAACGCCGTGCATTCGCTGAACAGCTTGCGCTGGCGGCTGAATCGTCGCGGCCGGTGATCGTCCACACGCGAGACGCCGTGGACGACACGGCTGCGATGGTGTCGGAAGCGGGCAAGCAGGGGATTCGAGGGGTGCTGCACTGTTTCACTGGCCCTGAGACCCTGGGTCGTGTAGCGCTCGATGCCGGCTGGTTCCTGTCTTTCGCCGGCGTCATCACGTTCAAAAAGTGGACGGACGATGAGCTGCTCCGTCTCGCTCCCGTGGATCGAATCCTCGTCGAGTCGGATGCGCCGTACCTCGCGCCTGCGCCTCACCGCGGTCATCGCAACGAGCCTGCATATGTGTCGCTGACAGCCGCGCGCCTCGCGCACGCGCGCCGCGCGGACGTCGCCGATCTCGCGCCGCGCCTGGTACGGAACACGGTCGATTTCTTCGGCCTAGCCCTCCGAGACGCGTCGGCGTAGAATCGCCGCTCCCTGCTTGTTGCTCCTTGCTCCCCGTTTCTGGTCATAGCCTAACGCTGGAGAGATAGTTCGTGACTACGGTTCCTTCCGATATCGAGATCGCACAGGCTGCAAAGCTGCGCCCGATCGTGGACGTCGCGGGCGAACTGGGATTGGCGCCTGACGAGATCGACATGTATGGAAGGTTCAAGGCGAAAATCCCTCTCGAAGTTACGCAGCGTCCGCCGAAAGGACGGCTGGTGCTCGTCACGGCGATAAACCCAACGGCCGCGGGGGAAGGCAAGACCACGACGACCGTGGGCCTAACGCAGGCACTCCGCCACCTCGGCACCAACGCCACGTTATGCATTCGCGAACCGAGCCTGGGCCCCGTGTTCGGCGTCAAAGGTGGTGCTGCCGGCGGCGGGTATTCGCAAGTGCTGCCGATGGAGGACATCAACCTCCATTTCACGGGTGACTTTCACGCGATCTCGAGTGCCCATGCGCTCCTGGCCGCGATGCTCGACAATCATCTCACACAGGGGAATGCGCTCGCGCTGGATCCGCGGCGTATCACGTGGCCACGTACGATCGACATGAACGATCGCGCGTTGCGGCAAATCATCATCGGCCTGGGAGGCGTCGCCAACGGTGTTGTGCGCGAGGATCGTTATGTGATCATCCCCGCGAGCGAAATCATGGCGATCGTGGCTCTGGCCACATCGGCGCAAGACCTCGCGGAACGGCTCGCGCGCATCATCGTGGGTTCCACTGCGGGCTCCGACCGGAAACCCATCCGCGCGGCGGATCTCAAGGCCGCGGGCGCGATGAGCATGCTGCTCAAGGACGCGATCCGTCCGAACCTGGTGCAAACGCTCGAAGGCGGGCCCGCCTTTGTGCATGCCGGGCCGTTTGGCAACATCGCGCATGGCTGTAACTCCGTGTTGGCGACACGCGCCGCGTTAGGCTTGTCGGACGTGGTGATCACGGAAGCCGGATTCGGTTCGGACCTGGGCGCCGAAAAATTCTTCAACATCAAGTGCCGCGCGGCTGGGCTACAGCCGGAAGTCGCCGTGTTGGTGGCTACCGTGCGCGCGCTCAAGCTGAACGGCGGCGCGGCGAAGACGTCGTTAGGTACCGAAGATCTGGGTGCTCTCGAGCGGGGCCTGCCGAACCTCGAGCATCATGTCCACAACGTCAGCCAGTTCGGCGTCCCCGTGGTGGTTGCCGTCAATCGTTTTCAAACCGACACGGACGCGGAGCTGAACATGGTGAGCGACTGCGCGCGTCGCTCGGGTGTGCGCGTCGCGCTGAACGAGGTGTGGGCCAAAGGTGGATCCGGAGGCATCGAGCTCGCGCGTGAGGTGTTGGATCTGCTCGAGAAGGGAGGGGCGAATTATGCGCCGCTGTATCCGCTCGATCTGCCGATCGCGGAAAAGATTGAGTTGATCGTTAGGCGCGTCTACGGCGGCGCCGGGGTCGATTTCGCGCCGAAAGCCGAGCGCAGCATCGAGTATCTGCAATCCATTGGGCTCGGAGCCACACCTGTGTGCATGGCCAAGACGCAGTACTCCCTCACCGACGACGCCACGAAACTCGGCCGTCCAACCGGCTTCCGAATTAACGTACATGAAGTGTATCCGTCCGCCGGCGCAGGCTTTGTCGTTGCGCAGGCGGGCGATATCATGACAATGCCAGGTCTGCCGAAGGCGCCGGCGGCAGAAGGGATGTCGGTCCGCCCCGACGGCGGCATTGTGGGCCTGTCATAGATGTAGCGCATCGCCATAGCCTCTAACCCCCTGGTCCGTGCATCCCGTTCAAACAAAAGACGCACCCGCAGCAATCGGTCCTTACTCCCAAGGGATGATCGCGGGTGGATTTCTCTTTACCGCCGGTCAAATCGCGCTGGACCCTGCGACTGGTGAGGTCGTGACGGGTGATGTGAGCGCACAGGCGCAGCGTGTATTGACCAACCTCACCGCGGTCCTTGCCGCCGCTGGCGCCACGTGGAACGACGTCGTCAAAACGACCGTCTTTCTGAACGACATGGCGGACTTCAGCAAGGTCAACGAAGTCTACGCGGCCACGTTAGGCAGCGCCCGCCCGGCCCGCACGACGGTGCAGGTAAGTGGGCTACCACGCGGCGTTCTCGTCGAGATCGATGCAGTTGCGAAAGTGCCCTGAGAGGCTTTAGCTCTTAGCTCTTAGTCTTTAGCGAGCTAAGAGCTAAGAGCTAGGAGAGCCATGAGCCTGACACGCGAAGATCTATTTCGGTTGACTGAATTCGCGCGCTGCGCCGGTTGAGCCTCCAAGATGGGTCCGGGCGACCTGTCTGAGGCGCTCGCGCCGCTCGCGCGATCGACGGATCCCCGTCTCCTCGTCGGACATGACACGTTCGACGACGCGGGCGTTTTTCGCCTAACGAATGACCTCGCCCTGGTCCAGACGGTCGATTTCTTCGCCCCGATCGTGGACGATCCGTACACGTTCGGTCAGATCGCTGCCGCGAATGCGCTCTCCGACGTCTTCGCCATGGGTGGCGAACCGCTCACGGCGTTGTGCGTCGTCGGCTTTCCTACCGGGAAACTTCCGCTCGACGTGCTCACGGAGATCCTGCGCGGCGGACTCGATAAAGTGCACGAAGCCGGCGCTCACATCGTCGGTGGCCATACGGTCGTTGACGAGGAGCTGAAATACGGGCTCGCCGTGACGGGAACCGTTCACCCCGAACGCATCCTCACGAACTCGACAGCCAAAGTTGGGGACGTTCTCCTGCTTACCAAACCGCTTGGTACTGGCATCCTAACGACGGCCGCGAAACGTGGTCGTCTGGCTGCTGAAGCGCTCGAGCCGGCCATCGTTTCGATGCGAGCGCTCAACGCCGGTGCGGGACGGGCCGCGCGCGACCTTGCATTGAGCTGCGCTACCGACGTGACTGGTTTCGGCCTCCTGGGCCACGCGCTGAACATGGCACGCGCGAGCGGCGTGACGCTCCGATTTGACGTCTCCTCGGTGCCTACATTTGCCGGAGTTCGCGAAGCGATTGCCGATGGCATTTCCACTGGCGGGGCGGAGCGCAATTACAGTTATGTGGAACCGGTCGTGGAGTGGGGCAGTACGAGCACGATCGATCGTACCCTGTTGGTGGATCCTCAAACGTCGGGTGGACTCCTCCTTGCGCTCCCTGCCGCAAAAGTGGACCAATACCGTGCGCGCGTTTCGGGTGCCGTTCGCGTTGGAGAAGTTCTCCCACGCGGCAGCTGCGCCATCTCCCTCAAAGGAGACTAAGGCCGTTGGGGGCGGATGGGGCCTGGTGGCTTCCATCGTCTTCAAAACGATTGTGACCCGACCACGTCGGGTTGGGTGGGTTCGATTCCCACACGCTCCCGCCAGGCCGCCAGTCTTGCCCCGCTCGTTATGCCTAACGCTTTGTGCCGGCGCCGTGTTGCTGAGCGCGTCTCGCACGCATGCGCAGCGTGCAGACAGCGCGCGCGCAGCGCGGGATACGGCGCGAACCGCGGCAACCCCGGTCGGCGGCCGCGCCGGAATCGCTCCCGCACCGCAGCAGGTGCGCGAGGCGCGGCCACCTGTCTCCGCGACGCGCGCGTTCCTCTATTCCCTCGCGGTTCCTGGGCTCGGGCAGTCGGCCCTCCGCCGTCCTAACGCGGGGGCGTTTTACTTTGGCCTCGAGATGTTGGCGATCGGCATGGCGATCAAATCGAGCTACGACTTGCGCCTTGCCCGCGAGCGTTCGCGCGACAGTGTGGTGCTCCGTTACGAGCTGGACCCCGATACCGGCCTCCCAGTCATCGATCCAGAGACCTCACAGCCCAAGGTCGCGGAGTACGCGCGGAATCGCTACGATGCGGAACGCATCCGGGCGCGACGAACCCACTTCGAGGACTGGATCGCGTTTCTGATCTTCAACCACCTCTTCTCAGGCGCTGACGCGTTCGTTTCAGCGCAACTGTGGGACCTTCCGACCCAGGTGGGTTTTCAGCCGGCGCCGGGAGGGGCAGCGCTCGGAGTCCGCGTTAGGTTCTGACTTTTGCGCGGCGCGTGAATTCGCGCATGCTGTGGCTTCCCGCCACGCTCCATCGCATGAGGTCGATGCGCTCGGCGTCGATTCTGAGGTAGCTCGGGTCGTCGATCCATTCACCCGCGTTTGCGTAAACGCCGTGCACGGGCCCGGCCGTCAACTCGGGTACGTGCGAGTGTCCGAAGATCACGAGATCCAGGTTGCGATCGTGGCCGAGAAGACGAAAGGCGACTTCCCGCAAGCCAACGCCCTCGTCAGGCGCGCGATACGTCCTGCTTGCATGCGCGCTTCCTCGCGCGACTGCGATCCCCCAGTCAGGATGTAAGAACCGGAACGCTCGAATGGCCCACTTGTGGCGCAGAACCTTACGCAGCGCTCGATAGCCCCGGTCCTCGGCACCGCGCAATCCGTCCCCATGCGCGACGTGCGCCTTCCAGCCCGCGATCTCGCCGCGCCAGGCACCATCCACGAAGTGGATCCCTGCTTCGCGCACGACATCGGCGCCCCAGCAGTCATGATTGCCACCTATCCAAACGACGGGTACTCCCGCGCGCGCGAGTGACGAAAGCGCGGCGACGACGCGATAGCCGGAGCGCGGAACCACGTGGCGCCACTCGAACCAAAAGTCGACGAGGTCGCCGTTCACGACGAGCGATCCCACTTCGCTATTCGCCAGCGATTCGAGGAATTGGAGGACGCGCAGCTCCACATCCTTGGAGGCGACCCCGATGTGCGCGTCGGAGAATACGTAGCAGGGAGCCGCGAGTG
>DATFBW010000484.1:0-19229 GCA_035253645.1 Gemmatimonadaceae bacterium | reverse complement strand
TTCCAAATCTGATCGGCAGACGCACCATCGTGATCCGGGTGTCCGGTAACCACGACCCACTGATCCTTGAGCGTTGCATCGCTTCCCTCCAGCACGGCGACAACGTTGCGGTCGCGCACGACCTGGCGGTGCACACTGGTTATCAGCGCGGCCATCACTCCGGGGAGCGGGATTGGCGCGCCACCTTTCGGGTTGTCGGCGGCTTTCGCGAGATCGATGAGCGATTTCCCCGTGTTCCGTATGATGTTTTGCGCGAGCGCCACGGAAATCTGCGCCGACGGAATCCGCACACGCTCGGCCCACGCGCCTAACAAGTAGCGCTCGACTCTTGGCGGTTGCGCGGGCCAGTAGTTGCGCGCGCTGCCGTCGAAGTTCTCAGGTCCTGGATGCGCGTGGAGGTCGGAGACGAAAAGAACGCCGGCAGCGCCTTTCTCCTGCGCGGCGAGCGTCTTCTTCAGCTGGTTCGCGTACTCCGATGTGACGAGACCGTCGAACGGGCTCGCGGAATCGGCCTCGCCTGGCTCATGATCGAGGACAAGCAGGATTTTGCCACGCACGTCTCCCGCCAAGTCGTCATAGCCTAACGTCTGCGCGCTTATGCCGTAGCCGGCAAAGACCACCGGCGCCGTCACACTCCCGGACACGCTATGCCGGTGCGGATAAAAGTCGCTGCCAAAGCCATAACGCACAGCGGCCCCACTGCTGGCGATCTCGAGCTCGTTGCGTTCGCCCAGTGTCGCCGTGATGAGGTTGTACGGCTGAAAGTAGGAGCCCCCTGCGGGCCCTTTGAGTCCAAATGCCTGGAAGCGCGAGGCGATCCATTCGAGCGCGAGGTTGTTCTCCGGCGTGTTCGTAAGACGGCCGCGGAAGCTGTCACCTCCGAGGAACATGAGATCGGCGCGGAGCTTCGCGGCGGTGATTGCGTCATTGTGCGGAGCACGTTCCTGAGCGAACAGGAGCGTGGAGCCGGGAGCAAGGAGCGTAACCACGCAGGTGCGAACTGCGAGCTGCCGAAGAGGTGCGAGATTCGAGATTCGAGATACCACTGCAGATATGACCATGTGTGCTCCGCCGAGCTAAGAGCTAACGACTGAGAGCTATTCCATATAGCTGTCCCGCATTTCCCCCGAGTATGCGCGCTTTGTCGTCCTCGCTCAATGGTAGTGCGCCTATGCTTTCCTGCATTTTGGACATGCTGCTTATGAGGTGCGGATAGTCGCTGCCTGCGAGCAACTGGCTGACGCCCGCAAATTCGACGGCCAGGCGCAGAGCCTTGGGATCGAAGTTCACCGTATCATAGAAGAACTGCTTCAAATACTCGCTAGGCGCCCTGTCGATATTCACCCGACATTCAGGATAGGCCTCGAAGCCGCGATCAAGCCGCTCGGCCAAATACGGAATAGCACCGCCGAGGTGTCCCAGGATCCAACGGATGCGCGGATATCGGGAGACGACTCCGCTGAAAACCAGTCCAGCCGCCGCGAGCGTCGTGTCGAACATGAAGCCGACGAGCGGCATCAGCCAATACTCCTGCATCGCTTCGACGCCGGCAGGGTAGTTCGGGTGGATATGAATGACCGCGCCGACTTCGTTCGCGCGTTCCCAGAGCGGCCAGTAGCGCTCGTCGTGCAGGGCAACGCCGTTCACGTTCGCGTACACCATGGCGCCGGGAAAGCCTAACGACAACGCGCGGGCGAATTCTGCAATCGACGCTCGTGGATCGTTGAGCGGCAACGTTGCCAATGCCGCGAAGTGCCGCGGCCGTTCCGACCTTATCTGGGCAAGCGCATCGTTGACCAGGCTCGCGTGGTGTGCCGAACGCTCCGGCGCTTCCATCGTCGTGCCAGGCGCCGTCAGGGTGATGACCTGCATGTCCACACCGGCCGCCGCGATGGCGCGCTCCCGGTACGCGATGTCGCGATGCCCGCGCACCGCAAAATTCTTGTCACCCGGCGACACGAGGACCGGGTTCCCTTCAGCGTCCTCCTCGACAGTGATGACGCTCGGGCCTTTGCGCAGCGCGTCGATGAACGCGGGCGGATAATAATGATTGTGGACGTCGATTATTGCCATTTAGGTCTGAGGTCTGAGGTCTGAGATCTGAGTTTGCGGCCCCACATCAGATAGATCGGCCAGCCGAGCAATACGAGCGATAGGCCGATGGCTGCATCGCGCGGTTGTGAGCGCAAGGTGTTTATGACAATCGCGAAAGACGAGATCGCAAAGACGATCGGAAGAACCGGATAGCCCCATATCGAATATTGTCTCGTTAGGTCACGCCGACGTCGCAGCAAGATCAGTCCGATGGCGAGCAGGCCAAAAAAGATCCATTCGGTGTAGACGACGCGGGTAAACAGGGCGCGGAACGTCCCCGTCGCAACGAGAACGGACGCCCAGACGGCTTGCAGGATAATGGCGCGATGCGGCGTTCCGAAGCGTGGATGCAGCACGCCAAACCAGCGGAACAACAGCCCGTCCTGCGCCATGGCGTAATACACGCGCGGCCCGGTGAGAATAATTCCCGTTAGGGCCCCGAACGTGGAGAACATGACGATCCCCGACATGACGCCCGCGCCACCGGAGCCGAGCAAGACATCGGCGAGGTCGGCCGCAACGCGTGTCGACCGCGCCACCTGGTCCAGCGGCAACACATAGAGGTAAACAGCATTCATCGCCATATAGATCAGGGTAACGGCAACAGTCCCAATCAGCAGCGCGCGCGGGATGGTTCGCGCCGGATCCACGGTCTCTTCGGAGCTGTACGTGACCATGTGCCAGCCTCCGTACGTGAACAGGCCGGCCACCATGGCGAGCAGGAAGCCACCTAACGTCTCACCCCGCGCTGTCGACGATCCCACGAAGTGGCCGCTCACGCGGCCGCCGAGTGCGAAGCCGAGGGTGACGATGAGCGCGACGGCGAGGAGCTTGCCTGCGGTGAACAGCGTCTGCAGCCGAGCGCCGTGCTGGACGCCGACATAATTGATCGCCGACAACAACAGGATGACGCCAATCGCGACGATGCGGCCGCCCGTTGTGTCGAGCGGAAAGAAGAACCCTGCATAACGAGCGAACACCGTGGCAATCGCCGCAATGATCCCCGAGTGCATCGTGAGGAGCATCGCCCAACCCCACAGAAAACCGAGCGCAGGGTGGAATGCCTCGCTCAAATAGACGTACACTCCTCCGGTGCGCGTGAATGTCGACGCCAGCTCAGCGCACACCAGGGAACCGATCAGGGTAAGGGCTCCTGCCGCAAGCCAAACCAGCAGCACCATCTGCACGGAGTGAACCTGCGAAGTGACCTCCGACGGCTGAACGAAGATGGACGCGCCGATGATCGTGCCGATGACGAGCGCCGTCGCGTGCGGCAGGCGCAAGGCGCGCCTCAACGTGCTCATGGTCTCGTCGTTAGGTTCCGACTCGCAGCGCGCGACCGCCGCGCTTTTCGCTGCGCTGCCCTTCGCGCAGCGCGATGCCTCCATTCACGACGACGGCGGCTATTCCGTCGGGGTATTGAAACGGCGCGTCGAACGTGGCGCGGTCGGCGACTCGCGCTGGATCGAAGACCACGATGTCCGCGGCGCGCTCTTGCGTTAGGCGCCCGCGATCGACGATATGCACTCGTGTCGCCGGCAGCGCGGTCATCTTGTGGATCGCCTGTGGGAGGGTGAGCGCGCGACGCTCGCGCACGTATTTGGCGAGTACGCGCGGGAAGCTCCCCAAACCGCGAGGATGTGGGTGACCGCGTCGCGCAGCACCTTCGATCGCGAACGCGCCGCCGTCGGAACACACCATGCCCAACGGATGGGCGAGGATGCGCTCGAGGTTGTCCTCGCTCATCGCGAAGCCCACCATATTGACGCCACCCCGGTTTCTTTTGAGCAACGTGGTAGCGAGCTCGTACGGGTCGCGCCCGATCGATTGTGCATAACGGCCAAGCCGTTGTCCTTCGGCGCCCCTGTCTTCGTCGGAGCGCACGCCGGAGACCTGCACATTATCCCAGCCGCCGATCAGCTCCACCTTGCCTAACGTCTCGGTCCTGATCCGCTCGGCGACGCCGGCGGTGTCCAGGCGCGCGAGAAAAGCTGCAGTACCGCCGTCGCGACTCCAAATAGGGAAGAGGTTCGTGAGGCCAGTTTGATATGCGATGTACGGGTACCTGTCGAAAGCGACATCGAGCCCTGCTTTTTGCGCGCTTTCTATGCGCGCGAAAACGGTGTCGAGCTTGTTCCAGTTACGGGGCCCTTGCGTCTTGAGATGGGAGATCTGCAGCGGACACCCCGCCCCGCGCGCCACCGCAATCGACTCATCGATCGAGTCCAGCAGCCGGTCGTCCTCGTTGCGCATGTGCGTCGCGTAGGGCAGCCGCCGCGCGGCGAGGGGTTTGCACAGCGCGATCAGCTCGTCCTGCGAGGCGAACCCACCAGGCGTGTATTCCAGGCCGGAGGATGCTCCACACGCACCTTCCGCGAGCGCGCGTTCGACGAGCGCCGTCATGCGTGCGATCTCGTTAGGCGTCGCGCGGCGATTCCCCGCCCCGACGACTGCGCTCCGAACGGAACCCAGCCCGACCATCGACGCGACGTTGACGGCCGGTCGCAGGTCATCGATCGATTTGAAGAGTGCCGTAAACGATTCCGACCTTTGCTCCTCGCTCCCGGCCCCTGGCTCCTCGCTCCTCGCTCCCGTGGCGCGTGACGATCCATCTTGCCCCACGACGATCGTCGTGATCCCCTGTCGTATGAGCGATTCCGCCCGCGGATCCGCTTCGAGCGACCCGTCCCCGTGCGAATGAATGTCGATGAACCCCGGAGCGACAGCGAGTCCGCTCGCGTCGATCTCTTCCCCCCCACGCTCGGCGATCCGCCGGGCCACCCGTGCGATACGGGCGCCCGTTATCGCGACATCCGCCTCGATGCCTTGTGCGCCCGTGCCGTCGAAGACCGTGCCGCCGCGGATGATGAGGTCGTAATCGGCGCGACGACGAACCGCGGGCGCGTGGACGAGCGCGGCGAGCGGACGCGCGCCTAACGCCGCCGTGCCGAGGGCGGCGGTAACTTCCGTAAGAAAGCGGCGTCGATTGGAGCTCATTTGGGGTCGGATCTTGAAATACAACACCTAACGAATGCAGCCAGGGGGTTTTCGAGCGGGTGCGGGCGACGCTCGAAAACCCCGGCTGCGGGAATTAGGTGTTGTATTTCAAGATCCGACCCCAAGGAGCCCTTAATCAAGTAGTGCCATCACCAAACCGCTGCGGATTTTCGGCACGAACCACGTCGACTTGGGGGGCATCAGGCGGTCCTGCAAACACACGTCGATAAACTGCTGCATCGTCACCGGCGGGAGCGTGACCGCATAGCGGAACCGGCCCGCGTTCACTTCGTTCTCGAGCCAGGCAGCGTCGCGGTTGGCCCCAACAAACGTTAGGCGATCGTCCCTGGCATCGTAGATGCCGAAGACGTCCGCGAAGAGGTTCCGTTGTACGATATCGGCGTCGATGTCCTGCGCTGCGTCGTTTGGATCGTAAGTTCCCGGTCGCGGCCTCAGGCGCCACCACACCTGGCCATCATAGAAGCCGATTTCGTGCGTGCGCTGCGGCTGAAAGGGTCCGGACGTTCCGGCGCGTTCGACTGTAAACTTCTTGCTCAGAGCCCCAGGAACATCGCCTAACGGTGGAACCTCGTTCTCGAGGAGACGGTTGTACGGCGCAATCGTCATCGTCGCTGCCGGGAAAAAAACGGCGAGGTAATGTTCGTACCCGAGCATGGCGGCTGCGGCGCTGCGGTGGTTGCCATCTGCGACGTAGGCTCGTGGCTCGCGCGCGATCAATTGGCGGAACTTCTCGCGCGTGCCAGCATCCTGCAGCAGCCACATACGGTGTCGGTTCCCCTCCTCGTCGCTCGTCACAACGTCTGGTAGGACGCTATCGGCCTGGAGCAGAAGCGCGGCGTTGAGCTCCCCGCTTGCGTCGTCCACTGCGAGGTTCACGGTACCCATATCGGCGTGTGTGGCCTCAGTGAGCCGCGCGCGCCCGCGCGCTTTGGGCTCGCGGATCCCCTCGTTGCGGATGATCACTCCGTTTGGGTTCTCCGGCGTCCGAATTTCTCCGGTCCGCGCCATCCCGCCTAACCCGATCTGGCGCACGAACGGCCGCGCAGGGCTCGTGAGCTCGTAGACCCAGAGCAGGTCGCGCACTTCCTTCGTCCGTCGATCTGCGATGAGCTCCTTCATCATCTCGGCAGCATGAGCGAGCGCGTCGTCCGAGTCGTCTTTTCCAATGGCGTCGACCGAAGGGACGTGACAGTGCGGCATCGTCACGCGCAACACTGAGGTGGGCTTGGCTTGGAGCAGCTCCCACACTTCACGGTCGCTCTGAAACTCGTCGTAGTTAGGCGCACCCAAAGCGTCAGCGGCAGCGGAATCGACTGGCACCAAAGCTCGGGAAACTGGGTCGATCGTAATCACTATCACCTACCTAGGGGTTAGGGGTTGGGGGTTAGCCTAGATCCACCTAACGTCACGGGGGAGAACCACGTCCTGGTGGCGCACCGCAATAACATCCAACTGGCACCGCAATAACATCCAACTGGCACCGTAATAACATCCAACTGGCGCACCGTAACATGGAACCAGGCTAACCCCTAACCCCTAACCCCCAACCCCTGTTTTATGGTTTGGAAAGAAGATTTCGAGAGACGTATTAGATACAGGTTTCGTAATCATACTTACGCCGAAGAACAGCGCCGCGCTCACCAATACTCCCGCCTCCGCGGCATCGAGCCCCAGAACGTAAGGACGTCGTTGAGCGAGCCACACGAGACAGGTCACAAGTCCGCCGATCATCGCGGCAAGCGCTCCGGCGCGCGTCGCCCGCTTCCAATTGAGGCCGATAACAACGGGTACGAAGAGGAAGCTCACCAGGATTTTTGCGGCATAGATGACGATCCAGTTTACGAGGCTCAGTTGGCGCAACGCGAGCGCCACCGGAATCACGCTGAATACGACAACGCCGATGCGCCCGGCCGCGACCTTCGCTGTCTCGCTCGCGTTAGGCGCAATGAGCTTGGCGTAGAGGTCGTGCGACATCGCCGACGCGACCGTCAACAAGATGGCGCCGCCCGTGCGTGTGAACGTCACCACCGCCGCGAGCAGCACCAGAAGACCAATCCAGAACGGGAGGATGCTCATTCCGAGCATCGGCGTTGCGAGATCGGGATCCGGCAGATGGGGCACCGCAACGCGCATCGAGAGCCCGAACAGCAAGATGCCGATGCCGATGATGGCCTGGAAAAGGAATGAATACCCGATGGCCTGCCGTACCGTCTTCCGGCTCTGCATCGCGTAGATGGCCGAAATCTCGTACGGCGCGGCGGCGAGGCCCAGCCCGATCGCGAGCGAGATGGCGAGGATCTGCCTAACGCCAAACCAGTTGCCGGTGAGCCGTGGATCCAGCGAATGCAGCGCGTTGCCGATAGTATCGATCCCACCCACGTGTTTGATGAGGAAAGGCACCGCAATGACATAACAGCCGATCAGCATGGCGGCTTTGAGCACGCCGACGTAGGCATTGCTGTACATGCCACCCAGGAAGGTGTACATCGTCGTTATGCCGGCCACGAGGAGCACGGCTTTCGTATAGGAAAGGCCTCCGACGAGCGTGAATAACAAACCTCCGGCCTGATATTGCGCCGAGAGCATCACCGTATACGCGATGAGGATGAAAACCGCGGAAACCGCACGCGCGGCATTGCTATCGAAGCGCGTCGCGAAGTAGTCCGGCAGGGTCACGCCCTTGAGCCGTCGCACCTTCGGCGCGACAAATAGGGCACAGACGACCCAGCCGACCCATACGATCGGCCACGACCAGGCGTAGCTGATGCCTGAGAAATAGTGGAAGCCCACCATCCCGATCGTCGCACCGGCGCTCACCTGATTCGCCATGAGAGTCGCGCCGCCGACGATTGGGCCGAGGCTGCGACCCGCGACGAGGAAGCCTTCCTCGCTCTTGGTCTTGCGATAGGCGCGGAGGCCGATGCCACATACGATCGCGATGTAGATGCCGACAGCTACATAAAACGTGGTGAGCTGAGCTTGGGTCATCCCGCGTCCGGCTGCCGGTTCGCCCACCAGAGATACAGCGGGACCCAGAGTACCAGCGTCGCGACGAGCGACCAAAAGACAACAGTGAATCCGCGATCGCCCGCCACGGCAGCCGCACATTGCGCGTTAGGCAGGTCCATCTCGACGCGCACCGCCGATGGCAGGGCTGTCATGCGCGCGGTCCAGCGCGTCGCGCTCACGCGTGTCATGCGCGGCAGCGTCACGCGGGCCCCTTGCGGCAAGTCGATCGATACCGTCGCGAGCGCCGGCGCGCGCCGTGGCGTGAGCACAATGTTCGGCAACACGATCGGGATACTGACATCGCCACTTCGGAGTACAACGTCATACGCGACATGATAGCCTAACGAGTCACGCATGGGATCCACCGCGCTCGTATCGTGCAGGCGGACCCAGGGTCCCGTGGCGACGCGCGCATAAGGCACGGCGTCGCCGAACGACTCGAGTCGCACCGGGCCCACCGTTGCGCACGCACGCTCCAGCCATTCGAAGCTCAGTGCCCCCGGGTTGCCGGTGAACGCAAACCGCCCCTGCACCGACGCACGACCCTCGCGGACGACGATCGCCACGGCCGCTTCATGAGCCCGTGTACGCTGCGCCGGCGCCGACATTGGCAATGCCGCGACAAGCACGAGCGCGCACTGTCGCGTTAGGCGCCACGACCCTCGGTTAATCCGCGTACGTCGTAGCGCTCGCTGCATTCCCGATCATGAAACCGTAGTCTCCCGGATGTATTCGCGTCATGAAATTCCGCGCGAGCACCACGATATTCTCGGCGTACGGCGCCGTCATCGTTTCCAGCGTGTCGAACGTGTAGGGGCTCACGATGTCTGCGAGGGGCTCATTGCCCGTGAGGCGCTCACCCGGCGTCAAATGCCGGCGCGGAACGCAGATCCCGCCGTTGCGAGGCCGCAGGACAGTCATTTCGCGCATCAGGACCTGACCGGCGCGTGTTTCGACAGGACCGGACAGGAGATCACGCGACCGCAGCATATTCGTTAGGCCGCGAACTCCGTTCGCGATGTGCGTGCGCTGATCCTGATAGCCGCCGCCGATCTCCACGACAGTGACAGGTATATCGCGCGCTTGCGCGTACGTTGCCGTCGTTCCGGAGTATGTTGTCGACGGCTGGTAGAGCAGCTGTGAAAGAAAGGCGCGCGACCACGCCTCGTCGTTCACGACGTAACAATAGTCGACCCATGGGAACGTGCCGCCGGCATGGATGTCGACGAGCGCGTCCAACTCATCGATGAACTTGTGCGCGATCACGTGGGCTTGTTGTTCGCTCAGCCAACCTGCCGGTTGTCCCGGGAACACACGGTTCATGTCCAGCATGTCGATCGGCGTATTTCGCGTGATCGCCTCCATGGCGAGCGGATTCGCCACCGGGAGGAGCCAAAGTGAGCCCTTGAGTTGGGACCGGTCGATCGTGTGCCAGAGCTCGCGCAGGATGAGCAAGCCTTCGATCTCATCGCCATGAATCATGGCTGAGACGCCCACACGTGGACCTGGCTGCGCACCGTCGATTGTGAGGACCGTGAGCTGGAGCTGGAACCCACTCGCCAATGTGCTCACGTCTAACGTGAAACGTCCCTTACCGGCTCCCAAGTCGGAGTGGGGCACTCAATGAAGGGGTTGGGGGTTAGGGGTTGGGGGTTAGCCTAATGCCGAGTTTTGTCCCGCGGAGGCTAGCCAGAGTGTGGCGTATGTGCGCGTTAGGCTAACCCCTAACCCCCAACCCCCAACCCCTAGTCGTTAGGTTATTGACTCCACGGTGGCTTTACGCTGTTCGACCGCGCATAAGCGATCGCCTGACCGAGATGCTCATGCAGGTGCGTCGCTGCCAGGATCCAGGTTTGCTGCACAGTGAAGTCCTGGCCGAACAACTTGACCTTCTGCGCAAGGCGCTCAGCCGACGTTCCTTGCAAGGCGCGCTTCAGATGCGCGAAGGACTTCTCCATTTCGGCAATCGCGGCCTCCCGACCCAGCTTGCGCTGCTCATAACTGACGGCGGTCTTGTAATCGTCCCCTTTGATTCCAGTCGACGGATCAGGTGCAATGCCGATTGTCGCGGGAATCAGGTAATTGTCTGCCGCGACGTGCATGACGACTTCGCCGAACGAGCGCACGCCAGCGCCGGGCCGCCAATCGAACTTGTCTGCGGGCATTGCCTTGGCGAGCGACAGCATCTTCTGCTCGACCTGCGAAACATCCTGCAGCAGATCGGCAACCAGCACGGCTTGCTGTGCCGCGGCGGGAACGCCGCTAAGTAGCAGAAGTGCCGCAAGTGCGAGAATGGGACGACGCATGGAAAACCTCGTGATTGTAGTCTCGGACGTGAGAATTAAGTGTCGCTTCCGACTCAATTCCAGCGCAGGCCGCGCAATTGATCAAGGTTCACATTGCCTCCTGACAGAACGGCGACAACTCGCGAACCCTGAGGGACCTTCACCAAGCCGTGCAGTAACGCGGCGACAGGAGCAGCCGCAGCCCCTTCGACGACCAGCTTGCAGCGCTCCATCACCCAGATCATGGCGTCGAAGATATCGCGGTCCGGAAGCGCCACGATCTCATCAACGAAACGCTGCACGACCGAGAAGTTGATCTCTCCGCAACGCTTGACTCTGAGACCATCGATGATCGTGCGGCAGTCGATGGTCTCGAGTTTTCCCGCCGCTACGCTCTGTTGCATCGCCGGGCCATCCGACGATTCGACGCCGATCACCTTGATCTGCGGATTATGCCCTTTGACTGCCATCGCAACGCCGGAAATCAATCCGCCGCCGCCGATCGGGACGACGACAGCATCAACGTTAGGCCAGTCCTGCACGATCTCGAGGCCTAACGTTCCTTGTCCGGCGATCAACTGCTCGTCGTCGAACGGGTGGACATACGTGAGGCCCTCGGTGCGCACGAGCTCCTTGGCGACCTCATTCGCCTCATCCCAAATGTTTCCCTTGAGGACCACCTCGGCGCCATACGCTTTGGTCGCTTCGACCTTCGAGCGAGTGGCGTTGGCGGCCATGCACACCACGGCGCGGATGCCGTGGATTCTGGCCGCCAGGGCGACGCCCTGTGCGTGATTCCCCGCAGAGGAACAGACAACCCCGCGGCGTTTTTGCTCTTCGGGCATGAGGGCAAACTTGTTGAGTGGGCCGCGGATTTTGTACGAACCGACGCGCTGGAACATTTCGGCCTTGAGCCTAACGTCGAAGCCCGTGGCTTCGCTCAGCTGGCGCGACGTGAGCAGCGGCGTGTGCTTGATGTGCGCGGCGATGCGTTCGCGAACTGCTATGAAGTCCTGCAGTGAAAGCGTAAAGGGCATCAAAGGGTCAAAGGTCAAGGGTCAGAGCAGGCCCCACACAGCGGCGAAAATGTACAGGAGGCCCATTTGATGCTACCATTGCGCGCCGAAGTTTGGGGTGGCTTTGACCTTTGACCGCTGACCTTTGACCTCAGTTCCGTGGTATCGCTCTATTACACGCGATCAATGGCGTGCGCTCGCCGCTGCGAAGCTCGGGTGGATGCTCGACGCCATGGATTTCCTGCTCTATGTCATGGCGATCGGGCGGCTCAAGGCCTACTTCGGCATCGACGACGCCACCGCAGGGCTGCTCGGCACTTTCACACTGCTCACGTCGGCCGCGGGTGGCATCCTTTTCGGCGTCATTGCCGATCGCATCGGGCGCACGCGCGCGCTCATCGGTACCATCCTCATCTTCTCGTTCTGCTCCCTCGGCGCGGCGACCTCACAGAGCGTGCTCCAGCTGGCGTTGTGGCGCCTTTTGTTAGGCATCGGCATGGGCGGTGAATGGGCATCCGGCGCGGTTCTGGTGAGCGAAACCTGGCCGCCGGAGCATCGCACCAAGGCGATCAGCATCATGCAATCCGGCTGGGCGTTAGGCTACATCGCCGCCGTCCTCATCGCCGCGTTGATTCTCGACGTCCTCTCGTTAGGTGAGGACGCCTGGCGCTGGCTCTTTGCCGCCGGTGTCCTCCCCGCCCTCGTGACGCTCTGGATCCGCAGCAAAGTGCGCGAACCTGAAGCCTGGCTGCAGCGACAGCGCGCTGGCACGCGCGCAGCCCATCCCTTCCGCGTCCTCTTTGGAGCTGAATTCCGTCGCCGGACGGTGCTTGCCACGCTGCTCTCAGCGTGTGTCCAGTTCGCCAACTGGGGACTTTTCTTCTGGCTCCCAGGATTTCTCGCGACCCCCATCGAGCGGGGTGGTGCCGGAATGTCGCTTGTGAGGTCCGCCGGATGGATCATCCCGACGCAGCTCGGCGCATATGCCGGCTATCTGTCGTTTGGGTTCATCGCGGACCGCTTCGGGCGTCGGCGCACGTTCATCACGTATCTTGTAACCGCGGCGATTCTCGTTCCCCTGTATGGTCAGATGGCGCGCAGTCCGCTCGTCCTCATGTTGCTGGGCCCCATTCTCGGCTTCGTGGGTTATGGGTACTTCAGTATGTTCGGGTCTTTTCTCGCGGAGCTCTTCCCCACCGCAGTACGCGCAACGGGACAGGGGCTGACATACAACCTCGGGCGCGGTATGGGCGCACTGGCGCCGTACACAATCGGCTTCGTCGCCACAATGCCTAACGTCGGGATAGGGTCGGCACTGGCGTTGACGTCCGCGTTCTTTCTGGCGGGTGCAATGCTCATACTATTCTTTCCCGATACAAGCAAAAAGGCGCTACAGGATTGACACTGACAACAGCTATGAAACCAAAGCTTGAGCCTACAGGTCGGAGTTAAAGAGCTTTGGGCCAGCTGACAGCTCTTATGCTCACGGCTGGCGTCTCACAGCTTTCGTTTCACAGCTCGCGGCTCATGTGTCTGTTGCGGCTCTGTCGGATTCGGAGGTCGCTGCATGATGCTTCATAGAAGGGTAAGCTCGCTTCAAAAACTGGCGCTCTCGGTGTTTGCAGTCGTTGCGATCGCGTGCGGCGGCTCCGGCGACGGCCCCACCACGCCACCGCCGTCAACGGGAGAGATGTCCACGCTCGCGCGCGGCTATCTCGAGCAGATTATCGGCATCATGCAGGCGAACTCGATCAAGCGCCTAACGATCGACTGGGTTTCGTTCCGGTCCCAGCTCCTGGCAGCCGTTCCTCGCGCGCAGACAATCACCGACATCGAACCCGCAATCGAGCTCGGCCTGCGGCTGATCGGCGACGGTCACAGCTCGTATCGATCGGCAGCAGGCCGGTTCATTTTCGTCCCCGTTCGGACCTGTCGCGCCTCAGGTGCGCTGCGACCGACGCTCCCGCCAACGATCGGCTATGTGAAAGTGGGGGCGTTCAGTGGGACTGCCGAGCAGGCACTCGCCTTCGCAAACACCATTCAAAGCACCATCAGAGCCGCGGACAGCGATTCTCTAATCGGATGGATCGTCGACCTGCGCGGCAATGGCGGCGGCAACATGTGGCCGATGATCGCAGGACTCGGCCCCATTCTTGGCGAGGGAGTCCTCGGATTCTTCATCGATCCCGACGGAGCCGAAGTCGTCTGGTCATATAACTCCGGAGCATCGTGGTCAGGCCAATTCGCCGCGCAGCGCGTGGACAACCCCTATCGATTGATCAAGGAGAATCCGAAGGTCGCTGTGCTCACCGACAACGGTGTCGCCAGCTCGGGTGAAGCCACGACCATTGCGTTCAGGAAGCGCGCGAACACGCGGTCCTTCGGCGTCGCCACGTGCGGTCTTTCGACTGCGAATCGGGGATTCCCACTTGCCGACGGGGCTCTGCTCAACCTCACGGTGTCGACGATGGCGGATCGCGCGAAGACGTCATACGGCGACGTCATCAACCCTGACGAGGTGATTGTCGATCAGGCCCAGGCGGACCAGCGGGCGATCGCCTGGCTGCGCTCTGGAACTTAGGGTCGGATCTTGAAATACAATACCTAACGAGCGCAGCCTGGGTTCTTCGAGCGCGGGCCCGCGGAGCTCGAAATACCCAGGCTGCGCTCGTTAGGTATTGTATTTCAAGATCCGACCCTAAGTTTGCCGGACGCGGCCGCAGATCACCGTAATGTTGTCGGTGCCGCCTTCGGCAAGCGCGTCGTCGATGAGTGCACGACATACCTCTTCGGACGACTTGATCGTCATCAGCCGCTCGCGGATGCGATCGTCCGAAACGTGTTTCGTCAGACCATCGGTGCACAGAAAGGTCGTACCGACCGGCGTGAGCAGCACGCTGGTGACGACGGGCCGCGATTCGGCCCCAATGGCGCTGGATAACACGTGCGAAAGGGGGGAGCGCGCGAGGTCAGTCGGTTTCAAAACCCCGGTGTCCGCCAGATCCTGGGCGAGCGTCTGGTCCCGCGTTAGGCGCACGAGCGTCTTCCCCTCACGCAGCTGGTACGCTCGGCTGTCGCCGATCTGGAGCAGGTACAGACGCGGCCACACACCGAGTCCTAACGTGAGCGTGGTGGCCATACCACGCAGCTCGGGATTGGCTGCGGCGCGCGTCGCTACCAGTGCGTGACACTCGGCGGCCGCGGCTGTGAGTGCTTCCACGAAGGCCTGCTCGTTCCCTGGATCGGAACGGTAATAACACTGCATCGTTTCGGTCACATACGAAGCGATGCTTTCCAGCGCCGAGCGACTCGCCTCTTCACCTGCGTTCGCACCACCAACCCCGTCAGCGACCATCATGAGCAGCGCCAACCGCTCACTCGGCATTTCCAGGAGCTCAGGGTTCGGTAAGCTCGTGGCGCGCACGCGCATCGTTTTGTGCAGCGAAGCGACGAGAAAGTGATCCTCGTTTCGCGGCCGCACCTTGCCAGGATGTGTTAGGCCAAAAACATCGAGCTCTTCGTCACGCGGACGTGGAGGAACAGCGACCACTGCAGGATCCGTAGGCGAATTGGCTGTGCGCATGGCGCTCATCGTATGTATTTCTTGTCGATCTTGGCCAGTACCGTATACGCCGGATCCACGATGTTCGCCACTGTGTTCTCCCCAACCTGCCCGATCAAGGTGTACGCGTCGAGTTTGTCGAAGCCATATTCTTCCGAAAGCCATTCGATGAGCTCGACGTGCGCGAGTCTGAACGCGTCGATCAGCGGCCGGCCACTCCCCGCTACCATTATATGGGTCGCATCCTCCAATCGAGGCCAGTCGATCCGCTTCCCCTTGATCACTGTGACTTTGATGGTGACGTCCATGCTCGTTTCGAGGCCGGTTCCCGCCACTTCGCCTTCACCCTGCCGCGCGTGACCGTCGCCAAAATAGAAGTACGCGCCATCGTGGAAGATCGGCAGAAAGACCGTCGTCCCTTCGCGTACTTCAGGAGCGTCCATGTTTCCGCCGAAGTCTCCCGGCCAGAGACCCGCGAATGCCTCGTCGCCACGCGGCGCGACGGCGACTCTGCCTAACATCGGCCGCAATTCGATCTCCATGCGTTTCTTGCGGCTATTCGGCATGTCCGTGGTGCCTACCATGCGCACCGTGTCCAGTTGCCACAGATATCGCCGCGCCTGGATAGGCTCGTTCAGCAGACGCACGCGTGTATCCGTGGCGAGGCCCCCGAAATCCGAATACACCTGCGACGCCGCATAACGATGGTTGGGCCTAACGCGGATGATGTCCACGCGCAACATGTCGTTCGTCGTCGCGCCTTCCACGAAAAACGGACCGACCTCGCCGGGGAATGCCCCTCCCTGCTCCGTGTAGTACGGACCGAAGTGCGTCTTGCTGATGAGCACCGTGCCGCTCTTGATGCGCAGCACCGGATCGCGTACCGCGAACGTCGGTTGCTGAACCGAGGGAGTGAAGCGCACCGTGTCCTGAACCATCAACAGTGACGCAAACACGAGCAGGTGCATAGTTAGGCTCCGATCCGGGATTCCTTCGTGGTCCGCAAAGATGCAACGGCCGCGGGCTCCCTGCGAGTCGCCGTTACATCCTTGAGCACAGCCTCCACGTGCCGCTGCACGAGCGCCGGATCGGTCAATCCGAAATGCTCCGTGGCAGGCTCCATGACAAGCGAGTCCTCACGGTAGCGCGGGCCGAGCACGCCATGATCGAGGTTGCGGAGGCGGATGGCCTGCACGAGACGGGCAAACACCGGCACCTCCTCGAAGACACACCGCACGACCGATACACGTGTCGTCGCCTCGCGGTACCACCGCTCGAATGGGCACTCCTCCGCATGTATGAACGCCGCGATGATGTCTTTCGCGTGACCCCGCAGCGCGCTCAAATCGCCCGCGAATTTCCGCAGGATGCGCAGGAGGTAATCGTTGAGGTTCATCCACTCCTGCACCGTGAGCACGTGCGAATCGATGTCGCGCAGCATGTCGATCGATGGCTTCGCATCGTCCCCAAGCTCGGCGAACGGACGCGCGACGAAGCAGGTCTCGAGCGCGAGATTGCAGCCTAACGCGAGGAATCCGTCGATCGGGAGCGTGCGATCGACCGTGTCGTTGATGACGCGAAAGCCGAGATCCGCACCCGTCGAGAACCCGACGAGGACCGTGGTCGTTGGACGCTCGCGGGCCACGATATCGAAGAGCAGCTCCCGGATGATCGTGCTGTGATCTTCTATGGAAAGAGGAATGCGCCGGCGTGAGGCCGGAGCGAATCCATAGAGAGAGGCCGCGATTCCTCTGTACGGCGACTCGCGCAGCACCGCATCCCAGGATGTGTGATCGAGTCCTATGCCGTGCAGGTACAGGACGAGCACGTCCGACGCGACGTGATTGTCGAGGTAATGCACTTCATCCCCGATGATGCGCGGGTCGAGCGTGGCGCGGTTCAATTTGCGACAGACATCTTCGCTGAGGCGGAACCGGTGCTCCATTGGCTCACGCCGGTCGGCTTCGCGCTCGTCCGTATTGGCGGATGCAAAGGCGTCGAGCGCGTGCACGAACTCCGCCGCCGACTGCCAGCGATCGGCCGGGCGCTTCTCGAGACATCGCATAACGAGTTTCTCGAGCGACACCGGAATCGCGCGGCGCACGCGTGACAACGGCTCGGGGACGCGCGCCACCTGTGCGGCGATTACGTGTTGTGCCGTCGGCCCCGTGAAAGGCGGCGCTCCGACGAGCAGCTCGTACGCCAGGATACCCAGCGCGTAGAGGTCCGCCCGGTGATCGACGTCGGCATCGCCGGCCGCCTGCTCGGGGGCCATATATTGCGGAGTGCCTAACGAGACGCCTGGTGCGGTAATACGCGCGGCGTGCGGGTACTCCGCGTCCTTCGCGTGACGTGCCGACACGATGGCGCGCGCGATGCCGAAGTCCGTGACCAGAGCGTGGCGCTCGAAGAGCAGCACATTCTCCGGCTTGATGTCACGATGCACGACGCCGCGGCGGTGCGCGTAGGCGAGCGCGTCCGCGACGTCGCGCACGATGCTCAGTGCTTCGTCTATGGGGAGATCGTGCTCGCGCTCCAGACGCTGCCGCAACGTCTCACCCTCGACGTAGGGCATCACATAGAAGAACAGTCCCTCTGCTTCGCCCGAATCGATGATGCCCAGGATGTGTGGGTGTAGCAGTTGCGCGACGATCTCGATCTCACGCAGGAAGCGCTCGCCGGCCACGGTGGTGCCGAGCTCCGGTCGCAGGACCTTGATTGCAACGTTGCGTTTGTGGCGAAGATCTTCCGCGAGGTAGACGGTCGCAGCGGCGCCCGCGCCGATCTCACGGTCGACGCGATAACGGCGGGACAAGCCTAACGAGATTCGCTCGGAAAGGGATTGCACAGAGAGGTGCGGCATACGGGGTCGCTTGTGCAAAAAGCGCCGCGCTCGATCTTGCGACCGCAAATTCCGCTTGTCTATGGGCCGCGGTGCGGGGTGCAATGGCTGAGGCCGGGACGTGGGGCGCCCTATGCCTGCCCAACCCCAGGGGCTTGTCGGATAAACCCTGACGAAGGTTCGGGCAGGCCAGCACAGACCTCGGGGGCCTTGCGATCGTACTCTGTCACAACCATGCGCCCGGCCCGTTTTCTCCGAAGCGTCCTGCGTGTTCCACTGGCGTGGAAGATCGCCGGCGCCAACGCTCTACTCACGATTGCGTTGGCCGCTGGGTTCTACCTTCTGCCAGCCGCACTGGCGGGCCCCGCGACTAGTTCCGGGCTGGTCATCGGCAGCATGCTAGCGGCCGCGATCGTGAACGTCGGCCTGATTTCGCTCGCCCTCCACCCTATCCGTCAATTGGAGCGGACGGCGGAGGCGATTTGGAGCGGGGCGACAGAAACCAGGGCCTCGCGGTCCCCTTTGTCTGATCGTGATGTCAGCCGAGTGGCCGCTACCATCAACACGCTGCTCGAGAAGCTCGCAGCGGAAAAACAGCGACTCCAATTCCTCACCGGGAAGCTCCTCGAGGCGCGAACCAGTGAGCGTGCAGCCATCGCCCACGAGCTGACTGAGTCCGTCGCGCAATCGGCCGCTGCCCTGGCCCTGCAGTGTGCAGCGCTCAAGTCGAACGGCAACGGAACGCACGACGAGAACCTCGATCGCATCGAGCGCGTGGCGGTAACTCTGGTAGATGAAGTCCGCCGCATCGCACGTGACGTGCACCCGCGTCACATCGAACAGCTGGGGCTTGATGCTGCGCTCCGCACCCTCGTTCGGGAGTCTGCCCGGGCAGACCAGGAGGTTGTGTTTGTCCGACGCGGAACTCGGGCGAATGCGGAAGGTTTGCCCAGCGCGGTCGCGACGTCGTTGTACGACGTTGCGCGTGAAGCGCTGCAGAATTCCCGCATCCACTCGGCGGCGTCGCTCGTGACGGTATCGTTAGGCATCAACGCACACGCGGCCCGGCTCGGCATCTCGGACAATGGATGTGGCTTCGATCCAGCGTCGGTTGACCTGAAATCCGGAGTCGGTCTCAATCTGATTCGAGAACGCGTAGCGCTCGTGGGCGGAACGCTCGAGATTCACAGCCGTCCAGGGATGGGAACGCGCATCGTTGCGGTGGCGCCTTTAGCACCCGCCGTGATAACGCCTGCCGCGCATGCGGACCCGAGCTTAGTGTCATAACGAGGTGGCCATGGAAAGTGATCTCATACGTGTCGTGCTCGCCGACGACCACACGGTGGTGCGCACCGGTCTCAAGGCTGTCCTCGGGACCGCGAAGGACATCGATGTCGTGGGTG
>DATFBW010000483.1:0-2156 GCA_035253645.1 Gemmatimonadaceae bacterium | reverse complement strand
GTGCGCTCGACCTCGGAGTGACGGCGAATCAGAACAGCATTCCGCGAGAGCTCGTCTTCGATGTCGACGCGATGCTCGCCGGTGCGCTCGACACCGTACCCTTCCCGTTCATCGGTACCAGCGTTCCCGAGGGTCACCAGGGGCAGAGCGTCGAGGGCATGAGCCACGGCTGCGTCCTCTCGAAGCTGCGCCACGGATTCCACCGCCGTCGAATCGCCTGGAGCTTCAACGCTGACCATCAGCCGATCGGCGGCAAGTTCGACTCGCGCGAGGACGCGCTGGTGCGGGGCTGCCTCCTGGCCAGCTACATCACGTTCGATCTTTCGCCGGAACTGGCGCAGACGACGGTCGCCGACGATGCCACCAGGTGGGTCGCGCAGCACGTGCCCGACGCGCTCGTCGCTCGCGTGCGGGCGGAAGTTGCCGCCGCCGGTCTGACGATTGACGATGCCGATCTGTCGAAGCTGCTGGCGTACGTCTGGCCGGCGATGCAGAAAATGAAGCGGCGCGACGAACGGTATCGCGCCGCGCGCGACCAGGCCTTTACGACCGACGCAGGGCGTCAGTACCTGCGCGAGCTGTCGATTGACGAATTGCCCGGCCTGACCGCGCCGGAGACAACGGCCGTCATGCTCGCCCTGTGCCGGGCGCTCGACATGCCGATCCACTTCGTGGCTCCTGCATTCGGCTTTCAAAAGAACACACCGTATCCGGACAACGCGGCGCTCCGTTCGCTCATCGAGCGGCAGTGGACGGTGTGCCGGCATTTCGGCGCGAGCGTCGGCTTCCATTCGGGATCCGGCAAGTCGGCCGAAAATTATCGCGTCATGGGTGAGGTGACGGGAGGTCGGCTCGAGATCAAAACGAGCGGGCGCTATACCTACGAGATGGGCGTGGCACTCGCGACATCCAGCGATCCAGCGGACGCCGCGCTGTGGAACGACTGGTACCGGTTCACGGTCGATATGGCCCTGGCTGGCGCGTTCAGTGACGATCCCACGGAGCGCGCGATGGCGCGGACGTTCATCACGACGTCGCTCGCGCCAATCGAACATGCACAGGTCGACGCCGTATTCGCGTCTCCAGCCGCCTGCCGCGCGCTGCTCGACGCGCTGCCCCCGAGCCCGGAACACATGTTCTTCTTCGAATACAACTTCCTCTACGTGCTCGCGGCCGGCGGGCGGGCGGACAAGGCGGCGCTTGGCGATCACTCACCCGCCGGCTATCGTCAGCGCGCTCGCTTCTACTCGATCAGCGCCGAGGCGCGCCTGCGGTTCCTCAAGGGCGTGGCCGGGTACATCATCTTTCTCGCGGAGAACACCGGGCTCATCGATGCCCACCGCTGCGCCGCTGCGCGCGCGCGCCTCTCGCAATACGCTTCGCCCGATCACATGCTCGACGATATTGCTTAGCGGGCGCACGCGGTTCCAAGGGTTCCGGGGGTTCCAACGTTCCGTGGTTCAGATTCGTGTTCCTTGGGTTCTCGGTTCTGGTTCCGGCGTTCGTGGTTCGGGTTCGTATGACAAAGAGAGAGGCGTCATCCGTTACACACAGGCTTGCGCCGTATCTTCCTGGATCGCAAGCAAAGGCAGATCTGCTCTTCTTGACTCCGGTCACTCACACGCTTCGCGGTGTTGCGCTGGCGAGCAGTTTAGACCCGCGGATGTTCTACGCTCATGTCTTCGTTCAACCGCTGTTCGTGCCATTTCCTACCATCGCACTCAGCCATGGTTGGCGACTTGGAGGCGAGTGGGGCTGGAATCTGGACGAGCCGAATCTGATCGGCCGCCTTGGACAGTGTGTCCGGGAAGAGGCGATACCTTTTCTTCATCGAGTCGACACGGTGGACGACTTGATCGCTACGATGGAAGACCTTGGCTGGAGCCATGTGCACCCTGGTCCCGAGACCGTTGCGTATGGCCTCGCAAAGGTTGGGCGCAAGGCGGAAGCCATTGCTGCTCTCGCCGAACTTGCCGCATGGTTCGACCGCAAGGTGGAGTGGCAACGTGAGAGCGCGGAGCGAGCAGAGTTGCTGGCAAACCTCATGTTATAGCCAGCTGCCGCACAGGCCCAGCTGACGGCCTGGGAAGAAGAAACTGCGAGTCGGTTGGGAGTCGCTGCATTCAGGACCCACGCACGAACCTGAACCAAGAACG
>DATFBW010000482.1:0-32453 GCA_035253645.1 Gemmatimonadaceae bacterium | reverse complement strand
CGGTTGGTGAACAAGGCAGCGCCGAGCACGAGAACCGCCACCACTGCCGCCGCGGCGGCGACGATGATCCACACGGAGCGCAACGACGCGAGCGCCGTGCGCCGCGGGGTGATCGCGACGGCATACCATTCTCCGCGGTTCGCCAGGCGGATGGACGCCAAGGCTTCAACTCCACGCCAGTGCATCCTCCCCATCCGCTCGCTCGTTAGGCGCCTGAGCGCCTGCACATCGCGCTTCGCGGAATCCACGGCTCCCGTGCTCGAGAGCACGAGGCGTCCGCTCTGGTCGATGATCTCCATGGCGACACCCTGCCGGGTGAGTGCCTGCAGCGCGGACTGCAGCGAGGCAGCGTCAAAGCCCACCTTGATCACGCCTTCAGCCTTGCCGCGGGTCGATGCGTTGTCGCGCACGGGCGCGGCCTGAACAATGACGTTCCGCCCTGTCGACTCATCCAGGTCGACTTCAGCGGGGCGCACGACGGTATCCTGTGCCAGACGCCACCACTCTTCGTCGCGCTGCACGAAGTCCGATGGCCGCGACGTGGCGAGGACGTTGAGCCCGCTCCCTTCGGTGATGATGACTTCGGCGGCGCCTAACGCATCGAGCTCGTTGCGGAAGTAGCTGAGCACCCGTGAATTGACATCGAGTGAGCGCGTCGCGGCGAATCGCTGCTCCAACTCGTTGATCGCTCGCCCGCTCAGGTTCTCGCGCTCGGCGATTGCTGCTCCGGCGCGAACCGCGTCGATCACGTGCGGGGCCGATCCGAGCAACCGAAGCTGAGCGCGTTGATCGGCCAGCGTGCGGTCGATGAGCAACACCGCGTTCCCCGCGATCTCGCCGAGCGTAGCGCTGGCGCGTTCTTCAGCCAGACGCGTGGCAATGCGTGGGACGGCGATGACCAGCATGATCCCAAGACCCACGAGCACGCCGACGACGACCATCATCACGCGCCTGCCGAGGGTCCGTTCTACGCCGGCGGGAATGACGGTGCCCATGCGCTCGCTCGCGCTGTGGAAGACACGTTCGGCGCCTTGTGCAGACGCTTCTTGGGCGCGCGGCGCGAAGAGCGCACGTTAGGCGCAGGAGCCTGGGCCGGATCGGCGATGGCGGTGACCGTCTCGCGCGCGCGCGCCGTGGTGGCTTCGACGAGCGCCAACGCCTGCTCGAACTCGCGCGTCGCGGCGTTCGCGTCCGCGAGGAAACGGTCCAGCATCGCCAGCCGGTCGGCCACGTCGCCGTTACCCTTGGCGGAGCCGGCCACGCGCTCGCGGATTGCGCTCGTTAGGATCGTCAGCTCCGTGCCTGCTTCCGCGAGCGCGCTGTCGTCCGCCTTGCGCGCCGACACCGCGGCCGTCGCTTGTTCCATCGCCGCTACGCCTAACGACAAGGCCGCGCGGGCCGCGTCCACGTGACGCTCGCCCTGCGCGGCGGCGGTGTGCAACGCCTGGAGCGCGCGGCGCGAGGCGTCCATCGTGCGCACGGTATCGTCTGTTGCTTTGGCCAGATCGACGGCGAGGCGTCGCACTTCCAGGGCGACCACACGAAACTCTGCGCCGTCAGTGCCGGTCGTCTCAGTGCGCGCACCCGCGCGGGCGGCTTCCATGGCGCCATGCAGGGCGAGCAGCTTGAATCGCCGGGCTGTCTTAGTGACGGCGACGAGGTATTCGCTCAGCTGGCGATCGGCCTCGAGGCAGCGCGCAGCTTCTTCTTCCTGCCTATGCACTAACCCTCGAAGCTCTTCAGTCCGCGCCGCGCAGTCGGACAACGTCGAGGACGCGTCGTTCACGGCCGCGCTCACGCGATCTGCGAACGCCGCCGTGTCGCGGTGCGTCTGGCCGATGACAGATGCAAGGACGCAGGCGCGCTGAGTCAGCGCCGTGTGCTCGGTCGCCGACGCGGAGAGGAAACGCGCCTCACGAGTGACCTCGTTCAAGTGCGTGTACGTCGCATTCACGGCTTCCTGCAGCCGGGGCAAGGGGGCCCGCATGGTGCGCAGTTCTTGCTCGATGGCGATGATCCCGCCGCGCGATTTTTCGATCCAGGTGCGGAGTCGCGTCAGGGCAGCGGCGGCCGCCCCGGCCAAACGCGCCTCTCGGCCGAGGCCCCGTGGAGCGTGGATGACCTTGGGCAGGGTGCCCTGGGCGATCCCGTCCAAGGCCCGCGAGACGTCCTCGCTCGCCCGGTCGACTCTCTTCGACAAGAGGAAAAAGCCCGCGATGGCGCTGAAGACGGCGCCGACACCCAGCACCAGTACGATCCCAGCAATCAGCTCCACCGCGGTCGCTCGCGAGATGAGGCCCCGCATCAGCCAGAGGCCGCCGCTCAGCAGCGAAGCACCTAGCAGACCAGCGTAGAGCAGATACCATTGCTCGCGATCGTCCCCGCGCTTCTGGGCGCTCACGGGGCGGCCAACACTCGGCGACTCGTCCACGCTAGATTGCCGCACAAAGACTCCAGCGAATCGCCGGGAACGTGAAGCGAGGTGCGCATCTCCCATCCCGGCGCAGCACACTATGACCACCCATAAGCCGCACGCTCAAACCGGCGTCACAGCCGGCTACGATCCCGCCGCCGTCGAATCGAAATGGCAGACGCGGTGGCGTGAGCGAGGAACGCACGAGACGGACCTCGAGCATGGGCGGAATCCCTTGTATGTGCTGATGATGTTCCCGTACCCCTCGGCCGAAGGGCTGCACGTCGGCAACCTCTTCGCCTTCACGGGAAATGACATCTATGGACGATTCCAGCGGCTACAGGGGCACACCGTCTTCGAGCCGCTGGGCTACGATGCCTTTGGGATCCACAGCGAGAACTACGCGCTCAAGGTGAATGAGCACCCGATGCGCCTGATCCCGGCGAACATCGCCAACTTCCGGAGACAGCTGGATGGCGCCGGCCTGATGGTCGACTGGCGGTATTCTGTCGACACCACCGATCCGGCCTATTACAAGTGGACGCAGTGGGTCTTTTTGCAGCTGTACAAGCGCGGGCTTGCCTATCGCAAAAAGGCCGCGGTCAACTGGTGTCCCAGCTGCAAGACCGTTCTTGCGAACGAGCAGGTGATCGGCGGCCACTGCGAGCGGTGCGGCACGCCGGTCGAACAGCGGATGCTGGCGCAGTGGTTCTTCCGGATCTCTGATTACGCCGAGCGTCTGCTCAAAAACCTGGACTGGATCGATTGGTCAGAGTCTACAAAGCTGACTCAGCGCAACTGGATTGGCCGGTCCGAAGGCGCCGAGATCTCATTCCGCGTGTTGGATCCGTTCGAACAGGCAGGATCCAGTACGGTAACGGTGACTCAAGAGATCAAAGCCGAGCCGGACGTCATCAAAGTGTTTACGACGCGGCCCGACACGTTGTTTGGCGGGACGTATCTGGCATTGGCACCGGAACACCCGCTCGTCGAGCGCATAACGACGGACGCACAGTGGGATGAAGTCATGGCCTACCGCGAGCGCGCGGGGCGCCAGGACATCGTGAGCCGCAAGGTCAACAAGGAAAAGACGGGTGCGTTCACGGGGAGCTATGCGTTGAACCCGGCGACCCGCAGACCCATTCCGATCTGGGTCGCCGACTACGTACTCATGGATTACGGGACAGGCGCCATCGGTGGTGTACCGGCGCACGATGAACGCGATTTCGAATTCGCCAAGCAGTTCGACTTGCCCATTGTTCGCGTCATCGCGCGGCAGAACGAGCCGGCATCGGCCCCCGTGCACGAACCGATGGCCGACACGGAGGGGTGTCGTCTCGTGCACTCAGGCCAGTTCGACGGCAAGAGCGTCGCGGACGGGCATCGCGCAATCGTCCAGTGGTTGGAGGCCAAGGGGAGCGCCAGCAAGACCGTTAGTTACAGGCTGCACGATTGGTGCATCTCGCGCCAGCGCTACTGGGGCCCGCCCATTCCGATTATCCACTGCGACAAATGCGGGACAGTCCCAGTTCCCGAGGAGGACCTTCCCGTTGAGCTGCCGGACATCCCGAACTTCAAGCCTGACGATTCGGGTGTGTCGCCGCTCGCGCGTCACAAGGAGTGGTACGAAGTGCACTGTCCGCAATGCGGCGGGAACGCGCGTCGCGAGACCGACGTGTCGGACACGTTCCTCGACAGCGGCTGGTACTTCCTCCGCTATCCCAGCGTGGGGCATGACGACGTCCCGTTCGATGCGGAGCTGACGAAGCGCTGGTTGCCTGTCGATTCCTACATCGGTGGAAACGAACACGCGGTATTGCACCTGCTGTACGCACGTTTCCTAACGATGGTCCTGCACGACATGGGCTACCTCGATTTCGAGGAGCCTTTCAAGAAGTTCCGTGCACACGGACACATCATCCGCGAAGGCGCGAAGATGTCCAAGACACACGGTAACGTCGTGGTGCCGGACGCTTATTTCGCGCAGTGGGGAGCGGATACATTCAGGACGTACCTGATGTTCCTGGGACCGTTCGAGGAAGGGGGCGATTTCCGCGACGCGGGCATCTCAGGTGTTAGGCGGTTCCTCGATCGTCTCTGGTCGTCTGTAAGCGCGGCGAGCGCTGATGGCTCGCCGGATCCGCTTGTCATGCGGAAGCTGCATCAGACAATCAAGAAGGTTACGGACGACATCGCTTCGCTGGGCTACAACACCGCGATTGCGGCGATGATGGAGTACGTGAATGTGCTGCGGAAGAACGAGCGCACACCGCATCGCGCGGAAGTCGAGCCGCTCATTCAGCTCGTCGCACCCTTCGCACCGCATATGGCCGAGGAAGCGTGGGAGAAACTGGGCCATAATGTCAGTGTGATGGACTCGGGCTGGCCGGCGTACGACGCGGAAGTGGCGCGCGAGGAATTGGTCCAGCTCGCCGTGCAGGTGAACGGGAAGCTGCGGGGCACCGTGCAAATCGCGCCTAACGCGGTGCAAGATGCCGTGCTCCAAGCCGCGCTCGCCGATCCCAATATTGCTAAGCACGTCACAGGCGAGCCGCGCAAGATCGTGTTCGTCCCCGGCCGACTGCTGAACCTGGTTGTTTAGAAGCTCCGAGGCCGAGCTCCGAGACGCGAGCTCATCCGTGCATAACGAGTAGCGAAGTTGAAAACACATTGTGTGACGTAGATCGCACGCGCGTTATGCGCGATGCATCTATTGTTTGTGATCGCGAATCGCGCGACGAACGCGCAAATCGCAAGCGGCCCCAGCTTTCAAACGGTGATCACCGTTCGAGGAGTGCGACGCACATGGGGCCTGCGCCGCCCCTCCGTTCACTCGTGAGGCAGTATGAAAAGACTTGCTCTTCTAACGGCCGCCGCGTTCGCGGCAGTCGCGTTGGGAGTCACGCCCGCCGCCGCTCAAGACACCACGCGCAAGGATACCACGCGCAAAGAAGCCAAAGGCGAAGTCGCGAAGGCGCCAACGGCAACCACTATCATCGTGGTCATCGACAACTCCGCAGCGACAATGACCAAGGTCGGCATGTTCAAGGCCGACAGCGCACCGAAGATCGAGCTTGTTGATGCGCGCCCATTGGTCGAAGGCAACCCCGATGAGCCAAAGTTCAAGGAGTCGCTGGAGAAGAACAAAGACGCAATCAAGGCGTTGCAAGACGAGCTCAAGAAACACGACTTCGTTGTGAAGGCGATCAACGAGCACGCGCAAAAGCCCGAACCCGGAGATGTGATCGGCGCCGAAGTAACAGATGACGGACGTCTCGTCCTCTACTTCTGGAAGAAATGAGCTGACCGCTCCCACAAGAACCTTGACGCCCCGTCGCCGAGCGCTCGGCGACGGGGCGATTCGTTTAAGGGCGCAGCCGCGGATTCAGGCGGATTGGTACTGCAATAACAGAGACCCGCCTTTGTGTATTCACAAAATGACTTGTTCTCCGTGCGTTGTCGCCGTTCACGTCCGTGTGAGTCCGCGGTGGAGCTTTTGACCGTTTGATATCTCAGCCCATAGACATACCGTTGCTTGGGCACCAGAATGATCGCGCAGAGCGCGCTTTCTGTGCACACCCTTATCCTCACGCACGCAGACGTCGCCCGTCTCCTTTCCATGGCGACGTGCATCGACCTCATGGCCGACGCACTTGCCGCCGCGTCAAAGGGCGAAGCCGTGCTGCCACTCCGCCAGGTGGTGCGCCTCCCGGACTCACCTAACGCTTTCGCCCTCATGCCGGCGCTGCTCGGCGACGCGTTAGGCGCCAAGCTCATCACCGTCTTCCCGGGGAACGACGCGACGCCGTATGAATCCCACATCGGCGTCGTGTTGTACTTCGAGACGACAAATGGGCAGCTGCGCGCGATCATCGACGCCAGCTCGATCACAGCAATACGGACAGCCGCTGTTTCCGGTCTCGCGACCCAGCACCTCGCCCGCAAAGACGCTGGCGACCTTGCGCTCCTCGGAGGAGGGGTCCAGGCCCTTACGCACCTCGAGGCGATGGCATGCGTGCGCACCCTGCGGCGTGTTCGTGTGTGGAGCCGGAGTGAAAAGCGGCGCGATGACTTCACGCGCATGGCAAAAAAGCGACTGAATATCGACGTCGAGCCGTGTGCTACGGCTCAGGATGCGGTCGGCGGAGCTGACATCATTTGCACAGTCACCGCCTCGCGTGAACCTGTACTGCACGGCGCGTGGATCGCGCCGGGAGCCCACATCAACGCCGTCGGCGGCAGCATCCCACGAGTACGCGAGCTCGACACCGCGGCGGTTGCCCGCGCGCAGCTTTACGTCGATCGCCGCGAATCGACGATGGCCGAAGCTGGCGACTTTCTCATGCCGCGCGCCGAAGGCGCTATCACCGACGCGCATATTCGCGGCGAGCTGGGCGAACTGGTCACGGGCGCTGTCCCGGGTCGCGCGAACGACACCGACGTCACGCTCTTCAAGTCGTTAGGCCTGGCCGTCGAGGACGTGGCGTGTGCCGCGTACCTTTATAAACGCGCCCTGACCGAAGGCGTCGGAACACGCGTCGCAATCGGCGGCATGCGTGAGCATGCGCACTGAGTCCGCACCGGTCACGCCGCTTCCGGCGCTCATACCCATAGGGGAGATACGCGCTGCGCGGCCCCGTGTCGCGCAGTATGCCGTGCGCACACCGCTCGTTAGGTTCGCTGCTGATCGCGACATCTACCTCAAGCTCGAGAATCTGCAGCCCATCGGTTCGTTCAAAATTCGCGGCGCCTCCAACGCGCTGCTGCAGGCCGATCCTTCCGCGGTTGGCGAAGGTGTGTGGACCGCCAGCGCAGGAAACATGGCTCAGGGCGTCGCGTGGTGCGCACGGGTGCTCGGTGTGCCGTGCCGCGTCGTCGTGCCCGATCACGCTCCCGCCGCAAAAACAGATGCTGTCGAGCGTCTCGGGGCCTCGATCGTTAGGGTCCCCTTCTTGGAATGGTGGGACATCATCGTCACGCATACGTGGCGCGATGCTCACGGATTCTTCGTACACCCCGTGTCGAATCCCGCCGTCATCGCTGGCAACGGGACGATCGGCCTCGAGGTGGCGGAAGATCTCCCTGATGTCGATACGGTACTCGTGCCCTACGGGGGCGGTGGCTTGAGCAGTGGGATTGCATCGGCTCTGCGCGAGGTTGCGCCTAACGCAAAGGTTTATGCCGTCGAGGTGGATACCGCGGCACCACTTACGCCTTCGCTGGCCGCAGGTCGTCCGGTCGAGACGACCTACACGGCCAGCTTCGTCGACGGCATCGGCAGTCGCAGCGTGCTCGACGAAATGTGGCCTCTCGTCCGCAACGTGCTCGCTGGAGCGCGGGTGGTTTCACTGGAGCAGATTACCGAGGCGGTGCGTCTCCTCGTCGAGCGCACGCATGTTGTCGCGGAGGGAGCTGGCGCCGCCGCCCTCGCCGCGGCGCTGAATGCCAACGACGATCTCGGCAAGGTCGTTTGCCTCGTATCGGGGGGTAATATCGATCGTGCGAAACTCGTTAGGATACTCGACGGTGCGATTCCTTAGCGCTCTTGCGGCTTGCGCAGTGTTTCTTGGGGCACGTGTTGGCGCGCAGCCCCCCAGGCCTGCGGATTTCTCTCGCGTGCGCGCCGTGATCGATTCGGTCATGCGCGCAAACGCGATTCCTTCGGTCGCCGTCGCCGTCGCGCGAGGCGATGCAATCCTTTGGGAAACAGGCGCTGGATTCGCGGATCTGGAACGCAGGATCCCGGCAACGCCGCACACGCCTTATTCGCTCGCGTCCATCTCCAAGCCATTCACGGCTACCGGAGTCATGTTGCTGGTTCAGCGCGAGCTCGTTAGGCTCAAGTCTCCCGTGAACCACTACCTCGGCGGCGTGCGGGTCGCCGCCCGCGAAGGTAAGGCGGACGATGTTACGATCGAGCGGCTGCTCACGCACACCGCGGGCCTCCCGCTGCACTATCAGTTCTTTTATGAAGATGAAGGCGACCCGCGGCCGCCGATGGATTCTACGATCAAGCGTTATGGCATCGCAGTCTTCCCGCCTGGCGACGACTACCAATACTCCAACCTCGGCTTTGGCATTCTCGATTACGTGATTGCGCGGAAATCCGGGGTGAGCTATGCCGAGTTCATGCGCCGCGAAGTGTTCGGTCCGCTGGGCCTAACGAATACGAGCGTTGGGCCACCCGCTGGTCCCGCAGGCCGGCCGGCGCAACGCTATGACGCGGACAACAAACCGATCCCGTATTACACGTTCGACCACCCCGGCGCATCGGAGGTGTACTCCAGCGCCCACGACCTGGTGCGGTTTGGCATCTTTCATCTCGGCGCTCGGCTCCCTGGCCAGCGACCCATACTCCCGCGCGAGACGTTACAGGAGATGCAGCGCGATGTGGCGCCCGAGGGTAATGGGGCCACGCGCGGTCTAGGCTGGGGGATGCGATCCGTGTTCGGCGTTAGGCGCGTGGCGCACGGCGGCGGCATGCCCGGAGTGTCCACATTTCTCGCGCTGTATCCCGAAGAGCGTGTAGTGATCGCGGTGCTGCTGAATAAGAGCGTTCCATCCGCTACCGAAGCGATTGTAAACGAACTGACCGCTGCTGCGATTCCACGTTTCGCGGCCGGTCTTCGCGCCGCGCGCGCGAGCGCTCCCAGCCCGGCAACTCCAGCTTCTGACTCGGCGCAACTGGAAAGGCTCTACGGCGACTGGCGCGGGTTCATCTATACATACTCCGACAGCGTGCCAGTGGCCGTGCGGCTGGCGCGTGGCTCGCAGCTCAGCGTCAACGGCGCGGAGGTTCCGCTTACGAACGTGCTCATGCGGAACGGGATCGTCAGCGGTGCCGCGCTCGTGCAGTTACGTGCTCCGGATCTCGCCCGCCGTGAGCACCGCACGATGCTCTGGCTCCGCCACCGCGACGGGCGGCTGAGTGGTTACGCCGCGGCACAGACCACCACTCGGCGCGGCTATTACGCGCTCTCCTCGTACATCAGGCTGGAGCGCCTAACGCGCTAGCGCGAGGCCGAGGCCATCCAGCAACATCTGCACGGCGACCGTGATGAGCAGCATTCCCATCAAACGCTCGATCGCGATCAACCCTCGTTCGCCAAGAAAGCGGCTCACTCCGGTGGCGGAGTAGAGGATCGCGGCAGTCGCCACCCAGGCGATCAACACCGCGCCTAACCAGACGGGCCAGCGTTCGGGCTCGCGGCTCACCAGCAAGAGCTCAGTGGCCAGCGCAGACGGTCCGGCGGTGTATGGAACCGCGAGCGGCACAATAAACGGCTCCCCAGAAACATCTTCGCGCAGCGGCCTATCCGGCGTGGGGAAAATCATGCGCAGCGCGATGAGCAGCAGAACTACGCCGCCCGAAATCCGCAACGCTGTCGCTGAAACATGCAGGACGTCGAGGATGTACTGCCCTGCAAAGAGAAAGAAGACGAGTATCAGGAGCGCCACGATCAGCTCGCGCGCAATGACTCGACGCTGGCGCGCAGGGGCGACATTCCGTAAGGCCGCGAGAAAGAGCGGCACGTTGCCTAACGGGTCCATGACGAAAAACATCAAGACCGCCGCGGAGAGCAACGACATGCTGAGAGTCTCGAGTCCCTCAGTCTCGCGTCTTCAGTCCTCGGTCTCTCGCTTCGCGGGCTCCTTCCAGCGCGGCGGCGCAAACAATTCAGGGGGCGGCGCCGCTAATGCCGGAGCTTTCTCCTCGCGCACATCGCGCCTGGGACGGCTAAAGAGCCACGCAAGCCAGAGGAGCACCGGCGGTACAGCAACCCACAGGGCCAGCTCGAGCAGCGATGCGGTTCCCGACCACGTTGTGGTGTCTCCTTCCATGACGGTGAAGTTCAAGCCGCCATCGCCCATGCCGGCGCTGAGACCGCCCTTCGCATCGGGTCGCGTCGCGCGGATCACGGCCGGGATCGCGCGGCCCACAGTGACGAGGGCGAGTGCGAGCCAATAGCCAATCCACGCAAGGAGGATGTGCCGCGGACGCCAGCGGCTGAGCAGCCCCATGTCGATCTCCGATGAGCGCAGGTCTAGAATAGCTACGTCGGAAGGACCTCACGCACAACGACGGTCCCGCCGTATCTGATGTGCGGGCATCCGGATGCCAGACGCACAGCCGCGGCGCGATCCGGCGCGATGATCAGAAAGTAGCCGACCAGGTCGCCACTGGCCTGCACCGGAGCGCCAAACGCGCGCACGGAGTCGCCTAACGCCTCGCCGCCAATGACACGTCCTGTTGCGTGTGTCGCTCCAGCCCATTGCCGGTACTCAGCGGCACGCTGCGCATGTTCCAGTGAGTCGCTGCCAGTCCGTCCCCCGTACAACATGAGCGCGAACGTGGCGTCAGATGCGGCCTCGCCCGAGCTGCTGCCGACGATCGTCCCAAGCCCAAACGCGACGACCGCCACTCCGGCTGCGAGCAGCCAGGGAATGACGCTGCGCCGCACGGCAGGTGGGCGCAGCAACCCTTCCGCGCGCAGTGCACCGATCACGCGGTCCTGCACCTTGGCGTCGGGAGCAACCTCCCGCGGCAGCTCGCGCAGCTCGTCGAGGGCGTCGCCCGCATCCGATTCTGATGGCATAATATATCCTTACCCGTTAGGCACTGAGATTCGTGGGCCGAGCATGCGACGCATGGCGTGCCGGGCCCGCGACAATTGGCTCTTCGAGGTACCCGCCTCGATGCTCAGACGCTGGGCAATCTCCTCGTGCGTGAAACCCATGATGTCGTGCAGGACGAGGACGGCCCGATAGCCCGTTGGCAGACGCGCGAGCGCCGCTCCAACGTCGATCCGTGTTGTCAAATCCTCGTTGACCGCTTCTTCTTCCGGGACGACCACTTGCTCGCGGTTCTTGCGCCACAGTTCCCGGCAGCAGTTGACCACGATCGCGCACAGCCACGTGCGGAGCGTCGAGTTCCACGCGAACGTCCGCATTCCGCGCAGCGCCCGGATCCAGCTTTCCTGCAGCACGTCTTCCGCCTCGTTAGGTGTGTCTCCGAGAAGACGCAGCGCGAGCGCGTACATCGCCGGCGTATGTCGCGCGTACAACCCGCGAAAAGCGCCTTCGTCTCCGCTGTGTACAACCGCGCTGACGCGAGCGCGGTCCTCCGTGTCAGCGCGTTCCAGCGTGGCCCTCGACCGCTACGGCTTTCTTCACGACGATCATGATGTTGGACCAGGGCTTGCCCGCGTCAACGACAACCGCGGCGTCGGTGCTTGGTGTAGTGCCCAGGCCCAGCTGCTCACTCGTTAGGTGCGGGTAGTAGATCATGAGATGAGGTTGCCACGCACCTACTCGTTTCCCCTCCTCATTGTACAGCACCTGCGCCGCCGACATCATGTACGTCATGGCGGGTCGCGTCGGTGTACGTAAACGACCCGTGCGAAGCCCCTCATCGATGGCGCGGGTGATCGCCTCGTGTGTTGCGCCCTGTTGCAACATCGCTCCGCGCAGCAGAGCCGCCTGCATCACTGTCCCACGTGCTTCGGCATCGAAGCAGTGAGGTTCGAGACTTTCGGGCCAGCTCCGATCGACCAGGCACGCGTTGCCGTTTTTTCCCCGGACCGCCACTACGTACCCTGTATCGGTTAGAACCAATATCTCCGCGCTGTCGGAGACACTTTTCGGTGCGGCGGAACGCGCGAGAGCGATCTCGAAGTCTCGCGCCAGTACCAGGCGCTTTCCCGCTCGGCCGGAACCCTGGCCCTGCGCTATTGCATCAGTATTCAGGGCACAGATAGCGAGGATGGCAACGATCTGCCGTACGATGGACATGACAACTCCGGGTTATCGTCATTGTTGAGTGACGCAAGTTGACCGGAGGGTTGCACGCGCGTTGAACTAAGCTCTCAGCTACCAGAACCTCGGCTTCAGCTGCTGACAGCTGATGGCTTATGGCTGTCGGCTGACAGCTTTGGTTCCGCAGCTCACAGCTGGAATTGATGAGTCGTTAGGCGCCGAGGAGCCGGCTAATCCATTCCCCAACGAGATACCCGACCACGGCCACTCCCAGGCCGACAACGAACATATCGAGCCCCGAGCGCAAAGCGCCGCGCCCCGTGAACACGGACCGCGCCGCGCCAACGAGAAAGTGCGATGCCATCGCAAGCGTGAACGACGTCCAGATGGCCATCCCTCCCTCGAGGATAAAAAACGGCGCGACGGGAATCAGTGCGCCGAACGCCGTCGCCGTCCCCGTCACCCATCCTTCCCGCAAAGGAGACATCGTCCGCTCACCAATGCCGAGCTCCATGCGGACTTTTTCATCCAGCATACGCTCAGGACTGTTGAGGGCACTCGTAGCGAGTTGTCTCGCTGTCTCCGCAGGCACACCGCGCGCCTCATAGAGCAACGCCAATTCATCGCGCTCGAGCTCGGGCATCATCGCGATCTCATCCCGCTCCATCGCGATCTCGTGCGCGTACACCTCCTGCTCGCTCTTCGCGGCGAGGTAACCGCTCGATCCCATCGAAAGCGCGTCCGCGACGAGCCCCGCCACCCCGGCAACGATGACCACACTATGCTGCGACGTTGTGCTGGCGCCGAGGACACCGGCGACAAGTCCGAAGTTCGCCGTTAGGCCGTCATTGAATCCATACACGACGTTGCGCAGGAACCCGCCCGAAGCGATCCGGTGCCACGGCTCACTTGCGCCTTCGCCGTGCGTGAGCGTCGCGAGCTCTGTCGCGTGGGTCGCGCTTTCACGCGCCAGTTGCAGTGCCTCGGCAGATCCCGTCCCGCCGCTCGGCAAGTTCCGGTGGAGGTCGAGATATGCTTTGACTTCTCTCCCCTCTTCACGGAGCAGGAGGTTGAGCAACGTCTGCGCGCCGAATAGCCGCCCGATGAAGGCCATGAGCCTGGCGCGGGTGGATGGCCGGAACGGGCGCATCGTCCCGTTACCGGTCAGCACGCGAGCCCAAATCGCCATGTGCTCGTCCTCGACGTCAGCTAATCGCGCGAACACGCTGCGCCGATTCGGGTCCGGCTCGGCGCGCGCTAATTCGCGATAGAGGAAGGCTGCGTCGCCCTCATCCTGCCAATGCTCGTAGAATGTCTCTCGGTCGGGGCTGCCGACGCTGGTGGTTGCTCCCATAGCACCCAATATCGCCTGTGTCCGCCGGGGTCCGCCACGCGAGCAACCCTTGAGAGCGACAGGCGTGACTCACGAGTGGATATCAGGGGGAAACTACCTATGAATAGAAAAACTCTTGCGCTCGGCTTTACGGCGTTGTTGCTGGTTCCCGCGGCGTCCGCGATGGGACAGCAGCGCGAGGCCGAGCGGCGTGCCGAGCGCGCGCGCGAGGAGCTCGAGAAAGCGCGTCGCGAGGCAGGGGCATTCGGCTATGCATTTGCGATCGGCGATCGCGATCGGCCGCGGCTCGGCATAACGACCGAGTCGAGCGGCCTGCGCGATACGTTAGGCCTGCTCGTAACCGATGTGACCGAAGACGGTCCAGCGGCGAAGGCCGGTCTCGAAGAGGGCGACCGCATCCAGTCCGTCAACGGAGTCAATCTCCGCCTGGCGCGTGAAGACGCCGGCGAAGAGGATATGGAAGGGATCGCGACGCGGCGTCTGATCCGCACGTTAGGCAAGGCCAAGATCGGCGACGAGGTCGAGCTGCGCGTCTGGCATGACGGTGCGGTGAAAACCGTGCGCGTGAAAACAGTCAGCGTCGACGAGCTCGAGGGCCGCCCATTCCGTGAGATGAGTGGTCCTGACCGCGCGTCCTTGGGCATCGGCATAGGGTCGAGTGGCAGCCGGCGAGACACCCTGGGCATTTTGGTCTCGAGCGTGGTGGACGAGGGCCCGGCAGCGAAGGCAGGTCTCATCGAGGGCGATCGCATCCAGGCGATCAACGACGTCGATCTGCGTGTGCCGAGCGAAGACGCGGGTGATTGGGCGATGTCGAGCGCGCGGGCACGGCGCCTAACGCGAGAGCTGGAGAAGCTCAAGCCCGGCGACGAGGTCAGTTTGCGCGTGTACAGCGGTGGCAATACGAAGACAGTACGCATCAAGACGATTAGCTCGCGCGACTTGCCGAATGAGCACAGCTTCTTCTTCGGCGACATGCCGGGACGCACGATGATCTTCCCGCGCGGCCAACTCATGCCAAGCACGCCGCGCGCGTTTCCGGGCGTGACGCCGGGAGTCATGCGCTACCGCGTGGAGCCGCAAGGAGACGTTCGACGCAAGATCGAGCAGGCGCTGCCGAAAATCGTGCCGGCACTCAAGAAGGTGCGGCCCCTCATTACGATCTAACACATTCTGCAGTCTTCAGTCCTCAGTCCTCAGTCTTCGGTCTTGAGTCCCCAGACTGAAGACTGTCGACTTTAGACTGAGCACTCCGGCATCGGGCAGCTGCCGCATAACGCGAGTCATGTGATTGTCGCGATGTTCGTGAAGAAATCGCACAACCCGCGGTAGGAGAACGTTGAGCTTGCCGCAGCTCAGAATTCTATCTGAGCCCCGAGCTCAACAACCCTGTTAGGCGGGATCCCGAAAAACTCCGTCGCCGAGCGGGCGTTGCGTGCCATATAGGCAAAGAGCTTCTTGCGCCACTTGGCCATCTTCGACGGGCCCGTTGGTATGAGCCGCTCGCGGCCGAGATAATACGTGGTATCCATGTACTTCGCCTTTACGCCCGCCTTGGTGCACAAGGCGGCGATTTCGTCCGCGCTCGGCGTCTGCATAAATCCGTAATATGCCTTCGCGCGGAAAAACCCCTGCGACAAGGGCTCGATCGTTAGGCGTTTTTCCTGCGGCACGTCGGGAAACTCGCGCACCAGCACCGACAGCAGGATCACGCGCTCATGCAACACCTTGTTGTGCTTGAGGTGATGCAGCAGCACGACCGGCACACCCTCGGCCTCCGACGTCATGAAAATGGCCGTCCCCGGCACGCGCGGTATGCGCGTTCCCTCCAAGCTGCGCAGCAACTCGTCGACAGGCAGAGAGCGCTCCACCAGGATATCACGGAGCAAGGCGCGCCCGCGGTGCCACGTCATCATGACGGTATACAGGGCGATGGCGACGACGATCGGGAACCAACCGCCCCTGGGAATTTTGGGAACGTTGGCGCCGAGGAACGCGACGTCGACGATCAGGAAGCCGATGGCGAACGCCAAGGCTCTGCCTAACGGCCAGTTCCACACGCGCGTCGTCACTGTAAAGAAGAGGAGCGTTGTCATCGCCATCGCTCCCGTCACCGCGATCCCATACGCCGCGCTGATGTTGCTCACGGACCTGAAATACAGCACGACGAACAGGCAGCCTACCATCAAAGCGCCGTTGATCTCGGGGATATAGATCTGCCCGCGCTCATGTTTCGACGTATGAATGATCGAGACGCGCGGCCAATACCCGAGCTGCATGAGCTGCTGCGTTATTGAAAACGCGCCGGAGATGAGCGCCTGTGACGCGATGATCGCGGCCATCGCAGCGAGCACGATCAGCGGGTACAGCAGCGGCCGCGGCGCCAACAAATAGAACGGGTTGGAAACCGCGGACGGATCGCGCAGGAGCAGTCCGCCCTGTCCGAAATAGTTCAGCAGGAGCGCCGGAAAGACGAGGCCAAGCCAGGCAACGCGGATCGGTCGCCGCCCAAAATGACCCATGTCAGCATACAGCGCTTCCACACCTGTGACGGCGAGGACAATCGCGCCTAACAGTAGAAATCCAGTGGTTCCGTGCGTGAAGAGGAATCGAAGCGCATACCACGGATTCACCGCGAGCAGGATCTGGGGCTCGCGCGCTATCTCGCGCACGCCGAGGACGGCGATCGTGATGAACCAGATGCCCATGATCGGTCCGAAGACGCTCCCCACCCGCGCCGTCCCCTTCTTCTGAATGAGGAAGAGTACGACGAGAATCAGCACCGTGGGCCAGATCGCGATCCTGCCTAACGCGGGCGACGCGACCTTGAGCCCCTCCATTGCGCCCAGGACAGAAATCGCCGGCGTGATCACGCCATCGCCGTACAGCAACGCCGCGCCTAACAACCCGATGCTGATGATCAACGCGCGCTCGCGCGACGTCATCTTGTCGGAGGCCTTGCGCAGCAAAAGCGCGAGCAGCGCGACGTCACCGCCTTCGCCCTTGTTGTCCGCGCGCATGACGAAAACGACATATTTGATCGTCACGATCAGCGTGAGCGACCAAAGAATCAGCGAGAGGATTCCGTAGATGTTGTCCTGCGTCGGAAGAAGCCCGCGCTCGCGCGACAACAGGAACGATTCGCTCAACGCGTACAGCGGACTGGTACCGATGTCGCCAAAGACGACGCCGAGCGCTGTGACTGTGAGAACGGCGAGCCGCCGGCCGACTGGATTCGCTTCCGGATGACCGAGCTGCTGCGCCGGCGGAACCGCGATCTCGCTAGTTAGCTGTGATGCTGAAGGAGGCTCCTCATCTGCAGCGCGACCAGCGGCTTGTGGGGGTTTCATGTGCGGTAACAACAATACTTCAAAGAGGCGTTGGCTCTTAGGCCTTAGCTCTCATAGTCGTTAGCTCTCAGGTTCTTAGCTCTTAGCCTCCCACCACCCCTAAGGAGCTCTGAGCTAACGCCTAGTTGCTAATAGGAAAGATATATCTTGCGATATATCGCCACTCCGATATATCGTACTTCCGGGCTTTTTCTCAGGAGGCTGTGATGCCCGGATTTTTTGCTGACTGGGACTGCTGCGGGCCAAGCGGTTCGTCGCGACCGCGCTGGAGCTTTGATAAGGATTTCGCCAACTGGTTCACGGGCGGCGCCGGCCCTAAGGGCGGTTGGCGCTTCAGAGGCGGCCGGTTTTTCGAGCAGGGCGAGCTCAAGTATGTCATCCTGCAGCTGCTGGATGAGAAGCCGCGACACGGCTATGACATCATCAAGGAGCTCGAGGAGCGTGCCGGTGGCGCGTATGCGCCGAGTGCGGGGACGGTTTACCCAACGTTGCAGCTGCTCGAGGACCTGGGATACGCGTCCGTTTCGATCGAGGAAGGCGGAAAGAAGATCTACTCGATTACCGAGGAGGGTCGTCGCCACCTCACCGAGCGGCGCAGCCATGTCGATGACATCTTCGAACGTCTCGCATCGTTCGGCGCGACGATTCTGAGCGACTCGGTGGCCGACGTGCATCGCGCCTTCAAGGACGTGGCGCGAGCGACCTATGCGAGCGGATCGCGCCACTTTCGCGACAGCGACGTGGTCGCGAAGGTCGCCGATATTCTCAAGAAAGCGGCGCGCGATGTAGAGGAAGTTGTGCGTGAAGCGTCCGAGCGACCAAAGACGAAGGGGGAGGGATGAGACACCTCCCCCCCACCCTGGACCTGCAGCTATTCGTACCGCAGCGCGAGGATAGGATCGAGCTTCGCGGCGCGGCGAGCCGGCCACACACCGAAGATCACTCCCACGGCGGCGGAGAACCCGAACGCAAGCAGCACCGAGGCGGGAGAAATCTGCGTGTTCCATTGGAGCGAACTCCGAAGGACGGTGGCCACGCCCGCTCCCAACAGGACGCCCAGGAGCCCACCTAAAAGGCAGAGAACGACGGCCTCGATCAGGAATTGCAACAGGATGTTGATCTTGGTGGCGCCTAACGCTTTGCGCACGCCGATCTCGCGTGTGCGCTCCGTAACCGAGACCAGCATGATGTTCATGATTCCTATACCGCCGACGAGCAGCGAGACCGCGGCGATCCCGGCGAGCAGGTACGTGAAGACCTGCGTCGTCTCGGAGAAGATGTTCAGAAAGTCGGCCTGATTGCGGATCTGGAAATCGTCCGGGCGGTTCTGCCGCAAACGGTGCTCCCGGCGCAGCACCCTCTGGATGTCAGCCATCGCCTCCGGGATGCGTTCTTCGCTCGTGGCGAGGACACTGATCGACCGTAACCGGTCTTGTCCGATCACGCGATAGCGCGCTGTCTGGATTGGGATGAGCAGTTGGTCGTCGGGATTCTGAAAGGGTGACGCCTGGCCTTTCGACTTGAGCACGCCCACAACCGTGAACTGAATGCCGCGGATGCGGATCGGCTCACCGACGAGTGCCTCCGGTGCGGTGAGTCCGAGGTTCTTCGATACCTCGGGGCCGAGCACCGCCACGCGCGCTTTCGCGTTGTCTTCGGCCGCGTTGAACATGCGCCCAGCCGCCATCTCGTATTTGCGCACCGTCAGGAAGTTCGCGGTCGTCCCGACGACCTGCGTGACGGTGTTCATGTTCTGGTATTGGATCTGGAGTTGCCGGTTCATCTCCGGCTGAATGGCCGCCAGCGATGTCGAACGCTCCTCCAGGGCACGCGCGTCTTTCATCGTGAGGCGGGCCCGATCGTCGAACGACGTGAAACCGCCCACGCCGCGCTGCTGCCCGGGCATGACCGTGAGCAGAGTGGTACCTAACGACTGAATGCGGTCGTTCACGGCCTTCTGCGCCCCCGTTCCAAGCGCGATCATCGCGATCACTGCGGAAACGCCGATGACGATGCCCAGCATCGTGAGTACCGAGCGGAGCTTGTTCGCCCGGAGCGCCGTGAGGGCGACGGCAAAGACTTCGTACAGGAGCATGAGCGCTGACTGCTAACGGCCCTGCGGCCGCTGACCTCCAGGCGGCGTGCCGGGGAGACCGCCGCCCTGCATCGATCGCATGCGATCATTTTGCTGGGCCCGAGCGGCCGCCGCCTGTGCGACGGCGAGCAGGGCGACCCGTTCACCTTCGTTCAGTCCACTCACGACTTCCGTGTAATCGAGGTTGGAGGCTCCGATGCGGACGACCCGCGGCTTGTAGCCCGTGCTGTCGAACACGAAGACGAGCGCGGGGCGCGCCCGCGTGCGCATGGAGGAGAACTCGCCGGCGGGGACCGGGGCCGTCGTGGTGGACGGCCGGGACTGACCCCCGCGCTGCGAGCCGGTGCGCGCGCTTTGACCTGTGGCCTCCGACCTCTGACCTCTCTCTTGACCTTTGACCTCCGACCTCTGACCTCTTTCACGCATCTGACACGCACGCGCAACCCGGGCATCCACACCTAACGATTTGTAGATCTTCTCCGTCTCGCTGCGCATCTGCTGCATGTCCAGCTCACCCGCGCGCATGCGTTGGAACAGCGCCTGCAACTTCCCTTGCGCGTCGGGCTGCTTCGCGAATGCATCGCGCACCTTGGCGCAATCCTGTTCGCTCACCTCCGGCATCTGGAATTGCTGGCCACCGCCTTGCTGGATTTCGGCAAGAGCTACGTCGCCGCGCGACTCGCGCGCGGTGCGACCGGCGCCAGACCCGTTAGGCATACCTCCCGTTGCTCCGCCGCCGCTGAAGGCTGTCGCCATCTGGCGCTGCACCTCAGCCTGCACCGAATCGCCGTCGAGGCCCAGCTGCTCGGCGGCCGCTACCCCCTCGCGGACGTTGCGGACCGCGTCGTTAGGTACCGCCAGCACCGCTTCACGACGATCGACAAGCACCGATGCCTCGCCCGTCATGCCCGGCTTGAGCAAACCTTCGCGGTTGGCGAGCGTCACCAGCACGGGGAACATCGTCACGCTCTGATTCACAACGGCCTGCGGCTCGATCTTCTCTACCGTGCCCCGGAATGGCCGATCGGGATACGCGTCGACAGTCACCGTCGCTTCCTGGCCGGCTTGCACCGAGCCGATATCCGTCTCATTGAACAGCGCCCGCATGCGCACCTTGTTGAGGTCGGCCATCTTGAGGATGGTCGTTCCGCCGCTGGCGCTGCTCGTGGCCGACGTGATGACCTGGCCTAACGAGACAGTCTTTTCGATGACTGTCCCGTGGATCGGCGCGCGCACGGTCGCGTCTTCCAAGCGCTGCAGCGCGATGTCGGCACTCGTACGGGCACGGACCACGGCCGCCTGCGCGTTCGCGTGCTCCAGTTGGGCAGTCTCATGTTCCTGCGCCGTGATGATGCGTTACTGAAAAAGCTCATCCGAGCGCTTTTTCTGTGCCTCGGTCACTTTCAAACGGGCTTCGGCGGCATCCAGGTCCGCCTTGGCCTGATCGTATTGATTCTGGACGTCGCGCGTGTCGAGCTGCACCAGGAGCTCGCCGGGATTGACCATGGAGCCTGTCTCCACGGTCATGCGCGTGATCTGGCCCGACGATTTCGATTTGACCTCGACGACGTTGATCGGCTCCACCGTGCCCGACGCCGTCGCGTCGAGCACGATGTCGCGCCGTTCGACCGGGACAGTGGGTATCTCGACCGTCATTTCCCTGCCGCGGCGGCAACCGGCCAGGACAACGACAGCCAGCGCTCCGGCGAGAATGCGTGCGTTCACGGTGATATCTCGATGCCTAACGAATTTCGCGGCCGATGAGCGCTTCGATCTGCGCTCGCGCGACGCGGGCGTCATAGCGTGCCTGAATGAGCGCCGCGCGCGCCTGGTTCAAGGTCAACTGCGAGGTGAGCAGGTCCAGCAACGTGGACGCGCCTAACGCGTATCGCTGCTGCTGTACCCGCAGGTCCTCTTCTGCCGCCTCGACGGACGCGCGCTGGATCTGCACGCGCTCGTCCGCAAGCCGCAGGGTACCGAGGTGCTGCACGAATTGCTGTTGTGCAGCGAGTCTGGCATCGCGCAGCTGCGCAAAGGCGATGTCTTCTTGTACCCGTGTTCGCGTGACCTGTTCTTCGCGGGCAAATCCGTTGAAGAGCGGATATGAGACGGAAAACCGCAGGTTGTCGCCGTAGGAATACCGTTTGTCACCGTAACCGAAGCGGTTATCGAACCCGCTCCCGCTCCGGCTGAACGAGAGGTTCAACGTGGGCAGGTAGGGGGCGCGTGCCGTGCGCGACGCAGCGTTGGCCGCCGTGAGGCTCGCGCGCGCCTGACGCACCGCGGGGCCATCTTCGGCCCAAGCGGCGAGTTGCGCGCTGTCTACCGCTGCGAGACTTATCGACAACTGCGTGGTATCGTCGATTGCCGTTACCAGATCGGACGATCCGATCAGTCGCGTTAGGCTCGCGTTGCCGACGCGCAGATTGTTTTGGGCCGTGAGTAGCGCGAGACGTGCGTTGCCGACCTGAATCACCGAGCGCAGCGAATCGGATTTTGTCGCAGCCCCCTGCGCCACACGCGCGGCGGCTGCGCGCAATTGCTGCTCCGCCTGCTCCAACTGCGATCGCGCCGCGGACTCGGACTCCCGGGCGGCGAGCACGTTGTAGTACTGCTGTTTGACGTTCAGCGCGATGTTGAACTCTTGAAGCGTCTCGTTCGCTTCGGCCGACGCAATGTCGGCCTTCGCCGCGCGCAGCTCGCTGAAGCGGCGGAAGCCGGAAAACAGCTCCACGTTTGCCGAAATGCCGTCGTTATACTGCCATGGCTCGCCGGCGAGCGGCACGAGTTGTCCGGCCGTGTTGAAACGATCACCGCCGCTACGCGCAGCGGAGGCACTGACATTGATGTTAGGCAAAAAAGCGCCGTACGCGCTTCTGAGCGCCGCACCGCCGGAAGCGATCTGCCCGCGTGCCTGTACCGTCGCAGGTGAGTTGCGCTGTGCGAGCCGCACCGCATCCGTGAGTGAAATGGGACGCGCGGTCGCCTGCGTCGCTTGTGCGCGCGCTTGCGCCATCGCCGCGAAGGAAACGGCGAGGATGACTGCGTACCGCATTCTCATTTGCGCCGCCGTTTGGTGGAGTCGCTCCACTCCGCGACGAGGGCTTCGAACCTCACGCGCTGGTCGGCGTCGAGCACCTGGCGCATCTGCTCGCGCGCATTGAGACGGATCGAGTCCATCTTCGGCTTGATCGTCTCGAACACGATCATCGATTGGCGATGCCGTTCGTCGAGGATCGCATCGATCTGTGCGCGCTGTTGATCGTTGAGAGACAGGCGGCGATCGAGCATGTCCAGCGAGCGCTCGCCGCGATTGTCGCGCGCGAGCATGCGATCGGCCGTGAAGCCAAGCGCCCCGCCGACGAGCACGGCGCCGAACAGGAATGCAATCGCGACGTTCTTGGACTGATGCATGCTGAGGTACTAGCGGGAGATGACGTAGCGTAACGTGGCGTCGCGGGCGCGCTTGGGCTCATCCGCCATCGTCTCGACGAGCACCGGCACCTCGTCGATCAGCGGTTGAAGCAAACGCTCCTCGGCCATGCGTTGTGCGGATCGCCGATCCTGGAACCAGATGAGGCCGACCAGAATGATGGCCGCGGCAGCCGCGGCGAGACCCGCACGCATCCAGTCGGGGAAGTGCATCCACCAGACGCGCGCACCGTCGCGCCTAACGCGCGCCAGGATGCGTGCCTCGAGCGCTTCCCAGTACCCCGGGTCCGCGGGGGGCGCGTAGATATCACGCAGCACCGACCGCGTTTCCCGCGGCAGCGCGCCCTGATCCTCCCGATCCTCGTTAGGTACGTCGATCATAATTCGCTCCGAAGTCCGCCGAGCATGTCGCGCAGACGCGCTCTGGCGTGATGGAGGTCGGATCGCGCCGTTCCTTCCGGAATCCCCAGCAACTTTCCGATCTCCGAGTGCTTATACCCTTCAATGTCGTGCAACACAATCACTGAACGCTGACGTCCGCTGAGTGAGCGCAACGCCACTTCGAGGCGCCGTCTCAACTCCGACGATTCCGCCGGATCGCGGAACGGCGAAGCGATCGTTTCGCTGAGCACCTCGGCGTCGCGCACCTTGCGGCGGCGCGTGATGTCGAGAGCTGCATTGGCTACGATGCGATGGAGCCATGCTCCGAACGCCTGATCCGGCAAAAACCGGTACAGTGCTCGATAGGCATGGAGGAACCCCTCCTGCACCGCGTCCTCCGCGTCTTCGTGCGTGAGCACAATCGACCGCGCAACTGCATAGGCGCGTCGCTCGTGCGCTCGCACAAGCTCAGCGAACGCAACTTCGTTTCCTGCTTGCGCCGCGAGGACCAGCTCTCGCTCGCGCGAGCGCTGTGTCAGATCAGCAACTACGTGATCTGACATCACGCTACGCGCGGGTTGCTCCACGCCGCGCAAGGCAGCCGTCGTCACGTCCGGTACGTCCGTGTTCATCTCTTAAACGCGGAGGACGGGCAAGGTGTTGGGACCGCGGTGCATGGGCACGGAGCAAGGGACGAGGAGCAAGGAGCTAGGGGCAAGTGGCCAGGAGCAGGGCTAGGAGGCTGGCGCAGCAGCGGCGGCCTGGCCATCCAGGCCAAGATCGGCCGCACGAGCTCGCATGGCCGAGATGACGAAATCGATGTGTGAGTCTAGTTCGACGCCCAGTTCGGCGGCTCCGTTAATGACGTCGTCGCGATTGACACCGCGCGCAAATGCCTTGTCCTTCATTTTCTTGCGAACCGATTTCGCCTCGACTTCGTGCAGACTTTTGTTCGGCCTGACGAGGGCCGTTGCCGTGATCAGACCCGTCAGTTCATCCACTGCGAACAGCGTCTTTGCCATCAGCGTGTCGCGGGGCGTGTCGCAGTACGTAGCGTGGCCTAACACGGCACGAAGCACGTCCTCGGGAAACCCGTGCTCGCGAAGCACTCGGACTCCATGCGACGGATGACCTTCCGTCGGATGGTGCTCGAGGTTGGGGAAGCGCTCGTAGTCGAAATCATGAACCAGGCCTGCCAAACCCCAGCGCTCCACGTCCTCGCCGAACTTCTCTGCATAGGCGCGCATTGCCGCTTCGACGGCGAGCATGTGCTTGCGAAGGGAATCGCTCGCGGTCCACTCGTTTACGAGAGCTAACGCATCGGCGCGGGAGGGGAGCATCCTACAACCTAGGGGTTAGGGGTTAGGGGTTGGGGGTTAGTGGCTGAGGACTAGCCTAGGGCAAATGGGCTAAGCGCGCGAGTATGCCGTGTTCAAACGGTGTCACTTTGCCAGCCATCTAACCCATGCCCGATATACACTCGACGCGAGGAATGGACATGAATAGACAGGGGTCAGGGATGAGGGGTTTGGGATTAGGCACGGTGGCAGCTGCTGCAGTTGCTCTGACGCTGATCAGCACGGAGGCCCGGACGCAAGAGCGCTTCACGCTCCGCGGAGATCGCATTGCGATCTGGAACCTGGTGGGCAGCATCCGGTTGGAGGCGGCCGACGGTGGCAGCGCCACGACCGTGGAAGTAACGAAACGTGGGCCCGACGGCTCGCGCCTTCGCGTCGAGACGGGAGAGTTGCGCGACCGGGAGACGCTCCGCGTGATCTATCCGGAGTCGCGGATTTCGTTCGGCAATGATCGCAGTGGCTTGGGCCGCTGGTTCGAACGGACTGAAATCGAAGTCAACCGGGACGGGACGTTTGGCGACGGCGGCGGCTCGGGGCGTTGGTCGGATCGCGACCGCGTGATCATTTCCACGCGCGGCGGCGGCTTCCAGGGATACGCTGATGTCGTCGTCCGCGTACCAGCTGGCAGCAACATCGAGATTCACCTGGGCGCGGGAGAAGCCGGCGTTTCGGGCGTCGAAGGTAATGTGATCGTGGATGTCCACGCCGCATCCGTGACCGCTACGCGCACGAAAGGTCGCCTAACGCTGGATACCGGTGCCGGCCCAGTGAAGGTGACCGATGCCTCGGGTAGCGTTAACATCGACTCGGGGTCAGGCGACGTGGAGCTGACTGGCGTTTCTGGGACCGATCTCACGATCGATTCAGGCAGCGGTGGCGTAACCGGCAGCGACATCTCCACGACGGATCTCAACGTCGATTCGGGGTCGGGCTCGATCAGGCTCCGCAACGTGACCGCGAAGGACATCATCATCGACAGCGGGAGCGGCTCGGTGGACCTCGATCTGGCGTCGGACGTGGATCGCCTGCACGCAGACACCGGCTCCGGACGTTTCGTGCTGCACGTCCCTCAGTCGTTAGGCGCCGAAGTGACCATCGAATCCGGACGCCACAACCTGGACGTGGATTTCCCGATGACGATCACCCGGCGAAACGACGATTACGTGCGTGGGACGATCGGGGATGGGCGTGGGGAGATCCGTATTGATACGGGATCCGGGGGGGTACGCTTGCGGCGCCGGGCAAGCTCTTAGGCGTTAGCTCGTAGTGGACCTTCCTAAGAGCTAAGAGCTAAGGCCTAAGACCTAACGAGGGTTAGTGCTTCGTCTCCGCGGCGGGCGCTCCGCCCCCGTGCTCCGCGCCTGCGAACTTCTTGTTCGTCAGGAGCACGATCGTAAACGCCATCACGAAGAGGCTGATGGCGGTGATGATCAGTCCCGTGAGCGCCGCTCTCTTGTCTTCGGGCTGCAGGTTGGAAGTCGACATCAATAACCCTAGGGGTTGGGGGTTAGGGGTTGGGGGTTAGCCCTACGCCGAGTCTGGTGCGCCCACGCGGGCTTCGGTCAGCTCATCATTCTGCTTGATCTGCTTGAGCACGTCGAGCCCTTCGACGATCCGGCCGAACACCGTGTGCACGCCATCAAGGTGGCGCGTGTTGGCCTCGCTCAAAACCATGAAGAACTGACTGCCGCCGGTGTCCTTGCCTGCGTGTGCCATGGAAAGCGAACCGACAACGTGCCGGTGGGGATTTCCTTTGGTCTCGCACTTGATCGTGTAACCGGGGCCGCCCGTGCCGACCGGACCTTTCGCATGGGCTCCACCTTTTGAGTAGGGATCGCCGCCCTGTACGACGAAATCTGGAATTACGCGGTGGAACTTGGTGCCGTCGTAATACCCGCTGTTCGCAAGCTTCTCGAAATTCGCTACGGTGTTAGGTGCTTCTTTGGGATACAGCTCGGCGACGAGGTTGCCTTTCGATGTTTTGATGGTGGCGCGCATTCGGAAATAGGTCGGAGGTCGGAGCTCGGAGCTCGGGGGCTAGACGCGGAAGGCTGACGGGCAGCGCTGATTCACCACACACTCGGCGCAGCGCGGCTTCCGCGCGATGCAAATGCGGCGGCCGTGCCAAATCAGCAAGTGGGAAAGCATAGTCCATTGCTCGCGCGGGAAAAGGGCCATCAAGTCCTGCTCTATCTTGATGGGGTCGTCGTGGCGCGAGAGGTCGAGCCGCCTGGCCAGCCGCGCGACGTGCGTATCGACAACCACGCCCTCGTTCACGTCGAACGCATTGCCTAACACGACGTTTGCGGTCTTGCGGCCCACGCCCGGGAGCGTGACGAGCGATTCGAGGGTGTTGGGGATTGTTGCACCGAAACGATCGACTACGGCGCCGGACATGCCGATCAGGCTCTTGGTCTTTGCGCGAAAGAAGCCCGTGCTCTTGATGATGTGCTCGACGTCGCTGTGCCTTGCCCGGGCGAGATCCGCGACTGTGGGATACTTCGCGAACAGGGTCGGGGTGACCATGTTCACTCGCTTGTCGGTGCACTGCGCGCTCAAGATGGTCGCGACGATCAGCTGATAAGGGTTCGTGAAATCCAGTTCGCAGTGCGCGTCGGGATAGATCTCCAACAACCGGTCATAGATCTCGGCGGCCCGGACGCGTTTCGCGTCGAGAGTTTCTTTCGCGCGCCGAGCAGCCGGGAGAGAGCCTGGGATCTGCCGTTTCTTGGTTGTGACCGGCGTAACGGCGGGCCGACTTGCGTTAGGCACCCGTCCCTTGAGGGCGACTTTTGGCCGGCGCTGGGAAAGTGGCTGGCGAGGAGGACCGCTGGATCTCGCCACGCTACGCCAACTGGGTGAAGCGCATAACCCAAATTAACAAGCGAGGACGCGCCCGAAGGCTAAATCGCGTAACTCTGCGGCGCTGCTTTTATGGAGCTTGCATTGCAGCGAACTAGGGGGCTCTACGCGGCGACGCCCGCGTAGCCGCGCAGCTGGCGCACTCTGTCGACCAACTGCTGCTCCGTGGAATCGATCTCGCGCGCGGCATCATCGATGTCCAACAAACCGGCGCGGAGCGACGTCGACACCTTGTTCAGGTAGCGGATGAGCGCGAGGACGTCGTCCGTCGCGCGGCGCAGACCATGAAATCGCCGCGTCGTAGTCTGTGCGCGCTCGTAGCGCTGCAGCAGATCTTCGCGCGTCAGAGCCTGAGCGGCGACAAGGATCTCGTTCGCGGAGCGGCCCGGAATCCCTACATGATCCGCGATCCCCTCGTCGTCTTCCCAATCATCGTTGGCGAAACGCAGGTGACCAATGTGCTCGACACCATCGAAGGCGATCTCCACGGTGACTGCATAACGACGCTGCTCCATGTCAATGGCACCGACGAAGCGTTCTTCGATCTCACGGATCTCGCTCATGTCTTCTCCGCGTGTGAAGGAACATCGAACTCGGCGAGAAAATACCTGATTGTGGTGAACAGAGTTTCGCTTTGTTCGACGTGGGGAACGTGCCCGCTCGCCTCCAAGACGACGAAGCGAGCGCCCAAGGCACGCGCACATGAATACGATGAGTCAACCGGGATTGGATCGTACCAACCATGCAACACGAGGGATGGAATTGCGCGAATGGTTTCGAGCTGCGCGATCACGTCGAAATCTCCGAGACTTCGCCACACGCTCTCCTGCACTCTCCCCATTACGCGAAATGGTGTGAGCTCAGTACTGAGCGCGGGATCGCGAAAGTAGCCGGCAACGGAGAGCTCGAATGCGCGCTGGCGATATGCTTCGGCGTCGCGCTCCCGCAGACCCGAACGCGCGAGCTCGTCGCGTTCTTTCACCATCGCCGCGCTCGATTGGCGTCGCGCAAACTCCGCTTCCAGCTGCTCGCGATAGCGTTTTGTCAGCGGAGCGGGACTCACCAACACCAATAGTCGCGGAGCGCGGAATCCTGATTGCTGCGCTTCGACGCTGTAGAGCAGCGCAAGCAACGCTCCCCACGAATAGCCGACCACGTCCAACGGCTCCAGGCGAAGCTCATCGACGACCTTCGCAAGGTCGTCAGCGTGCGTGCGCCATGTGATTGGTTCCAGTGAGTCGCTGCGTGATTTGCCGCCGCCACGCTGATCGTAAAGGACGAGGCGACGGCCCGCGGCAAGCTCGAGGTATTGCGGCAAGAGGTAGTCGTGATGTGCACCGGGACCGCCATGCAGCACGAGTAGCGGTGGAGCGGATGCGGGGCCGTATTCGCACCAGTATAGAGGGACTCCGGTCGTGTTCGTAAATCCGCTCGCGCGCGGCGGCGGGATTGTGAGGGGCATCTGTGCTCGGGCTCGCTGTCAGCAGTTGGTCACGTCGTTGTCAGGTCGATTTCATGTGCTGGCAGCCCCGGCACCTGGGACGTAAGCTCAGTGTACTTCCCACATTCGCAACTCGTATTCGATCACTTGCAAAGCGCATAACTCTTGGAGAAACCGCAATGAAGAGAATGATGCACGGTGTCGCAGCGCTAGCGTTCGCGCTGCCGCTCACTTTGTCGGCGCAAGACGCCGATAAGAAAGTCGCAGACGGCGGCGTCAAAGTCGCTGGTTGGGAGGCGCGACTCGATAGAGCCGGCCAGAAGGTGGAAGACCTGAAGTTCGTATCGATGGGTCCGGGCTTCCACGTTACAAGCGGACCCGCAGCCATCTATTTCAGCCCAGCAAACGAGGCTAAGGGGAATTACCAAGTCAAAGCGTCGTTGACGCAGACCAAGGCGCCGCAACACCGCGAAGCGTATGGCGTGTTCATCGCTGGCGATGACCTCAGGGACGCGAGTCAGTCTTACCTGTATATGGTTGTCGCTGGATCGGGTGAATACACGATCAAGCATCGCGCCGGCGCGGACGTCCACACGTTGGTGGATTGGACGAAGAACGACGCAGTGAAAGCGGCCGATGCCGCCGGAAAGTCGACGAACGAATTGACGATCGACGTGGGCGCGTCCGAAGTGCGTTTCCTCGTGAACGGCACCGAGGTCCACAAGGCGCCGCGGTCCGGAATGCTGGCGTCACTCGACGGCGTCGCGGGGCTCCGCGTCAATCACAACCTCGATATCCACGTCGGGAGCTTCGCGGTGACGAAGAAGTAGCGGCTGCCTAACGATTTCCAGCTTTGAGCTATGAAGCTTTAGTTCATGGCTCAGAGCTGGAGCGCGTTGTAAGGTCGATTAGTGTAGAGAGGAGCCGATCGATCTCCTGCTGCTTCCTGACGTAGTACCGCGCGTGTGTTTCGCGTCCTTCGCCCACGCGGATCGTGAGCCAGCCCTCCGCGATCCCCGCGCGAAACACGTCCTCGTCTGTGGTGTCGTCGCCGACGTAAATCACCTGCCGTGCGCCCGTGCGGCGCCGGATGCGTTCGAGCCCGTCGTTCTTGGCGGGGGCGCCTAACGGCACGATATCGGCGATGCGGCTCCCCCACATGATGCGCATGTCATCCATGCCGGCCAGCACGCGCTGGATGCGCCGCTTTGCGAGCGCCGGGCGGTGCGCGCCGCGGTAATGCACCGCGAACCCATAGCGTTTGTACTCCACGCGCACCTCGGGAATGCCTTCGAGCAACGGTCCCACGGCCCTGTGCCACCGGAGCGCGCGTGCAGCAAGGCGCTTCGAACGGAAAAACGGCTCGATGCCGTGACTTCCGACGACTGCGACCAGCCGCAAGCCGCTCACGCGCGGCTCCAGATCCTCGAGCCGGCGTCCCGAAATGACGGCGACAGGCGCCGAGTCCGCGAGACGGGCGAGGCGCGCCCTCGTTAGGCGGCGCATGCGCGCGCGCAACGGATCGCGCACGAGCGGTGCGAGTGTTCCATCAAAATCGAAACCAATGAGCGGCGGTCCCTTTCCGTTGAACGACTCACGCAACACGCGGAGACCGCGTGGGCTGAAGAGCGGTCTCACATCAACGCGGCGGCGTCTGCGGGCCGAGGGACAGCGGGGAGCGATTCGATCTGCTGACGTCTGCGAATGGCGCCGGCGTCCATCAGCATGCGCCCAGCCCACCGGAAAACGTTGTGCTGCCGCACGTGCGCACGCATGGCGCGCATGCGCTCCCGCTGCTCGCGCGCGGGCATCGTCACCGCCGCATAGATAGCAGCGCTCGCTTGTTCCAAATCATATGGATTGACGATCAGCGCATCTGGCAGCTCGCGAGAGGCGCCAGTGAACTGGCTCAGAATCAGGACGCCTTGCTCGTCGGTGCGCGCCGCAATGAACTCCTTCGCGACGAGGTTCATCCCGTCGTGAAGACTCGAGACATAACAACAATCGGCCCCACGATAGGCGATGTTGATCGCGTCGTGCTCATGGTGTTCCAGCCGTAGATGGATCGGCTTATACGACCCCTTGCTGAAACGCTCGTTGATCCTGTTCACCAGAGCCTTGACGCGCTCGACCGTCATCGAATACTCGTCGATCATCGTACGACTCGGCGCAGCGAGCTGCAGAAAAGCGAAGCGCCCGATGTATTCAGGATGCGTCTCGAGGAAACGCTCGACGGCGAGGAATCGCTCCTCGATCCCCTTCGTATAATCCAGACGATCGACTCCGACCGCGACCATTCCATCATCGCGCAGGTCCAGGGATCTCCGCACATAACGCCGGCAGTCCGCAATACTCGGCCACTTCGTATCATCGTCGGGCCAGGCGACCGAAATCGGATACGCGCGCACGCGCGTCATGCGGCCGCCCGCGATGATCGCATTCTCTTCGCGGACGACTCGCGCCTCGAGATACCGCTCGACGCACTCGAAGAAATGGGTGACGTGATACTGCGTGTGGAAACCGAGGATAGAGCTACCCAGGAGGCCGTGAAGCAGCTCGTTGCGGAACGGGCAGATGCCGAACTTCTCCGCGTTAGGCCAAGGGATGTGCCAGAACGTGACAATCGTCGCCTCCGGCAGCCTTTCTCTGATCATTCGCGGCGCGAGCCCGAAGTGATAATCCTGAACCAGCACCACGGGATCGCGGGTGCCAGCCTCTTCGACGACCGCGTTGGCGAACCGGCGGTTCACGGTCTTGTACGCGGCGAAGTCACCGGCGCGGAAGACGGGGCGTGTATGCGCGAGGTGGCAGAGCGGCCACAACCCTTCGTTCGCGAATCCATAGTAGTAGCCGCGCTCTTCTTCGCGCGTCAGCCAGACGCGCCGAAGCCAATACGTTGGATCGTCAGGCGGAACGCGCAGGCGTCCATTGCGGTCGGCGGTCTCACGGTCGGCGGTGCCACCGCCGTGCGCGATCCACGTGCCCGCGCAGGCGCGCACGACCGGTTCCATTGCAGTGACAAGTCCACTCGCAGGATGCAGCACGTTGACGCGTCCCTCGGCGTCTTTGTCGTGCACATATGGCTCGCGGTTAGCCACCACGATGAGGGGCGATCCGCCGAGGAATTGATGCACCGTAGAACGGAGGCGTGCGGCGCTCCACGTCCCTTCAGCCAACTCGAGCTCCGTCTCCATCGCGAGGTGTCGCGCCAATTCCCGTAAATCGGCCGGCAGTGGGGCAAACTCGATTGAGGGCGGATGCAAACCGAGCAGGCGGCGCACCTGATTGAGGAGCCGGCGCCTCGTTAGGCGCGTCGAAGCGTGGGCATATCCGAACACGAGAAGACCCAGCACCCAGGAGGCCAGCAGGGCGCCGCGCCGCGTATCCTTTTCCCGCGCAGCGACACGGGCGAGCGAGTGGGAGACGACGAGGACGGTCTCCGGGCGCCCATTGGGCATCGCGAGTGCCGCGATGTAGCGCGGATATTCGCCGACGTAGGTCGCACTTGTGACAACGGAACCGACCGAGTCTCGGACGAGCGCGCGTTGGACAATGACGTCCTGACAGAGCGCTGGATTTGCCGCCGCGATTGGAGCCAGAGCCGGGACACAAACAGCGGCGGCGTCGACTCCACTCGAAACGAGATCGGCGACTGCCTCATTCACATAGGTCGGACTATTTCGTGCGCGCGCCTCGAAAACAGTGCGGCGGAGATGGGCGATGGATACCCGTGAGCGCGCGTCCATCTCGTGCACAATGTCAGCACGGCGCACGCGATTGATCACTGCTGCTGTAGTGAGTCCGATCAGCGTACTCACCACCAGCCACAGCGCCAATGAGACAAAGACAGGAGGAGGACGAAGCTTCCGCGTCCAGCGCATAGCCTTTCTTATATAGCGGAGTAGGCCACGTGAGCCCAGCTTGCTTTTTTTGCGACCTCAGCAGTGTGAAATGGCCGCGCTTGGCACGTTCGGCTGCTGCGGTGACGCAGGTCGCAAAATTGGAACCACT
>DATFBW010000481.1:0-4784 GCA_035253645.1 Gemmatimonadaceae bacterium | reverse complement strand
CCGACATGCGCGAGGCGCTCTTCGCGTTAGGCCTGCGTACGGCTGGGGCTTTGGCCGGCCTCGAGGCTGACGACGTCGAGCGCCGTTGGGGGGAAGCCGGCCTTTCCGCCTGGCGTCTGGCGCGTGGAGACGATCCGCGTCGTCCGGTGCTGGCTCACCTCGACAGCCGACGCTCGGTGACAACGGAGCTCAACCCCAGCCTAACGAGCACCGAACCGCTCGTCTTCCTGCTTCGCTCGGCGCTGGAGCGTTTGGTGCGCGAGAGCATCGCCGAGGGAAGGTCGATCGCGACGATAGCGCTCACGCTCACGCTGGACGACGCGCAGGGGAAGGCGACGCTTCAGCCCCGTCCGCATACAGTCACGCGCGAAGTGCGCCTCCCCAAACCGCTGGCGCGAGTGGGACCGTTGCTCGAGCGCTGCCGCATGCTGCTGGAGAAGTGGACGTTGAGCGCCCCGGTGAGCTGCCTAACGGTCTCGATCGCGGCGACGGCGCCGCTCTCCGGCGATCAGGGCGATTTGCTGGATACCTCCTGGCGCGACCCTGCTGCCGCCGAAGCCGCCTTCGCCCGGTTGCGCGCCGAGCTGGGGTTGGGAGCCATCGTGCTGCCGGCGTTAGGCGATTCTCACAAGCCGGAAGAAGCGGGGAAGTGGAACGAGGCGAGTCTCGAAGTCGAGGTGCCTATCGAGACGGCGCCAGATATCCCCACAACCGTTGGTCTCGCGCACCGTCAGCTCGAAGCCGCCGAGCCGGTGCAAGTCGATTGCGAGCACGAGCGGCCGAAGGCTTTGCGCTGGCGCAGTCGCGTCTGGCGCATTCATCACGCGGTTGGGCCCGAGCGTCTCGCCGGGGAGTGGTGGCGCGATCCGTACGCGCGCGACTACTGGCGGTGTGAGGAGGATGGGGGTGCGACGCTCGTGGTCTATCGTCGAAGCGACGGTGAGTGGTTTGTGCAGGGATGGGCTAACTAAAGGCCTTAGCTCTTAGCTCTTAGGGTTGCTTTGACCTTTGACCATTGACCTTTGACCTGCTCTTGTGAGCTACGTCGAACTTCATTGCCACTCGGCCTTTTCACTGCTTGATGGCGCGTCTGATCCTGAGGCGCTGGTCGCTCGAGCACAGCAGTTAGGCTATCCCGCAATTGCGCTCACCGACAAACACGATTTAGGTGGTGCGGTCAGGTTTGCGTATGCTGCGCGAGAGCTTGGAATTGAGGGGATAATTGGAGCAGAGATAGCTCTACAGCTCGGAGCTCGGAGCTCGGAGCTCGGAGGAACTGCGAACACAAAGCTCTCCGAGCTCCGAGCTCCGAGCTCCGACCTGGTACTCCTCGCTCAATCCCGCGAAGGCTACGGCAACATCTCTTCGCTGATAACCCGCGGTCGCATGGACAACGACCGTGGATCGCCGAGCATTTCTCTCGACACCCTCGCTCGCCATTCAGCCGGCGTCTTTGCGCTCACTGGCTCGCCTAACGGCTGGGTGCCACAACTCATCGCAGAAGGTGATGCCGACAAAGCCTGTGAAGCCGCAGCGACGCTGCTGGACATTTTCGAAGGACGCCTGGCCATCGAAGTTTGGGATCACCACCTCCCGGAAGAACGTGAGCTCGTCAAGCACCTCATCCCTATCGCGCGCTCGTTAGGGATCCCCTGGGTCGTCACAAACGACGTGCGCTACGTCTTTCCGACTGGGCGCGCCGTGCATGACGTCCTCGCCTGTCTCAAGCATCAGAAGACGCTGGACGAGATGGGCACTCGGCTCCTCCCGAACGGGGAGTGGTACCTCAAGAGCTTCGATCAGCTGCGGCGGCGCTGGCAACATGACGAGACAGGCCTCAAGAATACTTTGCGTATCGCGGAGCGCTGCACGTTCCGGTTAGGCGACCTCAAACCGGATCTCCCGACGTTTCCGTTACCGCCGGGAGTGAGTGACGACGAGTATCTTGCGCGCCTCGTCGATCGCGGAGCTATCGAACGCTGGGGGCAGCACCTCGATGAGCTCGACCCCAAATACCGCAAGCAGCTCGAGCACGAGCTGGCGCTGATCAAGAAGCTCAAGCTCGCCGGCTTCTTTCTCATCGTCTGGGACATCGTCCGCTTCGCCAACCGCGAGGGCGTCCTCTGTCAGGGCCGCGGCTCGGCGGCCAACTCGGCGATCTGCTATGTGTTAGGCATAACGGCGATCGATCCCATCAAGATGGAGCTGCTTTTCGAACGTTTTCTCAGTGAAGGGCGGCCCGAAGCTCCTGACATCGATCTCGACTTCGCGCACCGCGATCGCGAGAAGGTCCTGCAGTATGTGTATGAACGATACGGCCGAGAGCACGCGGCGATGGTCTGCGAGCAGATCACCTATCGCGGCCGCTCGGCCATCCGCGATGCGGCGCGCGTGTTAGGCTTTTCGGCAGAGCAGGCTGGGGCCCTGGCGAATTTGTCAGACCGCTTCTCGGCAAAAGCGACGGCGGAAGCGCTGCGCAGCGGGATGACCGCGCACGAAATGGCCGGTCGCTATCGCGATCATGATGCCCGCTGGGACGAGCCTAACGGTGCATTGTCGGGAGTTGCCAAGCCGGAGAACGTCATGGCGCAACCCTGGACTGCCGAGTGGCTGCGCGCCGCAACCGATGGCAAAGACCTACCGCAGCGGACGAATACCCGTCCGTTCTTATCGTCGGGGAAGGCACGTCGCTTCGAAAGAGAGGAGATGGATCCGCATACGCGTGCTCGCCCTGCGGACATAGAACGGGCACCCCAGCCATCCTCAAAACCCGAAACACGAAACTCGCCACCCAAAGCTTCCAAAAAGGATCACGAAGAACGAAGGAATCCTGTCACAGCAATTAGACCCGTGCCCGCCGAGTCGATCCTGGGCCAGGTAGGCCTCGATCCTAACGATGGTCGTGTACGGCTGATTCCAGCGATCGTCGATGGGCTGCATCAACTGCCGCGTCATCGCTCGATTCACGTCGGTGGATTTGTGTTGACCAAGGAGCCGCTCGCGACCGTCGTGCCTATCGAGCCGGCGTCGATGCCGGGCCGAACCGTCATTCAATGGGAGCGCGACGACCTCGACCTCGCCGGCCTCGCCAAGATCGACTTGTTAGGCCTCGGCATGCTCACGGTCTTGCAGGATTGTCTCAAGTACATCCGGGCGACGCGGGGGGTGACCGTGGATCTCGCCAAGATCGACATGGACGATCAGGCCGTGTACGACGATCTCTGTCGCGCCGATACGATCGGGCTTTTTCAGGTGGAGAGTCGCGCCCAGATGCAGACGTTGCCGCGGCTCAAGCCGCGCAACTTCTACGATATCGTCGTGGAGGTGGCGATCATCCGTCCCGGGCCGATCCAGGGCGATATGGTGCATCCGTATCTGAGGCGCAGGGCAGGGGAAGAGGAGGTGACATATCCGCACCCGTCGCTGGAGCCCGTACTGAAACGGACGTTAGGCGTCCCGCTCTTTCAGGAGCAGGGGATGCAGGTGGCGATCACCGCGGCGAGCTTCACACCAGGCGAGGCCGATACGTTGCGCCGCGCGATGGGGCACAAACGGTCGCACGAGCGCATGGCCGCGATCCGGGAGAAGCTGATCGCGGGGATGCAACGCAACGGGATTCCGGAGGACGTCGCCGCGCGCATTTACAATCAGATCAATGGTTTTGCCGACTACGGTTTTCCCGAGTCGCACGCAGCGAGCTTCGCGCTGATTGTCTACGCGTCAGCGTATCTCCGGCATTACTACTTCGCCGAGTATTTGTGTGCGATGCTGAACGCGCAGCCGATGGGGTTTTATTCGCCGGGGACGTTGATCGAGGACGGCAAGCGGCATGGCGTAGTAGTTAGGCACGTCGATCTCACCTCGTCGTCCTGGGATCATACACTCGAAGTCGACGGGGTTATGCGGGTTGTTCCAAATGACGGCAATATTCGCGTAGAGGAGCAGGGAGCAGGGAGCAAGGAGCGTGGGTTGTTTGCTCCTGGCTCCTCACTCCCCGCTCCTCGCTCCTCGCTCCACGCTCCGGCAGTACGAATTGGCTTGCGTCAGGTGCGAGGGCTCGGGCCCGCAGCACGTGAGGTATTAGAAAAGGCGCTCACGGATGGTCCATTCAAAGACATCGGCGATGTCGTTAGACGTGTCAAGCTCGACTCGGCGACGATCACGGCGCTGGCGCAGGCAGGGGCATTCGATACGATGGTGTCGGATATGCCGCGGGCGCGGCAGCGGCGGACGGCGTTATGGCGCGTGCTCGAGGCGATGCGTGGTGCGGCCGGCCCGCTCGCTCCGGTGATTCCCAAAGCGACGACGCCTGATCTCCCGCCGCTCAAGCCGGTGGAGATCGCGGACGCCGATTACCGGATGACGGGGTTGTCGCTCAACGGGCATCCCATGAAGCACCTGCGCGAGGTGCTCAAGCCTAACGGGATCCGGACGGCGAAGGATCTATTGCGTAATGGGCGCGACGGCGAGGAGGTCGCGCATGCGGGGTTGGTGATCTGTCGTCAGCGTCCGGGGACGGCAAAGGGGTTTGTGTTTTTGTCGATGGAGGACGAGACGGGGATCCTCAACGTGATCGTGACGCCGCAGAAGTTCGAGAAGCAGGCGTTGCTCATTTCGCAGACGCCGTTGTTGTTGGTGCGCGGGACGCTGCAGGTGCAGGAGAAGGTGGTGAATCTCAAGGCGCGGACGTTCCGTGCCTTACGAGCGAGCGCCGGCGATGACTGGGCTCCCACCCACGATTTTCACTGAGCTAAGAAGAATTCTATGACACCACAGATGCGCCT
>DATFBW010000480.1:0-3152 GCA_035253645.1 Gemmatimonadaceae bacterium | reverse complement strand
ATAACCCGCCAGGACGCCGGTTTCGAGCGCCTCCTTCACACCCTGCTCGACGGGTCCGATGTATTCGCGTGGCACAACGCCGCCCACAATCTTGTCTTCAAAATGAAATCCGCTACCCGGCTGCAACGGCTCGAGGTTGATGACCACGTGGCCGTATTGACCTTTACCGCCAGTCTGCCGGATGAACTTCCCTTCAACTTTCTCCACGCGCTGGCGCACCGTTTCACGATACGCGACCTGCGGCCGACCGACGTTCGCGTCGACTTTGAACTCGCGCATCATGCGGTCGACGATGATTTCGAGGTGCAGCTCGCCCATTCCCGAGATGATCGTCTGGCCCGTTTCCGCGTCGGTGTGTACGCGGAACGTCGGATCCTCTTCGGCCAACTTGTTGAGCGCGATCGAAAGCTTGTCCTGATCGGCTTTCGTCTTGGGCTCGATCGCGACATCGATGACAGGCGCCGGGAAACGCATCGCCTCGAGGATGATCGGGCGATCGTCGTCGCAGAGCGTGTCGCCCGTGCGCGTGTCCTTGAGTCCAATCGCCGCACAGATATCGCCGGCGCGAACCTCCTCGATCTCTTCGCGCTTGTTCGCATGCATCTGCAACAGACGGCCGATGCGCTCGCGCTTGTCTTTCGTCGAGTTGTACACGTACGACCCTGACGCCAATACGCCGGAGTACACGCGGAAGTACGTCAACTTCCCGACGAACGGGTCGGTCATGATTTTGAACGCGAGCGCCGCGAACGGCGCTTCGTCAGAGACCTCCCTCGTTTCGAACGTTTCATCGTGATGCGGCAGGTGGCCTTCGATTGCCGGAACATCGCGCGGCCCAGGGAGGAAATCGATGACGGCATCAAGCAACGCCTGCACTCCCTTGTTCTTGAACGACGCACCGACGAGCACGGGAACGAGCTGCATTTTGATCGTCGCAGCTCGGATGGCGTGCCGGATCTCGTCGGGCGTCAGCTCCTGCCCCGCCAGGTATTTCCCGATCAGCTCATCGTCGTGCTCGATCGCCGCCTCCACCAGCGTATGCCGGGCGGCTTCGACCTTCTCGACCATGTCCGCCGGGACGTCGGTGATCGTAAAGGTCCTGCCTAACGTCTCGTCGTCGAAGATGTACTGCTTGCGCTCGATGATGTCGATGTGTCCCGTGTACAGCTCCCCCGCCCCGACCGGCAGTTGAATGGGATGGGCATGGCGCGTTAGGCGCTCGCGGATCATCTCCATGCAGCGGTCGAAGTTCGCACCGACGCGATCCATCTTGTTGCAGAAGATCATGCGCGGCACGCGGTAGCGATCGGCCTGGCGCCAGACGGTCTCGGTTTGCGGCTCCACCCCGGCGACCGAATCCAGCAGGGTGACGGCGCCATCGAGCACGCGCAAAGACCGCTCGACTTCGACCGTGAAGTCGACGTGTCCCGGCGTATCGATGATGTTGACGCGATACTCCGGACCGGCGCCGTTTTCTACGGCGGATCCGTGGCGTCGCCAGAAGCAGGTTGTTGCCGCGGACGTGATGGTGATGCCGCGCTCTTGCTCCTGCTCCATCCAGTCCATGGTGGCAGCGCCATCATGGACCTCGCCCATTTTGTGCGATTTCCCTGTGTAATAAAGGATACGCTCGGTCGTAGTCGTCTTCCCGGCATCGATGTGCGCCATGATGCCGATATTCCGATACCGATCGAGCGGGGTTGTACGTGCCATCTGAATTACTCGTTATGTCCGCGCGCGCTGTGAGCGCGAGTTGACGTTCAAAGCAGCAAAAACGCGGGTGGACCGTGGCGCTCCCTAAACGGGAGCCGGTATCCATCCGCATCCGCCGGGTGCACCCGAATCGTGCTCGGGTGGGGACCCATGGCGCACCGAGCACAGCTCGGCGTCTAGTTGTCCGAGATCCGCGCTTGGATCCCGGGTTTCACTCGCGGCGGAAATGCCCCGAAGTGATGAAGGCGGTGAAACTTAGCCGGGCGAAGGGGAAGATCAAGTGAGTCGTACGAGTCTTCAGTCTCGAGTCGGCAGGCTACTCACGACTGAAGACTGGAGACCGCCCTAAAATACCGCGCCCAAATGCCGAGCTTGCCGAGCCGGTCCACTTTCGCGGGGGCGGGGGCACCATCCGCAACCAGGGTGACCTCAGGGCCACGATCATCGAACTCCCACGGCCGCTTGGCGCCATGGCCGTATTGCTCGGGCTGAATCGCCTTTTCCCACAGGCTGCGCCGAAGCCGCTCGGACGGCCACTCCTCCTCGATCGGGAACAGGTGATAAATGAAATGCCGTTCGAGGAGCCGCTGCCCAACGCCGCCAAGTCGCGGACGGCAGTTTTGCAAAACGGTCTCCGGAATGTTCGCGCCAGCGAGAAGCCTGGCGAGTGAGAGTGTCCAGTAAGCACATGATTCGGCACGGTGACGGCGCGCCGTTTCAACAAAGCGGTCCCAATCGACCTCTCCTACTCGCGCCATCAGCTGCACGTCGCGCGCGGTGCGCCAGGAACCAAAGGACAATACGTGTGACCATGCGAAATGCACCGCCTCGTGCAGCAGGAGCAGCTCGGGACTCGGCACCCATGCCGATTTGCCGCCGATTTGAACGGTCCGCCCGCGCTCGCGGAGATCGTCGAGGGAAAGCGCGAACGGATGGCCTTCGATGGCGATGCCGCGGTGCAGCTCGAGCCTAACGCCGGTTCCTGCCGCGTCGTCCAGCGGCGGGAGGTGGTGATGGCCATCGTAGCGTGCCGCGGGGAACGCGCCTTCATTCCATTTCCATCCCACCGAACGCGCGGCACGGTGCGCGCGCTCGGCGTCCGCCGGCACGACCATGAGATCGAGGTCGCCCATCGGCCGCTCGATGAACGACGGGTAGACTGTCGTCGCCAGCGCGGCACCTTTGAGAAGGACGACGCCGATCCCTTCGCGCGCCAGCACGTCGAGCGTCTCGCTCAGGCGCGCTTTCAGGTGCTCCGCGCGGAACGCAGCGATTGTAGCGAGTTGTTCCAACTGTCGCGCGCTCGCCTCCTCGCGCGGCGACGCGCCTAACGAGGACAGACGCTCCCAAGCGATGCGCGTTGCGCGTTCCAGCTCCGCAACGCCGATGAACCAGGGCCAGTTGCGGATGCGCGAAGACAGCTCCACGATGCTGGCGTC
>DATFBW010000479.1:0-12797 GCA_035253645.1 Gemmatimonadaceae bacterium | reverse complement strand
GAACGGCAGCTCGCGCACGACGACCGCTGTGCTCCCCGCGTCCCAGATCGCATTGAGGGACGCGTCGGGTTCGGCTTCATGGCGCACCATGCCTAACGCAACACCCCCGAGGCGTGGCGAGCGCGCGCTGCTCCGCACATCGCCCACGTCCCGGCCTTGTACGTCGACCAGCCGCGCGCCAGGCGGAGGAATATGATCGGGGTCGCAGACGAGTCCGCGGAGACACCGGTTCACGTGGCCGCGAAAATGAATGCGCGCCACCGTTTCCTGTCCCGTATAACAGCCTTTCGTAAACGAGATGGCGTTCAGCGTCTCGAGGTTGGCTTCTTGCGCCAGCGTGTTGTCGTCCATATCGACGCCCCATTCCGGACGGCCGGCTTCGATGCGCGCCAGCGTCCACGTGGCTGGGGAGCCGCTGACGGCGCCTAACGAACAGAGGCGATCCTTCCATTCGGCGACGGCGGCCGCCGGCAGAACCAGGTCGTATCCCTCCAACCCGAGCTCGGGAACACGCGCGACGAAGCCGCTATGGGCGTCTCCATCCGCGAGGGGCAGCGTCACGTGGGCATACATGTCGAGCGCGGCCAGCTCGGCGGCGGGACGCTCGCACGCAGCCGCGAGCAGCTCACGCGCGCGCACGCCATAGACGCCTAACGAGCCTGTGTCGGGGGACACATCGGCATAGCGTGTCACGCGTGGATTGACGTATTTCTTCACGACCCCCCACCAGCCCGGCGCGGCCCGCGCCGTGACGTCCACGACCAAATCCTCGCTGCGCGCGAAGATGCGGAGGTCCGCGATGACCTTGCCCTTCGGAGTCAGGGCCGCGGCATATTGTCCCGCGCCTGGCACAAGTGCCTGGACGTCGTTCGTTACGAGGCCGGTCAGCGTCTCGCGCGCCTGCGCTCCCGTGAATGTGCCGCGCGAGCGATCCCCGCGATCGAACACGACGGCACCGCGACGCAGTGCGGCGTATTCGCGCGCAATGGCGGCGAAGGCGCCGGCGTCGGCAGGAACGGTGCCTAACGAAGTCACTGGATGCGCTCTCCGTCGCGCGCGACCAGCCGCTGCAGTGAGGCAAGCGTCAAACCGGAAATACCCTGCAACAGGCCATCGGCTTCCATCGCGACGTGCGCCGGGAGCGCGCCAACGGCAACGGCGCGGAGGCCGGCCGCGCGCGCGCTGCGAATGCCCACCAGCGTGTCCTCCAACGCGACGCACGAGCTCGCGCGGGTGACCCGCAGGCGTGACAACCGTTCGAGGGCAACGCGGTACGGCGCAGGCGACGGTTTGCCTGTCGTGACATCTTCACCGGTCACGAGGCAAGCAAACGCGTGGTCCAGTCCGGCGAGCGAGAGCACGAAGTCGACGTCACTGCGCTGTGCGCGGGTGACGATGCCTAACCGCACGGAACCGGCAAGACGCTCGATCACCTGAGGAACGCCATCCGACAACGTGACGCCCTTCCCGACGACGGCGCTATACGCCCGTTCGGTCCGGAGCACCAGTAAATCGATTCCTGTCTCATCGAGCTTGACGCTCTTCATGTCTAGCGCAGCACGCACCCCTTCGGGAAATGAACGGCCGGCGCAATGCTCGCGGAATTCATCTGGCGTAAGATTGATGCCGTCTTCACGCAGCGTGGAGCGCAGCGCATCCCCGCGCGCGCGCGCAGTGTCGGCCAGCACACCGTCGAACTCGAACAGCACGGCGTCGATCATTGCCCGAAGTGTTAGCGCGCGGCCAGCGCGCGCGCTACTGGGAATGATTAGCCGAGTGGGCCTCCGCGTACGCTGCATCCAGGAGATCGACCGGATGCACAACGCGTGTTGGCATTCCGCGCCGCAGAAGGCCCGCGCCGATCTGCATGAGACAGCCGGGATTTCCCGTTGCCACAACATCGACGCGGGCGTCCGCGATACGGTCCAGCTTCGCGTCGAGGACCGAGGCAGAAACGTCGGGGTGGAGCAAATTGTAGATGCCCGCGCCGCCACAGCATTGATCCGCATCCTCCAGGGGCACCAGCTCCACGGCGGCTGCGCCTAACGTGCCCAAAGGTTGCGCAGCGACACGCTGCGCGTGCAACAGGTGACAGGGCGCGTCGTAAGCAACGCGCAGAGGCCGCGCGCGCGACCCGGCTGGACGGGGCCCCGCGGCCGCGAGCAGCTCACTTATATCGCGCGTGCGTGTGGCGATTTGCATTGCGCGACCATGCCATTCCGGATCGTCCTGCAGCAAATGCGCGTACTCCTTGAGCATCGCGCCGCATCCCGCCGCGTTGACGGCAATGTGGTCGGGCATGGCGCGTTCAAATGCGGCGATGTTCGCGCGCGCGAGACGGCGTGCTTCATCCAACTCGCCCGCGTGGGCATGGAGAGCGCCGCAGCATTGTTGGCGCGCGACTGAGACCACGCGATAGCCGTTGGCGCGCAGCACGCGTTCGGTCGCGCGATTCGTCCCCGCAAACAGCCCTTCCATGACACAGCCGTGGAGGAGGGCAACGGTCCCGCGGTCTGTGCTCGCGCTGGGTTCATAGTGCTTCGTCCGCACAAAGGGGCGGCTGCTTTCGAGCATCGCCCCCGCGAAACCCATGCTCCCACGTAGCCGCGCCAGCACCCGACCGATGCCTAACGCACGCGCCGCACGTGTGAACAGCATGGCGATGCGCAGAAGAGCCGGTCGCGCGAAAACGCCGAGGATCACACGTCCCGGCCACGGCGTGCGGTCGCCCCGAGCGCCGCCTAACGTCGCCCGCGTCGCCTCCAACAGCGCACCGTACGGGACGCCGGAGGGACACGCCGTTTCGCACGCGCGGCACCCGAGGCATTGTCCGATGTGCGTCGCGAGGTCCGGATCGCCCACGGCAACGTCTCCCTCCAGCAGGGAGCGCATCAACACGAGACGTCCGCGTGGCGAGTCGTTTTCGTCGCCGAGCGCGAGGTACGTGGGACACGCCTGCATGCAGAAGCCGCAGTGCACGCAGGCATCCAGCCCGGCTGCGGCGGCGGCAAGCGGAGTGTCCGGGATCGCGCAGCGCGCAGCCGGAGTCGCGGAGGCAGCCATCGTTAGGTTTCGCCCAGGATCCCCGGATTGAGTCGCCGGTCAGGGTCGAACGCGTTGCGCACTCGCTGACTCAACGCGTCGTTCACATGACTCGGCGCGACGCGGGACCAGAGCGCTGCGGGCAAGGCCTCGAAGACGCGCGTACATGGTGCCGTGCCTGGCTCGGACAGACGCGCCTCCAGCTCGTGCTCAGCGATGTCCGGAAAGACGACCCGCGCAACGCCGCGATCGAGCGTTGCGTGCACGCGGGCCCGCGGAACGCCACGAGACAGACGCAATGCCTCGTCCCACACCTCACTCATCCGCGACGAACGAAGCGAGAGTCGCAGCGCAGCGCTCGGACCGGATGGATCGCCGGACGCGAACGACGACCACACGTCGTTCTGAACCGAGCGTACGTCGCCAAGCTCGCGCAGCGCGTGTTCCTGAGCAGACACCGCCTCCTCATTGCCACTCACGCGCACGAGCGCGAGGGTAACGTCGGCAACGCCTAACGCGCGCGCCGTTTGTGCGTCGAGCAACTCTGCTGCCAGCGGGGCGATGCTCAGTCGGCGATATACCTCCATCCATTCGCGTAAGGATCCGTCGAGCGCCACCGCGTAAGTCGCATCCATCGGAGCACGTGCGCGCAGGCGGAGCGTGACCGTTGTAAGAATCCCTAACGTCCCCCACGCACCGGTCGCGAGGCGCACGAGGTCGAAGCCCGCGACGTGCTTCACCACGCGTGCGCCACCCTGTACGACGTCGCCGTCCCCCGTTACGCACTCGACGCCAAGCACCACGTCACGCGGAGTCCCGAAGCAGGTCGCCAGCGGCCCCACCGAGGCGGTGGCGATCGTGGCGCCTAACGTGCCCTCACGCGCGCCAAAGGGATCCAGCGCCAACCATTGGTCGTGCTCCGCTGTCGCCCGATCGATGTCAGCCAAGCTCGTCCCGGCGAGCGCTGTAATCGTCAGGTCTCCCGGCACATACTGCAGGATTCCGGTGAGTTGTCGGAGGTTCAGGACTTCCGACGGGCGCACCGGCCGGCCCGCCTCGAGCCAGGTGCCGCCGCCCACGATCCGCAGGGAGACGCCACGCGCAACGGCCGCGCGCACCGTCTGCTGCACATCAGCTGACGTCCGCACGAGCGTTTCCTGGGAGCTCTGCGCAGGAGCCGCGATGGAGTTCATCCAACGGCACCTAACGAGGGACGGCCCGAGACGCCGTGCCACTCGCGGCATGATCGCAGGGGGACCACCTTTCCCGGATTGGCCAGCCTGTGCGGATCGAACGCATCGCGCAGGCGGCACATCCTGTTCAAGGAATCATCGGAGAAGATCAGGGGCATGTACCCGAGCTTGTCGAGCCCGATGCCATGCTCGCCGGTCACCGTGCCTCCGACGGCGATACACGCCTGCATGATCTCGCGCATGGCGGCGTGCACGCGCTCGCGCTCTTCCGGGTCCGCGCCATTGTACGCGATATTGGGGTGCAGGTTGCCGTCGCCGGCATGGAATACGTTGCACACCAGCAGCCCGTAACGATCAGCGATCGTGGCGATCGTGGCAAGCACGTTAGGCAGTTGCGTGCGTGGCACAACCGCGTCCTGCACGAACAGGTGTGGCGCGATGCGGCCCATCGCCCCAAATGCCTTCTTGCGTCCCTGCCACAACTTCGCGCGCTCCGCCTCGTTCGACGCGACGCGCACGCCGCGCGCGCCCACCTCCGAGCACAGCGCGACAACGCGTTCCACGTCGCGATCGAGGCCGGCCGCCAGGCCATCCAGCTCGATCAGAAGGACCGCCGCGGCATCGACTGGATAACCCGCGGCGTAAATCGAGGATTCCACCGCGCGGATCGTCGCGGCATCCATCATCTCGAGTGCCGCCGGCACGATACCAGCCGCGATGATCGCCGTGGTCGCGCGCGCGGCCGCATCGATCGACATGAAATCGGCCAGCAGCGTGCGCACCGCGCGCGGGTTAGGCGTTAGGCGCACGGTGACGTCGAGCGCGACGCCGAAACACCCCTCCGATCCGACGAATGCGCCAAGGAGGTCGTACCCTTCGCGCTCGCCGTCGGCGGACCCGAAGGTGGTGACCGTACCGTCGGGCAGCACGACGCTGACGGCCACTACGTGATTGAGTGTGACGCCGTATTTGAGGCAATGTGGACCTCCCGCATTCTCGGCGACGTTCCCACCGATCGTGCATGCGGTCTGGCTGGACGGGTCCGGCGCGTAATGCAGGCCATGCTGGGCCGCCACCCGTGACAGCGCCGCGTTGACGACTCCGGGCTCCACGACGGCAAGACGGCTCGCGGGATCCAGCTCCAGGATCCGCGTTAGGCGATTGAGTCCGATCAAGACGATGCCGTCAGCCAACGCGCCGCCGGAAAGTCCCGTGCCGGCGCCACGCGGCACAAAAGGCACCTTCTCGCGCGCCAGGAGCTGCACCACGCGAACGAGTTCGTCGCGCGTGCCGGGAAAGACGGCAAGCGATGGCCGCTTGCGGTACCCGGGGAGGCCGTCCGATTCATACACCAGCAGCTCGGATGCTCGCGCGCGCACGTAGCGCGCGCCCACGATAGATCCGAGCTGGGACTCCAGCGCGGCGCTCATCACGCGTTAGGCACCTGCTCCATGTCCGTGCCCGTTGGATCGCGCGCGCGTGTGCACCGTGGCGCGGTCCTCGATCGTCTCGACGATCGGCGAGAGCACGCCGTCGATTTGACGCAAGCGATCCACGGGAGATCGCGACGCCAGCACGCGGTATTTGCTCGTGAGATCGAGGTCGAGATACTGGGCAACCACGAACGCCAGGCTCTTGTCGTCGTTCGGGAGGTCGGGCACCGGCGCCCGGTCGTCGGCGATCGTGCGGGCCGCTGTCGCTACGCGACCGAACAAGTCGCGCACGCGCCCAGCGAGATCGCGCGTGGCGTATGCGGGCACCTCGTCATCCGGGATGTCCGTGACGATGCCTTTGAAATACGGAGCATTGCTCGGTACGAATCGGACCAACGAAAAGCGCTCGCCCCCGCGGAGTAGCACGTTCGAGCGTCCGTCGGGGAGCTCCTGCGTCTGTTCGATCTCCGCGATGCAACCCACGGTGCCGGGCGCGATGTCCTTTTCCGGCTTGTCGTCCAGCTTTGGCAGGATGCCGAACTGCTTGTCGCCGGCGAGGCAATCCTCCATCAGGCGGCGATAGCGCGGCTCGAAGATGTGGAGCGGCATCGGGGCCTGCGGAAACAGGACCACGGCTAACGGGAAGAGTGCGAGCTCACGTTCCGGCACATGGGGAAGCTAAGAGCGGGAACGGCCCAGGGGTTAGGGGTTGAGTGCCAAGGGTTAGACTTGGGCAGCGGTTGAGTCCCGTTGCTCGTAATTGAACTCGGTTCTGCCGCGTCATTGATGCTTCTCTCCGTTTGCCTTGTCACCGCCAGCCTCACCGCGCTCGGCGACACCGTATATAAGAAGCCTAACGAGATCCGTGTGCGCATCCACCGCACGGCACAGCGTCCCGTGCTCGATGGTCGGCTGGACGATGATGCCTGGAAGGGAGCGCAACCACTCACTCGTTTCGTGCAATACGAGCCGGTGGATAGCGTCCTCCCGCCGACTGAAAGCGTCGGCTGGGTGACGTACGATTCGCGGCACCTGTACGTCGCCTTTCGTGCGTACGAACCCGACCCAACGAAGCTTCGAGGCGCGATGCACCCCCGCGAGCGCGGCGTGGGTCCCGAGGACAAGGTCACCATCTCCATCGACACATTCAACGACAGCCGGCGGAACTACGTGTTCCGCGTGACATCGTTAGGCTTGCAGGAAGATGGCATCAAAACGGAAGGGATGGGGAGCACCGACAACACGCCGGACTTCGTGTGGTATGCGGCCGCGCGAATCGATAGCGCCGGCTGGACGATCGAGGCTGCGATCCCCTTCGCATCACTGCGTTGGCCGCGCAAAGACACGCTGAACATCGGCTTCGACCTCGTGCGCTGGCGGGGCTGGACGGGTGCGCTCGAGTCATGGGCTCCCCGGCGCCGAGGCAATCCCTGCGACCTCTGTCAGAAGGGAACCCTCCTCGGAATAACAGGGATCGATACGCGGCCCACGACCGACATCCTTCCATATGTATCGGCAAGCCGGGTTGGGGCTCGCCGATTCGGCACAGACTCCGTGCAGGTTGGTGGCGCGTGGCAACAGATCGCTCCGCCACTCGATTTCGCGACAAATAACCCCACAGGGAACATCGGGGCGGACGTGCGTTTCGCCCTCACTTCGTCCACGACGCTCAACGCAACAATCAACCCCGATTTTTCACAGATCGAGGCGGACAACGAGCAGGTCCGCGTGAATCAGCGGTTCACGATCTTCAATGAGGAGCGCCGCCCGTTCTTCCTCGAAGCACGCGATGTGTTCGAGACGATTCCGCGCGACGGCGATGCCGTCGGAGGAGCGCTCTTTTATTCACGCTCCATCGTCAATCCGTCCAGTGGCGCTCGCCTAACGACAAGGAACGGCCGGACGACGTTCGCTGCGCTCTACGCGCGCGATGACGACCCGGGCTACTACTATTTCGATGGCTACGAAAGCAGCGGATATCTGGCCAGTCTGGGTGCCCAGGCCGACGTGCTCGTCGCGCGGGTCCGGCGTGACGTCCTCAGTGACTCGTACTTCGGGGTCAGCGTCAACGGCCGACGGATGGACGATGCCCACTCGGCTGTGGCAAACGCTGACTTCTGGATCCGCCGCAAATCGCTCGTGTTCATGGGCGAAGCCGCCTGGAGCGACGAGCGCGCTCCGCGGGATAGCGCGCGCAGCACATTCCTCGACGGTCGCAGGCTGAACGGGCTCTCGTATCGTTCGCGCCTGGCGTACAACAGCCGTGGTCTTGCCGCGAACCTAACGACAAGCGGAGTGTCTCCGGAGTTCCGCGATCAGTTGGGGCGGTTTTCACGCGTTGGACTCAAGAGTTACGCGGCACACGCGGAGGTCACCCAGTATCCAAACAACCGCGTGCTGCAGCGGATCCAGGAGCAGGTGGACCTGTCACGCTCCGACGCTTACGACGGGGGGCTGGTGGACTGGCGCGTCAGCCCGAGTGTCGAGGTTCAGTTTCGTCGCCGGACATCACTCAACCTGAGCGTGAGCGAGGTACTTGCGACGCTCTACGGTACACGGTTGCGCACAACCGCGGCGTCGCTGGATTTCCAATCCCAGGCGGCGCAGCGTTTCGCGTTAGGTGGATCCCTCACCGTTGGCGAGCGCGAGATCGTCGATCCCGCAGATCCGCGCGTGGGAGACGGGATCTCAGGGAGCCTGGACGTCAGCCTGCGACCGGTTCCGCAGGCGAGCGTCGAGCTTCGCGGCGAGCGGGCCAGCAATTACGAACGCTGGGGACGCGAGCGCGTCAACGAAGCGAAGATCGTTAGGCTCCGCGCGACCTACCAGCTCTCCCGCGCCATTGGAGCTCGCATGATCGGTGAATACTCCGATCAGTTCAACGCGCTCGATTCAGAAGTCTCCCAACGCACGCAACGGTACACGTCGAGTGTGCTGATCTCCTGGGAGATCGCGCCCGCCTCGTTCTTTTACGTGGGCTACAACGACGCCCAGCAGGAGTTCGCCATGCCAATCGTTGCGCAGCGACGAGTCCTGCGCACGGGCAACCTGTTCTTCCTGAAGTTCTCTTATCTGGTACGAGTCGTCAGTCCTCAGTCTTGAGTCGTCAGTCTGATGACTGACGACTGACGACTGACTATGGCGCTTCGCGCGATAACCTTTCGGCCAACTCTTTGAGCAGTGACAGCCGGAAAGGCTTCTGTATCACCGGGCAGTTGATGTCGCGCACGAATTCGACTGTTTCTTGCCCGCCGATATCGCCGGTTGAAAACACCAGGTGCGGAAGGATATCCGGACGTTCCTCCTTCAAGCGCTCATGCAGCTGAATGCCCGTGAGGCCGGGCATGCGAACATCCGAGAGAACCATGTCAAAATGCCGCGGACGGTTTTCTTCTGTGGAGCCCTCGGGCGCGGACTCGAGGAGCAGGTCGAGAGCTTTCCTGCCGTCTGCAGCCTCGGCGACATCCCAGCCCATGCGGCCGAAGAACCGGCGCAGGGCGACGCGAATCGAAGACTCGTCATCGATGAGCAACACTCGCGGAGGGGTCAGTCGCTCATGGCGACCCGATTGACCCTTGGGTGACTTAGCCTCGCCCTTCGCAAGGAAAGCGTCCTTGTCCTCAGGGTCCAGCATCATACCCACCCCCAGCGCGCTATATCCTAATTTGTGCGCTTCATCACTTTGTACGTCAACAATTTCTTTTCCGTTGTAACCGGGCCGCTCGACCAGGGCTAAACCTTTTGCGCCCGGGTTATCGGGTTCGGGACGCCCGAAAAAGAAACGCCCCGACACCTGGTGTCGGGGCGCCATTCTTCCAACTGGCCGCTACGCTGCCGCCCAGAAACCCATGAGCGCACGTCCGTCAGGCGATTCGCGGAGCTTCTCGAAAGCTCGCTCGCGGATTTGACGGATGCGTTCGCGAGTGACGCCCATGAGGGCACCGATCCGTTCGAGAGTCATTGCCTCGGACCCTTCCTCCAATCCGTAGTACAGATAAAGGATCTTCCGCTCGCGCGGCGTGAGGTACTTACGGAACACGCGGTCGATGAACTCGCGCATGAGCTTGTAGTCGGTGACGTCTTCGATTTCACCGGCATCGGCACCTGAAAACCGCTCGCCTAACGTGGCGGCTTCGCGGTCCGAACGATCGACCGGCGCGTCGAGTGAGATCTCGGTCGTCGACATCTGCTTCGAGGCGCGGACGTTGGCTGGCGTCTCATCCAGGAGACGGGCAAGCTCGTCGTCCGACGGATCGCGCTTGAGAACCTGCGAAAGGACCGTTTCTGCGCGCGCGAGCCGGATCAACTGCGAGTTTTGGTTGAGCGGGATGCGCACCGACCTTGTCTGCTCGGCTAAGGCCTTGAGCACAGCCTGGCGCACCCACCACACGGCGTATGAGATGAACTTTACGCCCTGGTCCGGATCGAACTTCCGGACGGCTTTCAGCAAACCTTCGTTTCCAATTGCCACCAGCTCCGAAAGATCGAGCCCATGGCCTTGGTATTTCTTGACGTATGAGATGACGAAGCGAAGGTTCGCCGTCACGAGTCGCTCGGCGGCGCTTTCATCGCCCTTTTGGGCGCGGCGCGCGAGGCGTCGCTCTTCTTCTGGATCTGTTATCAGCGGAAGTCGCTGAATGTCCTGCAGATACTGATCAAACGCTGTGGCGGGGAATGCGCGGCCGAGAGTGCGAGGAGGAGGAGGGTTGGAGGTGGTTGTGCCATCGGGTCGAGCGGTCTTCGCCCTGCCTTCGGTCACTTGCTGCATACACGCCCTCAAAGTTTGAGTACGCCGCGCACGAACTCCGGCTGCTTTTGTGGACAAGCGGCCGCCACGATAACGTCACGTTTGTGGTCGGTCAACAGCCATTTTTTGTGCCACCTGCGGATTGTCCGGTCGTCGCGACCTATCTGTAAATAACGCATTGTCTTAGGCAAAGTCCGCAGAGGCTGCCACGACCTACGCTCTAGGGCTCGGCTCGCGGCTCGGCTGTTTCATTTCCGACTGGTTGAGGCCGTTTGGCGCGTGACGCTCTCAGCAGGACAGCCACAAGGGCGCCGATTATCCCAGCGACCACCCAAAGGACCGGTACGTTGACCAAATAGGCTGTCACCCCAAGCGCAACAATGAGAACTGCCAGCACGCTCAGGATTGCGCGATTGGGGTGTTTGGGTCGGGCCATGGATATTCGTTAGGCAGTGAGTGCTTGCTCTACCAACGTTGGTGGCGCGGGGCGGCTGTAGCGTCCACCGGCTGTATCGATCGCACCGATGCGCGCCAATAGAGAATACTCGACGACCCCATCGCGCGACTTCTTATCGGTACGTGTTGCGGCGATAAGCTCTGACGGTGCGAGGTCGGGCGGCGCCGCGGTGGGCAACCCGGCGCTCCGCAGCGCTGTGCGTAGCGCCTGCGCCGTCCCGGGAGCTGTGACGCCAAGCCGTTCACCGAGCGTCGCTTCGACGACGAGACCGATTGAGACCGCTTCACCATGTGGCACGACGAAACGACTGGTGTGTTCGATGGCGTGCGCGATCGTGTGACCCGCGTTGAGCGCGCGACGAGGTCCCGCTTCGCGCTCATCCGACGCCACTATGGCCGCTTTGATACGCACCGAATGCGCGATGATCGTCGCCAGAGTGTCGGCGCGTGCGCGCGACAATGCGGGCGCGAGTGCGGATGCATCGTTGAAGTGACCTTCGTCGGCGATAGCGCCATGCTTGATCACTTCCGCGAACCCTGCGCGCCAATGCGCATCGGGAAGCGTGGACAAGAGCGCAGGATCGATGGCAACGAGCGCGGGCCAGTGAAATGCGCCGATGAGGTTCTTGCCCGCTGGCGTGTCGACTCCCGTCTTCCCTCCGATGGACGCGTCGACCATCCCCAGGAGCGAGGTAGGAATCTGCACAACCGGCACACCGCGCATGAAAGTGGCGGCGACGAACCCGGCGAGATCGCCAATGACACCGCCGCCTAACGCGATCACGACGGAGTCGCGCCCGAGACCCCGCGCGATCATGGCGTCGCTCACGAGTGCCCATTCACGCCGTGACTTGGAAGCTTCACCGGCCGGTACGACGAACAGCTCCGCGCGACCGCCGAGATCTCTCAGCGCCGCGCGCACGCGCTCCGCGTAGAGCGGCGCGACATTGCTGTCCGAGATGATCCCATACGACGCGGCATCAGCCAGCTCGCTCGCAGCCATGAGCGGACCAAGCCTGTCCAGCAGGCCGGCGGCGACGAGCACCTCATAGCGGCCGGCGCCGATGCGCTGTATAGCCTCGTTAGGCACTCACCAGGTGACCTCGCCTCGGCCACCCGCTTTGTTCGCGACGCGTGCGAGCATGAAGAGCAGGTCCGACAGGCGGTTGAGGTAACGCACGACCACGTCTGGGATCTCTATTTCGCGCTGCAGGTGCACGACACGACGCTCCGCGCGGCGACAGACCGTACGCGCGACGTGCAACGCCGCCGCCTTCGCCGACCCACCCGGCAGGATGAAGCTGCGCAGCGCCTCCAACTCGTTCTCGCACGCATCGATTGCGGATTCCAGCTCGGCGATGCGTGTGTCGTCCAAGCGTGCTTTCGCGAGCTGCTCGCGCATCTTTTCGAGGTTCGGCGTTGCGAGCATCGCGCCGATGCCGAACAGGTCGCGCTGAATGGGGACCAGCACTTCGTCGATGCGTGGCAAGGCCTCGGCGCTCCGCGCGACGCCAATTGCCGCGTTCAGCTCATCGACATCGCCGTATGCCTCGACGCGCGGATGATCCTTTCCCACCCGACCGCCTCCGAATAACCCTGTCTCGCCGCCATCTCCCGTTTTGGTATAGATCTTCATTTACCGCACAACCTACTAGGGGTTTGGGGTTGGGGGTTAGGGGTTAGCCTAGTGCCGAGTTATGTCCCACCTATGCCGGCAAAGCGCTACATCTCATCGCGTTAGGCTAACCCCCAACCCCTAACCCCTAACCCCTAGATAAGGAGTTAGTTTTGCCTCATGCGGGAACACGAGTTGGTCGATATAAGCATCATTGGTGGCGGTCCGACGGGACTCTTTGGGCTCTTCTACGCGGGCATGCGGGGCGTTCGCGCGCAAATCATCGATGCACTGCCGCAGCTCGGTGGCCA
>DATFBW010000478.1:0-4675 GCA_035253645.1 Gemmatimonadaceae bacterium | reverse complement strand
TTATCCCAATTCTGCGAGAGCGTTTTCACCGCACTCTGCAGATTCTTCATCTTGTCTTCGGGCTTACCGATCAATTCAGCTTTTACGATAGCGTTTGCGGCATCTTTCACCGGCCGCGGTTTGCCCTCGTCTATTTCGCACTTGGCACCTTGCGGTGCGGCACCTTGCGCTGCGGCTGTGCCAGTGGCCAGCACGGCAAACACCGCCCCGATCGCGAGGTTTCGGGCGTGTGGCATTCTCAGTCTCCTCATATTTGGTGCGGCGTGCTCGCCGGCACGAAGTGAGTTACACATTAGGCGTTATTCGCGTTCCGATAAGGTTAGCGCCATCGCTGCTAAATCTGCTACAGGCCGACCGCTAGCTCGCGCAAGAGCACGTAAATCCTCAAGCTCAGGCTTGACACGTCGCTGACCATTGGGGAGGGTGGCGACCTTCACCCGGACATCGTGATCGAGAAGGCGCACGGTGCGCTCCTCGCGCATCAGAACCGATCGCTCCAGAGGTAGTCGCCTTACGCCGAGAGTTGTGGTGCTGGCGAATATCGCCTGCTCGAGCCGCTCCACGTCCCCGGGGTTTGCCAACACTTCTATGCGCGATCCGACCCGCCCCTTTTTCATATAGACGGGCGACACGAACACATCAAGCGCGCCTTCCCCGCGCAACGATTCGGCGGCAACCGCGATGTGCTCGGGCGTCATGTCGTCGATGTCGGTCGCCAGAAGAGTCACGTATTCGAGTCCCGTACCGTGCGTCGTGACCGGGTCTGCCAGGATGATTCGCAGCGCGTTAGGTCGTCCGACCAGTTCCTTGGTCCCGGCGCCGTAGCCGTCGCGTCGGTGTACGAATTCCCCAGGCGGATGCCCCGCGCTCAATACGCATACCAGGGCGGCTCCCGTTGGAGTCACAAGCTCACCGGCGCCCGGCGGCCCCATGCGCACCCGATGGCCCTCGAGCAAACGAAGAGTCGCAGGCGCTGGAACTGGAAGCGTGCCGTGCGCCGCGCGGACGGAGCCGTCGCCTAACGAGATCGTGTTGCAGTACACCCGCTCCACGCCCAGCATCTGAAATCCCCAGATCGCGCCGACCACGTCGAGGATCGCGTCAACAGCACCTACCTCGTGCAGATGGACCTCTTCAGGTGACACGCCATGCATCGCGCCCTCAACGGTCGCAATTGCTTCAAATGCCTGGAGGGCCCGGTCCTTCACGAGCCGGGGCGCATCGCTCTGGAGTACGATGTTTTTGATTTCGCTGAGATGACGGCCATGTGGCTGAGGCGGGATTTCGAAATCCACCTTCGTGCAGGCGATGTGGCTGCGTTCGGTACGAGCGATCCGAACGGTGACATCGCGCAGCCCCAAGTGCGCGGGCAACCCGGATAGCCAGTTCGCATCGAGGCCGAGCTCGACAAGAGCGCCAAGCGTCATGTCGCCGGCGATTCCGCTAAAGGGATCGAGGATGGCTATCAACTACGGGTCAAAGGTCAAAGGTCAAAGGTCGCTAGCCACGATATGAAGCGCCGGATCCCGTGTTGAAAATCACCACCTCGTCGCTCGGCGCGAGCTTTCCTTCTACAACGAGCTTGCGAGTGACGGCGAGTGCACAGCCGCCTTCGGGCGCCGCGTCGATTCCGCTCATAGCTGCGAGGTGCGCCGTCGATACGCGGATTTCCTCCTCGGTCGCAGCCGCGGCAATGCCATTGGTTTCGGCAAGCGCGCGCAGAACGAGACGGTCTCCCAAAGGACCTGGAACGCGAAGCCCGGCCGCATGCGTCACAGGATCCGCCCATGGCGTCGCGCGGTCGGAACCTGCCTCCCAGGCTCGGACGAGCGGCGCGCAGCCTGCACTCTGTGCGACAACAAGTCGCGCCGGCTTGCCATTTGTCTCGAGCCAGCCCCACTCGCGCATCTCGAGCATGGCCTTCCAAATGCCTACGACTCCTTCCCCACCTCCCGTCGGATACACAATAACATCGGGGAGGCGCCAGCCGAGTTGTTCTGCGAGCTCGATGCCTAACGTCTTGTTTCCTTCGACGCGATACGGCTCCCGCAACGTCGCAACATTGAAGTAGCCCGTCTCTTCCGCAAAGGCTACGGAGCGGCGGCCGGCGTCGCCGATATGTCCGGGTACGAGCTCCAGCTCCACGTTCCCGCCCATCGCGCGCACGATGTCGAGGATCGGCCGCGGCGTGGTCTCGGGAGCGAATACGCGCACCGGGACTTGCGCAGCAGCACCGTACGCAGCGAGCGCCGCACCCGCATTCCCCGCGGTCGGCACGACGAGCCCCTTCACTCGATTCGCGCGCGCGCGTGTGACGGCGGCACTCAGGCCGCGGGCCTTGAACGACGCGGTGGGATTGACTCCTTCGTCCTTGACCCATACCCGGCGTACGCCAATCTCCCGCGCCAAAGCCGGGAGCTCGATGAGCGGGGTGCACCCCTCGCCTAACGAGACAGGTATTTCATCCGCGGCAACGGGGAGCGCATCCGCGTACCGCCACATGTCCCAGCGACTGGTGGTGGGCCGTTGCGGGCGTCCGGCATCATACCGCGCAAGAAATGGTTGCGAACAATTCGCGCACAAGCCGACGCGCGCGTCTTGGGCTTCGGTGCGACCGCAGCCGGAGCAGACTAAAGACCAATGGTTCATGGATCGGAGCTCGGAGCTCGAAGCTCGGAGGGCGCGGTATGAGAGCTCTGTGCCTCAGATGCCCCGTCCGCATCACCCACCTCGCCGCTCGTATCTCGCACCTCGTCCTGCACCTCACCTCGCATCTCGCCGCTCGCACCTCGAACCCCGATCTCCCGCAGCGACGCGAGCACACGGGCCGCGGACGCGACTGAAAAGCCAGGCACGGCAGCAATCGCCTCCACCGACGCCTCGCGAACATTCTGCAAACTTCCGAAGACGTTGAGCAATGCGCGTCGTCGCGCCGGACCCACTCCCGGAATTTGCAACAACTCCGATGTCACGGTTCGCATCGTGCGCCGCTGGCGGTTGTAGGTCACGGCGAATCGATGCGCCTCATCGCGCGCTTGCTGAAGCAAGCGCAACGCGCTCGAGCGACGGGCAATACGCAGTGGATCCATGCGCCCGAGGATGTACACGTCTTCCTCGCGCTTGGCCAGACTGACAATCGGCAAATCACCGAGGCCTAACGCGGTGAGTGCCTGATGCGCAGCGTTCAACTGGCCCTTGCCGCCATCGACCACGACGAGCTCGGGAAGCACTTCCTTTTCGTCCAGGCGCCGGCGGAAGTAGCGCGTCACCACCTCCGCCATCGCGGCAAAGTCGTCAGTGCCTTCCACTGTCTTCACTCGAAACTTGCGATACTCCGCGCGCTTCGCGCGTCCATTCTCGAACCAGACACAGGAACCGACCGTATCGCGACCCTGCGCGGTCGAGATATCGAAGCACACCAAACGACGAGGCACCACGAGGAGACCGAGCTCGCGCTGCAAGTCGTAAATGGGACTGATCGCCCGCTCCCCTGCTTCATCCTCCGCACGTTTGAGCTCTTCGAGCAAGTGCCGCGCGTTCTCATCGGCGAGCGCGACGAGCTCGCGCTTCGTACCGCGCTGTGGAACGGAAATGCGCGTTGTTTCCAGCGACGCTTCCAACGCGGGCCGATCTTCAAAATCGAACGGAACGAGTAGCTCATTCGCGCGATCCGGCTCGAGCACATAGCTGCGCGCCAAATATGCTGCGAGCACAGACGCGTCCTCTTCACCTTCGATGTTATCGAGCATGCGATGATCGCGCGCCAGGAGCCTGCCCGATCGAAAGCGCATGATCGCGACACAGGCATCATCGCCGTCGCGCGCGTAGCCCACAACGTCGCGGTCACCTCCGTCGATCTGTGAGACAACCTTTGGCTCCTCGAGCCGTTCCAGTCGGAACAGCGCATCGCGCAGCTCGGCAGCGCGTTCGTAATCCGTTGCTTCCGCGGCCGCGTTCATGCGTTCGCGCACACGGCGCATCACTTCCGACGTCCTTCCCTCGAGGAAGAGCACCACCTCGTCGATCATCGCGCGATAGTCCGCGGTCCCTTGCCAACCTACACATGGCGCCTTGCACTTGCCGATGTGGTAATCGAGGCAGGGACGCTCAGGAGCGTCGTTAGGCAGGTCGTAGTTGCAGGAGCGCACCGTGAAGATGCGTCGCACCACCTGCAGCGCGCGGCGCATGGCACCCACGTCAGTGTACGGCCCAAAGTAACGGGCCCCGTCGTTCAGCAGGCGCCGCGTTACGATCACGCGTGGAAACGGCTCCTGTAACGTGACCTTGATGTACGGGTACGACTTGTCGTCCCTGAGCTGGATGTTGAAGCGCGGCCGATACTCTTTGACGAGGTTCGCCTCGAGGATCAGCGCGTGCGGCTCAGTCGGAACCACAATGGTATCGAAGTCGTCGACCAGCCTCACCAGATGATGCGTCTTGACGCTGTCCTGGTGATCCACGCCGAAATAGCTGCGCACGCGCGATCGGAGACGCTTCGCCTTGCCGACGTATAGAACGTCGCCTGCCCGGTCCTTCAGCATATACACGCCTGGAGACTCCGGGAGGAACGACAGTTTGTCGGCGATCTTGGAAGGAACCTGCACGACCAGAATTAGTGGCTTTCAGTAAGGCTATCACTCCGCGCGACGGCGTCCTAGGCGTGCGAGACGGCTAC
>DATFBW010000477.1:0-5428 GCA_035253645.1 Gemmatimonadaceae bacterium | reverse complement strand
CGCCTTCCACTCGAGGACGCGACGCCAGCCAACCCGCTCCTGCACATGAATGCCGAAGCGTCCCGCAAACACGATGTGAAACTCGGGGATCCTCACGCCCTTGCTTGCGATGAGCTGCCCGTTGCTGTAGCAGCGGTATTCGCCATGATCGGCGAGCCACTCCCACTCCTTCTTGGGCGCGTTGCCGACGAGACGATGCTTTGAAAGCCGCTCCAGAAGCTGGTCGCGCGTCATCGCGTGCCTTACACAGTCTCGAGGTATTGATGGATCATGCTCACCGTCGCCGAACCTTCACCGACGGCCGATGCTACGCGCTTGCCGGATCCGTGGCGCGCGTCGCCGGCCGCGAAGATCCCCGGGACGCTGGTCTCGAACAGGAACGGATCGCGTGCGAGCCCCCAGTTCTTTGGCGGACGACCATCCACAATCAGATCCCGGCCGGTGAGGATGAAGCCCTGTTGATCGAGCTCCAGCAAGCCTGTCGCGATCGCCGTGCGCGGTGCGGTTCCGATGAAAATGAAGAGCGCCGCAGCGGGGACGTCGCGCGTCAGTTTCGTCGTTAGGTCCTGTATCGTGATGGACTCGAGCTTCCCGTCCCCATGCACCGCCTCGACCCCTGTATTGGTGAGCACCTGCACGTTCTCGGTCTCCGCGATGCGATCCACCAGGTAGCGGGACATCGAAGCGCCTAACGAGGATCCGCGCACGAGCAGCGTCACCTTGCGCGCGTACCGCGAGAAGAACATCGCACCCTGTCCCGCGGAATTGCCGGCGCCCACGACATACACGTCCTGGTTGCGATACGTAGATGCTTCCGTGAGCGCGGCGCCGTAGTACACGCCTACGCCAAGCAACGGCTGGATGCCGGAGATGTCGAGGCGGCGCACCTCCATCCCCGATGCGAGCAGGACGGCGAAAGAACAAAGCTCGGTTCCATCGGAGAGCTTCACGACGCGATACGGATCGGCGCGCCGTACCTCCACGGCCTCCTGCGCGGCGAGGATCTCTGCGCCGAATCGCTTCGCCTGCACTGTGGCGCGACGCGCGAGATCGCCGCCCGTTAGGCCATTTGGAAACCCAAGGTAGTTCTCGATGCGTGAGCTCGTCCCTGCCTGCCCACCTGTTGCCGTACACTCAACGAGGACCGTGCGAAGTCCCTCTGATGCGCCGTAAACGGCTGCTGCCAGCCCCGCGGGCCCGCCGCCGACTATGACGAGGTCATAAAACGGCTGCTTCGCTCTCGTCTGCAACCCAATACGCTCGGCAAGCTCTCGCGGCGTTGGCTGAACGAGCGTCGAGCCGTCAGGCAGGAAAACCACGGGAAGGCGCGACATCCCGTCAGGCAGGGACGTGACCAGCTCCCGCGTCGGCGCATCGTTCTCGAGGTCGATGTATTGATAGGGGATCTGATTCGACGAGAGAAAATCCTTGACGAGGAAACTCGCCGGTGAAAGCGCCGTTCCCGCAACGCGAATTCCGTCGAACGAAGGACGCGCCTTCGCGCTCCATTCGCTCAACAAATCATCGAGGACCGGATACAACCTCTCGCTAGGCGGCTCCCAAGGCTTCAACAGATAGTGATCGAGCCCGACCTTGTTGATTGCGGTGATTGCCGTTTCGGTGTCGGCATAAGCGGTGAGCAGCACGCGCCGCGCATCCGGGTAGAGCTTGAGCGCTTCCAGCAGAAACTGAGTGCCTGTCATCTGAGGCATGCGCTCGTCCACCAGGAACATCGCGACCGCGCTGCCACGCATCTTCAGTTGCTGCGTCGTGTCGAGCGCCTGCGCGCCCGACGGAGCTTTGATGATCCGATAGTCCGGCCGATAGTGGAGGCGCAGATCGCGCTCCACCGCATTGAGAACTTCAGGCTCGTCGTCTACCGCAAGAATGACCGGCGTGCTCATCCTACTGCATCCCTCGCCTAGTGTTGCGTTGCACGTTAGGCGCGACCGCGGACGTTGAACCCAGTCGAAAAATCCTCGACACAGGGCTCGGTTCGTGTCACGCCACTCTCGTTACCTCGACATCGCGTTCGGCGGCCGTGGAGACGCCTTCGGGAAGCGCCAAAGTCGAGCAAGCAGAATAGCGACCTGCCTGCCCGATGATCAGGTCCGGGGTGCCGCCGAGCCGCCGCATCGCGAGCAGGGGTGGGATCGCCAACGACGTGAGGGCTCCGCCAACGACATAACCCAGCGCCAGTGACGTCCGTCCGGCGAGCGCCCCTAACCCGGCCTGGCCCATCATACTTCCGCCGCTCGAGACCAACGAGGCGAGGGACAGGACCGTCGCGCGCTGCTGGCTCGGGACGACCTGATGCAGGTACGCCTGGCGGACAGGCTGAAAGACACCGGCGCTCATCATCCCGATCAAATACGCCGTTAGCGCCAGCGCGAACGAACCGACCAGGCCAACCGCAATCGAGGTCGCCGCGTACAGCGCCGCGGCGCCTAACAAGAGCGTCGTCCGGCGCCCGCAGTAACGGGTCGCCCGTTCGACGAGCCAATTCCCCAGCATAGAGGCGAGACCGGTCGCAGCCGCCACCCAGCCGAGCACCCACACGGCGTCCATGCCAAGGAGTTGCAGAAAGTATGGCTGCCAGGCGTGGTAGCCCCATTCGAGAAAAATGGCCGGCGCGGCGCCGGCCAGAATGGCGAGGCGAGCGTTTGGGACGCGCCAGCCGAACTGCAGACTCTCGCGCCCTATCTTGGCCATCTCACCTGGCACTTCGCGCCACGAAAGCGGCCGACCGGCGTACCCCAGGTCGTGCATCGCCACATATCCCACCACGAAAGCGATCGCGAGCAAACCGGCGCGCGCCAGGTAGGGTGCAGAAAGGTTGATGCTCGCGAGTAATCCACCTGACACCGTTCCGACGAGCATGGCCGCGGACGCGAAGATCTGGCCCCGAGCGAGCACACGATCGACCGGTTCGTGGCTGCCAGTCGCATTCAGGGCATCGATCAACCACGCCTCGACGGCTCCGGAGTAAAACGTATAGCCGAGCCCGAGCACAATTGAGACGAGAAGGAACGCAGTGAGGCCGCCACCTAACGCGGGCACAGCCACATACGCGAGCGTTCCGACGAAGAGCACCGCCACACTGAGCAGGAACGAAAGACGCCGCCCCTTGGCGTCAGCCACGAGCCCTGTCGGGACTTCGAAGACCGCCATGCTGCCGGTGAACACCGCATTCGCCACAAAGACCTGCATGAGGGTCAGCGCGCCGGACCGCATCAGAAAGATCGTGTTGATCCCCCAGATCAGCGATGCCGAAAGCGTGTACACAAACGCGATCACGTAATACGTGCGTGCAATCCGTCTGCTGGTCATGGCGGAGCGAGGAGCAAGGGGCGGGGAGCAAGGTGCTGTGGGACCTGCTGACTCGAAAGGGCCAATGCCAGCGACTATCGTTCATCCCGTGCCGTCGTTTCTCCTCTGGATAGTTGTCGCCCTCCTCCTCGGTGGGCCTGTGCAGGCCAAAGCGCAGACCGACGGTGTCCGGTCGGCAAAAAGTGGCGTGTACACTGCCGCTCAGGCCGCGCGTGGCAAGGACCTGTATGTACTGCTGTGCAGATCCTGTCACACGCCCGAGTCGCACACTGGAGCGATCTTCGACGCCTGGTGGGGAGGCAAGAGGCTATCGGACCTGTTCGAATACGTTCAAGAGCGCATGCCAAAGAACGAACCGGCAAGCCTCACCGCACAGGAGTATGCGGATGTGGTCGCTTATCTCCTGCGAATGAACGCTTTGCCGGCCGGCGAGGATGAGCTGCCCACAGATGTCGCCGCATTACGCAAAATCCGGATCGACAAGGCGAAATAGCTTGCCGACATTGTCTCACCGGCAAGATTAACCACGAGATAGCCACGCCCTTGGGGCATTGGATCATCACTTCGAGGACCCGCGTATGCGCTTTCGCCTTGCTCGCTCGTTAGGTATGGCTGTTGTATCAGCGGGGATGCTCGCTGCCATCCTCGCGATTCGCGTCGATCCTTCGACGGCCGCGCAAGGGACCCAACTGGTGCGCGGCAACGCTCCGGGCGAATGGCGCGTGTGGGGGGCGGACGCATGGAGCACGCGGTATTCGCCGCTCGATCAGATCAACGCCAGCAACTTCAATTCGCTCGAAGTCGCGTGGCAGTGGAATGCCGGCGCCTTTGGGAGCGACGAGTACTATCGCACGACGCCGCTCTACGCCAATGGCCGTCTGTTCACGGTCGCGACGACACGCCGAATCGCGCTGGCCATCGATCCAGAGACTGGAGAGACGCTCTGGATGTGGCGTTTGGACGAGGGTATCCGTTGGCAGAAAGCGCCGCGGCAGTTTGCCGGTCGCGGATTGTCGTATTGGACCGATGGACGCGAGGAGCGGGTCATCGTCGTAACGCCTGGCTACCGCCTGGTGTCGCTCGATGCGGCGACTGGTATACCGGATCCGAAGTTCGGCAAGAACGGCCTCGTCGATTTGATGGAAGGTCTCAACCTCCCGATCGTCCCCCTCGCGGTGGATGACTCCGGCCCGCTGATCGTGAGCGACGCCGCGCCGGCGCGGAAGGCGAAGCCGGGCGAGACGTGGGACCCTGTGAAAAAGATCGGCGCTGACGGCACGATGGGGATCGATCCCTCGTTAGGCCAAATCGCCAACAGCTCGCCGGCGATCGTCGTCAATGACGTCATCGTCGTCGGCAACTCGTCGATTCACGGATACTATCCGATCCGCAAACGCAACCTGCCGAGTTATATCCGCGGATTCGATGCGCGCACCGGCAAGCAGCTCTGGAAGTTCAACCTTATCCCGGAACCTGGTGAGTTCGGCGCCGAAACGTGGGAGGCCGGTTCCAAGGTTGGCGACGAAGGAGTAGGGAAGGCGGATCCGTGGGCGACTTATTCTGCTGATCCGGAGCTGGGCCTCGTGTACATCCCGGTCGGTATGCCACTCAATGACGAATACGGCGGTCACCGTCCTGGCAATAACCTCTTCGGCAACAGCATCGTCGCGATCGATACGAAGACCGGCAAGCGGCGGTGGCACTTCCAGATGGTGCATCACGACATCTGGAACTACGACACGCCGATGGCGCCGAGCCTGATGGATGTCACAATCAACGGCCAGCGCCGCAAGATCGTCGCGCAGACCACAAAACAAGGCTGGATGTACGTGTTCGACCGCGTGACGGGGGAACCCATTTGGCCGATTGTAGAGACGAAGGTCCTGCAGAGTGAAGTCCCCGGAGAAAAGACGTCACCAACGCAGCCGATTCCGAGCAAGCCAGCGCCGTACGCTCAGCAAGGACTCGCAGAGTCCGATCTGATTGATTACACGCCAGCGATAAAAGATTCGGCACTCAAGCTGGCGAAGCGCTGTCGCATGGGCCCGTATTTCATCCCGCCATCATTGGCCGACGGCAGCGGAAAAAGTGGGTTGAG
>DATFBW010000476.1:0-3973 GCA_035253645.1 Gemmatimonadaceae bacterium | reverse complement strand
GCGTAATCGTATCTTGTGCCTGGGCGGAAGCCTCGTTAGGCATGAGCCAGCGCGTCAAGACCAGCGCGGTGCCTCCTACCTTGTCGATCGCGTCGCAGTACAAGCGACCTAACGTCACGCGCTGCGATTCGGGAATTCCCGCCGGGGGAGTTGGCGGTGGACTCACGAACTGCGGCACACCTGTCTTGCGCTCTGTCAGCATGGCCGTGCGGGCGATTTTGAGCTCGCTCACCGCGGAATTGTAGTCCCGTTCCGCGCGAGCAACCTCCTGCTGAAGCTCGCACACGGACATTTCGCGATCGCCTTTGAAGCCCTCGGTGTTCGACGATTCGAACTGGTTCGCCACGCCACGCACGCGCACGAAGTCGCGCTGAAAAAAGAGACGCTGCAGACGATCGAGGTTTCCTGCAGGCACTTCCTGGCTGTAGCCGTTGTTGAGCGTCAGGAGCAAATCGCTGCCACCGACGAGCACCATCTCACCGCTGTCCGCATAAATGGTTCGGCGGCGCATGACGTCGCTCAAATCATAGATGGTGACTTCGCGGATCTTGTTCGTCGCCGGCTCCACGCGATTCACGCGCATGTAAAACCGGCTCGGCATCACTTCATTGATGACCTGCTCCCGCAAAGCGAACGTCGGCTTCTTGTTCGCGATGTCGGTCTGCAGTTGCCGTAACCGGTGATTGGCGCGTGGGAGGAGCTGATCGTTGAAGGCGATCATCACCAGCGTCATAACGAATGCGGCACCTAACGGGGGGATGATCAGGCGCACCATACTCACGCCACTCGCCTTGAGCGCCGTGATTTCGTTCTCCGCCGCGAGCCGTGAGAAGGAGTACAGCACGGCGACGAGGATCGACATCGGCAGCGTCATCGCGACTGTGAACGGGATGGAGAGCAGGAAGAACTCCCCGATCACGCCCCAGGGCAGTCCCTTTCCAACCAGATCGCCGAATCGCTTGGCGATGTAGTTGAGCAGCATGAGCGACGTCAACGACGAAAGCGCGAACAAAAAAGGGCCGCTATGCTCCCGTAGCACATACCGCTGAATGAGCTTCAATCCTATTGACCCTGTTTCATGTGTCGAATGGTGCCGGTTAGGCCATAGCTCTTAGCTCTTAGCGCTTGGCTCTTGGCACGGCCACGAGCTAAGAGCTAACGCCTAAGGCCTAGTATGACTTCAATATACGGCGTACGGTAAAGCCCCCGACCGGTCGAATCGGTGTTACCCTCGAACGCCTGCTGAGTGCGCTGGCTACACGCTCCCTCACTTTTCCGGCTTCACGTTGCATTAGCGCTTCTCGTCTGGGCTCCCTCGGGTCCCTGGGCTCCCAGCGTCGCCCGGGCTCAGGATACGACCCGCCGCCCGGTCCAAACGGATACCGCTCAGCCACCCGGAGAGCTCCTCCTCGATTTCCTGGCTCGCCTAGAGGCCAAAGGGATCCGAGCAAAAGACGAGCGCTGCACGCAAGCCCGTCTAGTCAACACGAGCTTTACCTGCCGGGCTGTTTTCCAGCCGACGCTGGATTTTCAGTTCGGTCTGCGCACCTCGGGGACAATCGCCGAGCGGTTGAGGCTGGACGTGGACTACGACTCCCAGCGGGAGTTCGATGGGTCGAACAACATCGCCATCGTTTTCGAAGGCCGCCCCGATGCGCGTCTTCAGCGGATCGAGGTCGGAACCGTCTCCTTCGCGCTGCCGCCCTCGCGATTCCTGACGGCCGCGATCCCGAGCGGTAATTACGGCATTCAGGCGCGCGCGCGGTTTGGCGGGATGCAGCTCGCAGCCATCGCAGCGCAACAGAAAGGGATCGTCGTGCGCGACCAGATTTTTACGATCGGGCGCCGGGTTTCGCAAACTTTGGAGCAGGAGCTCGAAGACTACCAGATTGAGCCGCGACGTTTCTTTTGGGTCGTCGACCCAACCATCTTCGCGGGCGCCTATCCGAATATCGACATCCTGAATCGCAGCGCGCTCGAGCAACTGGCGCGCGGGCTCGCGCCGACGCAGCGGCCGTCACGTGTCTTCCTGTATCGTGTGTTGTTAGGCGGGCAGCCGCCGAACCCTAACGGGCCGCGGTTTCAGCTGCTGGACGATCCCAGCGCGCCGGCAGGTCTGGTGTACGAGCTGCTGCGTGAGCATGTGGACTATTACCTGGACCCCTCGTCACTCTGGTTTGCCCTGGTGCGGCCACTCAATCCCGCGAACGAGCGGCTCGTCGTCGCGTACACGTTCAACGTCGCGGGCCGCGATACGGTCATTGCCTCGTTAGGTGGAACGCCGGACCTGGAGTTCGTTCCTGGTAAACAGCAGCTCGCGCACCTCGTCTGGGATCCACGCATAACGCCGGTCGATCCAGCCTTTCGCCGGGAGATCCGTTCGGTGTACCGCCTCGGCGGAGCAGATCTCGTGCGCGAGTCGTTGACCCTCAAAGTGGTCACCGGCACGAGCCGCGATCAGGAACGTCCGCCGTTGGGCGTGCCGGCCACGTATCTGCAGCTGTTCGGCCTGGCGCAAGCGAACAACGCGGCGACGTTCGATACGGAGAACAGAGTGTGGCCTCGGCGGCACGACCCTGATCTGGCTGCGGGCGTCAGTGACACAACAGCCGCATCGCGCATCATCCAGGATCGCTTCGTTGTGTTTCCGTCGCTGGAGCCGTTCAGCCGGCGCGGCCTGGCGCAGGACCCGAGCGTCCCCGCCAACGATTCCATCTATCGCACACCTAACGAGTACCTCTACTCGCCGCAGCATCCGCAGTCGTTCTACCGCTTGCGTGTGCGCTACGACGTTTACGGAACGGCGGGCGCCGGGACGATCGCGCTGACGTCCGTTCAGTTGCGCCGAGGAAGCGAACACCTCGTGCTCGACGGGCGGCCACTCCTCCGCGACGTGGATTACACGATCGATTACGAGCTGGGGCGCGTCCAGTTGCGCGACTCCCTGGCATTGCGCGAGCGGCGTTTGGTCGTGCGTTACGAAGAGAACCCGCTCTTCGCCACGGTACCGACGTCGATCTACGGACTCGCGGCGCAATGGACGGTGCCCGCCGGGGCCATCAGCGTGAGTGCGCTGTCACAGACGCAACGCAGCACGTTCACACGTCCACCGTTAGGCTTCGAGCCCGCGGCGAATTCGGTCGCCGGCATTCACGCGGCACTCGGCTGGTCCGCTGCCCCGCTGTCCCGCGCGCTGGCGCGCTGGCTGCCGCGCGCCGATAGCACGACCCCCTCGCGGGTCGAGCTCACCGGGGAATTCGCGGTGAGCCAGCCGCGGAACCGCCAGTCGCAACAGGCCTATCTCGAGTCGTTCGAGGGGGATGGCGGATTCTCGATTCCCCTGGTGGACGCGCAGTGGTACTACGGGAGCCAGCCCGCGTTAGGCAGCCGTCTCTCCGCGCGCTTTGGAGCACAGGTCGTCGATTCCGCGCGCGCGTCCACGCTCGCGTGGCAGAGCAGCGGCACGGACCGCAACGGCCGCGCAGTTACGTTCACGCTGCCGGAAATCGATCCGCAGGTTACGCTCGCAGGCTCGGGGTTCGCGGGTCCTGAGCCGATCCTGTGGCTGACCCTTTTTCCGCAGGCTGTGGGGGGGCTGTACGACCTAACGAGCCGCACGCACCGCTGGCTCACGCCGCGCGTCGTCGGGGGGCGTCCCTGGCGGTCCATCCGGATCCCGTTAGGCTTCGGCGCGACCGGAGGTGCGGGGGCGGGGATCGACTTGACGCGGGCCGAGCATATCGAGTTCTGGACGCTGGTCGATACCGCCGCGACGAGGCGTGCGCGCAACCCGGTCATCGTGTTCGACTTCGGCGACGTTTCGGAGAATTCGCTGGTCTTCGCCCCGGAGACCCTGACCGTCGCAGGTCGCGATTCGAGCTTCACCGGCAAGCGGCTCGCGGGCTTCGACCGGCTCGACACGGAGCGCGACCCTTTCTCACGCGCCTTCGACGCGTCCCGCAATGATCGCGGC
>DATFBW010000475.1:0-2469 GCA_035253645.1 Gemmatimonadaceae bacterium | reverse complement strand
GGATGACTTGGGCCCGCTCAGCGGGGGCGATCAAGCGCGCGGCCGGGCTCGCGCTGATGGATCCCGCGCGCGAGGCGGCGGTTGTGCGCCACGCGGGAAGCCTGGCGCGCGACTCGGGTCTGCCTGACGACGACGTGCGCGCCATCTTCTGGCACCTGATCAGTCTCTCGCGGCAAGCGCAGATCGAGGCGGGCGTCCGCATGGAGGTGCAGAATGCTCCGTGAGCCTCCGGACCGCGTCGGGATCATTGGCCTTGGCCTCATGGGCGGATCGCTCGCGCGGGACCTGGCGGGTCACGGTGCGCACGTGCTCGCGTTCGATCGCGACCGCGCAGTCCTGGAGGCGGCGCATCACGCAGGCATCGTGCAGACCGTGCTGGACGAGTCGTTAGGTGGCATCGAGAACGCAAACACCATAGTGCTGGCCGTCCCCGTGTCCGCGGCTGCCGGCGTGCTTGGCGCGCTCGCATCCCGGCTGGCGGCCGACGGCGCGCGGCTCATCACCGATGTCGGCAGCACCAAGCGCTCCGTCGTTGCGGCCGCCGAGTCGTTAGGCATGGGCCGGCAGTTCGTGGGATCGCATCCGATGGCGGGAGACCATCGGTCCGGCTGGATGGCGGCGCGCAACGGCTTGTACGACAACGCGCGCGTATACTTGTGTCCTGCACCAAGTACGACCGACGCGAGCCTTCACGCGGCGCAAAGCTTTTGGAATGCGCTGGGAGCGTTGCCGCGTATGATTGACGCCGCTGCGCACGATCGCCTCGTCGCGTTCACGAGCCACTTGCCCCACGTCGTGTCGACTGTTGTGGCGCAGACTTTGGAACAGACCGGCGTTCGCCGCGCGGACCTTGGGCCCGGCGGGCGTGACGTCACGCGCCTCGCGGGGGGATCGCCTGACGCCTGGACCGCGATCGCCGCGGACAATGCGGATCACCTCGACGAGGCGCTCGCGGGGTTCGAAGTCCGTATATCGGCGCTACGGCGAGCTTTGAATCCGCTCAACGAAGCCGCGCTGCGGCGCATATTCGTCGCGGGGAACGCCTGGTTTGAAGCGCCTAACGAGCAGCCGGAACAGGCGCCGCAGGCGTAGCAAGCGGAAGCGCGACACGGAACTCGGTTTTTCCGGGCTCCGATTGGACGTCAATCTCACCGCGATGGTGGCGGATCACGCGTTGCACGATGTCCAGTCCAAGGCCGGTGCCCTGGCCGGGCGGCTTCGTTGTGAAGAACGGGTCGAAAATCTTGGCGCGGACGGCTTCCGGAATTCCTGCGCCGTTGTCGCTCACACGGACCACGAGCCAGCCGGTTTCGACCCTGGCGGTCACCCGCACGGTTCCCCCATTCGGCACCGCGTCGATCGCGTTGTCGATGAGGTTCAGCCACACCTGATTCAACTCGCCGCCGAGGCCTAACGCGGGTGGGAGGCCGGGCTCCACATCGAGCTTGAGGGCGATCGACTTGCCGCGCGCTTTGGAACCAAGCACGGCGACCGTGTCTTCGAGCAACTGCCCGACGTCTACGGGCTCGGGGACTTGCGCTCGATCCATGTAAGTGAACCGCTTGATGGCCGAGACAAGTTGATGGATGCGGGACGTCGCTCGTTCGATGTCACGCGTGAGTGCGCGCGCGCCGCTTCCATTCGCCAGCCAGCGCAGGGTGACGTTGAGCGCCTCTCCATCCAGTGCGTCAGCGAGCATATCGAACGTGTCGATTGTCATGCTCGTATCGGCGAGCGTGTGCGCAAGATCCGGATCTGCGCCGTGCGACTCGAGCCATGAGGAGATTTCGTCCTCGCGGTCGGCCTGTTCGAGTGGAGATCGCGAGACGGTCGCCGAAGTCTCGCGGCAGATCGCTCGTGCCTTCTCCACCACCGCCTCCTGCTCCTCGGTAAGGTCCAATCCTCCCAGCGCGCGTGAGGCAGTAGCAGTCGCGTCGAGCGCCGACTCCAAAAGTTGCGCGCTGCGCATAGCCGCGGCGGCCGGATTATTGAGCTCATGCGCAAGGCCGGCGGAGAGCTTACCTAACGACATCATCTTCTCGTCCTGCAGCGCCGCGGTGTTGAAGTGCCGCGCGCGATCGATCATCACGTGCACCGCCATCGCGGTCACGCTCGGACACTCGAGGATCATTTCCGGAAACAGCTTTTCATGGATGGCGAGTGCTTCGACCTGCTCATCCACGACCGAATCACCGGGCGCACCACTCATCCGCGAATACGGCATCATTCCCGACAGGTCGCCCGCCTTCCACTCGAGGACGCGACGCCAGCCGACCCGCTCCTGCACATGAATGCCGAACCGTCCTGCAAACACGATGTGGAACTCGGGAATCCTCACACCTTTGCTTGCGATGAGTTGCCCGCTGCTGTAGCAGCGGTATTCGCCATGATCAGCGAGCCACTCCCACTCCTTCTTCGGCGCGTTGCCGACGAGGCGATGCTTTGAAAGCCGCTCCAGAAGCTGGTCGC
>DATFBW010000474.1:0-3238 GCA_035253645.1 Gemmatimonadaceae bacterium | reverse complement strand
CTTCGGTGGGCTCGATGATCAGATAGCCGCCGGATGGCAAATCGCAGCGCCGCTTGAAGAGATCGCGGATCTCGGTCTCGATCTCGAACTTGTCGAATAGCGGGACCGACTCCTCATATAGCTTGACGCGCTCGATCAGTTCGGGCGCGACGCCCTTGAGATACTCGACGATCTCGTTGTGCAGCTGTTTGGAGTCGACATACACGCGTTCGACTTTGGTGCTCAGCACATCGCGCATAATGCCGCGCGTGAGGCTCGTCTCGCGGTGCAGTGCGCTGGGGGCTTTCACGTGTTTCGTTTTCTTCTGGATGCGCCGCCACTGCGACATCAGAGTGTCCAACTCCCGCTTGAAGTTGTCAGGTGTGGCATCTTCGCTAACCGTGCGGACGATGACACCGCCGGAATTCTCTGGCAGGACACTTTCGACTTGCTCGCGCAATCGCGCACGCTGCGCCCGGTCGCCGATCTTTCGGCTAATGCCCACCTTGGACGCGAATGGCATGTATACAAGGAATCGTCCTGCCAGAGATATCTGCGCTGTGACGCGCGGGCCCTTGGTGGAGATCGATTCCTTCGTCACCTGAACTGTGAGGTCTTGCCCCTTCTTGACGATGTCTTGAATCGCAGGAATCTCGACGCGCTTACGGGTGCCGCGCCGCGGCTTCTCGTTCTCCTCGTCAGGCGCATCGTCTTCGGCTTCGTCCTCCCGATCGGCGTCAGGGGGCACAAGATCGGACGCGTGGAGAAAGGCACTCTTTTCCGTGCCGATATTGACGAACGCCGCCTGGATGCCCGGGTGAACTGCCTCCACCCGGCCCAGAAAGACATCGCCGACCAGCCGCCTCGCGTCGGGGCGGTCGGTTAAAAGCTCAACGAGTTGTTCGTCCTCGAGGATAGCGACCCGCGTTTCGCGGTGTGTTGTATTGATGAGTATGTCGCGCTTCATGGAGCTCAGTCGGTCCCCTCGCGCGTCGCGACTCGACGCTGAGCGGCCGGCTGTCGTTAGGTGGGGAAGCTGCGCCGTACCGAGTACGGCTGGACGTGCGCAGCAACGGGAATCGGGCCAGGCGCGCCCACGCGATCGTCCACGAGAAACCCGCTCGCGCCGCTGTGGATAGCCAGACACTCAACGGTGCGTCGGAACGCACCGCGCGCCAGGCGGCGGAGATGGGTCGAGTTCTTGTGCGATCGGGAGTCAACAGAGGGCGCTGTCGAGGTGCGACTGAGGCCCAAGCGAGATCCGGCCGCCACATCGGTGGCCGCATCAGCGCGTGAGGAGACGGCGTCGCGGGAGTCGCCCGTCCGCCCCTCCTCGAGGAGACAAAGGTGAACAAGCGGTTGAGCCAGCGGCGCATCAAGCGCCCACTCCGCGCAGCCGCACGAACAACCACAACGCTACGAGCACGAACGCCAACGCGGCTTTCCATTCGCCGTGCTTGACGTACAGGGACGGACTGAACGAGGTGCTGGTGCCTAACGCGTCGTTGCGCCAGGGCGTAAGGCGAGGCAGGAAGGCCGGCACATTCGCGGCATACTGCTCGTACGCCACCGGAAAGCGGTTCTCGATGTTGGCCCGTTCGCGCGCAATCGTGGGGGCGTAAATCAGCACGAAAAACGCAACGACGCCAGCGAGCAGGAGCCAGTGCGCGACCAGAGCGAACCCCACGGCGATCAGAAAGCTTCCGACGTACAGTGGATTGCGCGTGAAAGAATAGGGACCTGACGTCGCCAGACGGTCGTTCTTCATGATGTGACCGGAGGCCCATGCCCTAATGAGGACGCCGATCAGCGCGATCGGCATGCCAATCATGAGCGACCTTGGAGTAGGCCGCACGAGAATGAGATAAGTACCAGCGAGAATGAATCCGAGAGGGATGCGCAGCCGTTTGGCGACGAGCGACCAGTTCACGCGGTGAGCTCCTTTACCAACTCGCGCGCGATCACGAGGCGCTGCACCTCACTCGTCCCCTCGCCGATCTCGCAGATCTTCGCATCGCGCATCATGCGCTCGACGGGATAGTCCTTCGTATACCCATAGCCGCCATGTACCTGAACGGCGGCGATCGTCGCGCGCATGGCCAATTCGGATGCGTACAGCTTTGCGAAGGCGGCAGCCTTCGTTACGGGTTTTCCCTGCTTCGCCAGCCAGGCGGCGTGATACACCAGGTGTTTCGCGGCTTCGATCTCGGTCGCCATGTCGGCGATCTGAAATTGCACGCCCTGGAAGTTGTAAATCGGCTGACCGAACTGCTTGCGGACATTGGCATATTTGAGCGCCTGCTCAAACGCCCCTTCGGCGATACCTAACGAGAGCGCGCCGATGCCGATGCGACCTGCGTCCAGCGTCCGCATGAAGTTCTTGAATCCTTCCCCTTCGGCGCCGAGCAGCTGCTCGGCGGGAACCTCGACGTCTTCGAGGATGAGCTCGCGCGTATCGGAGGCACGCCATCCCAGCTTGTCTTCCTTCTTGCCGGAGCGAAAGCCCGCCATCGCCGGGAGTGACGGATCGGTTCCGATATCGAACGCCTGGGCCTTGTCCAGGTCGTCATTGCGCTTGGTAAGGATGAACGAGCTGATGCCGTCGGTGCCTGCACCCGGTCTCGTTACCGCGGTAACGACGAAGATCTCGCCCACACCTCCGTGCGTGATAAAGCGCTTGGAGCCATTGAGCACGTAGCAGCTGCCCCGCCTAACGGCCGTGGTTCGCGTGCCTGCCGCATCGCTTCCCGCCCCTTCCTCCGTCAGCCCGAAGCCGCCGAGCACCTGGCCGCTTGCCAGTAGGGGCACGTACCGCCGTTTCTGTTCCTCGGTACCAAACCGGAAGATCGGTAGAGTGCCGAGGGTTGTATGTGCCGAGACGGTTAGACCGTGTGAGGCATCGACCTTGGCCAGCTCATGGATCACAATCATGTAACTGAGCAGGTCATGCCCAGAACCTCCGTAACTCTCTGGCCATGGGACTCCTAGGAGCCCGAGCTCACTCATTTTCTTAACGCTTTCCCAAGGGAACTCGGCAGATGCGTCGTATTTGGCGGCGATCGGCGCGACTTCGTCTTGCGCGAAGGTCCGCACCATTTCGCGCACTGCCAGGTGGTCTTCAGTGAAGTAGAGCGTGTCGTCCATAGGGGCGAAAGGCGTCTACGGAATATAGTGCGATATAGGTCTGAGGTCTGAGGTCAGAGGTCTGAGTGGAACAAGCTGAGAGCACGAAACCGTCGGCGCCGGATACTCGCACACT
>DATFBW010000473.1:0-2940 GCA_035253645.1 Gemmatimonadaceae bacterium | reverse complement strand
CGACGAGATCCTCAACGCTGCAGCAGACGGAGAAGCGCTCGCGCCGCACGCGCTGGCGCATTTGCGAGACTGCGCGTTATGCAGCACGGAAGTGGAGCGGCTGCGCCGGTTGCATGGCAGGTTCGCGACGCTCCCGCAGTCCATCGCCATGCGCGCGGATCTATGGCCACAGGTACGAACCGCGATTGTCGCCCGTCAGCGCAGGCGGCGCGCGTTCATCGGCGCTGCGTCGCTGGCAGCGGCCGCCGCGCTCTTGTTCGCCGTGGTCCGTACCGGTCCTGAGCGTGACCTCACACCTGGCACCGCGCCTGTGTCGGCGGAGCTTGCCGAGCTCCGTGAAGTCGTAACGCCGGCGGTCGCCGATGCGATGGCCGCGAACCTAACGATTTACGATGCGGCGCTGCAGGAGCTGGAGACGCACGCCGCGGTAGAAAGCGAGAACGCCGATCTGCGGCAGCGTATCGACGAGCTCCGGCGCAAACGCGCTGCGCTGATCCGTATTGCGAGCAACTCCTAACGAGACAGCTATGCGCCGATTGATGATCCCAGTATTCGTGCTCGTCCTGCTGGCCGGCAGCTCGTCAGGCGCGCGTGCGCAAATTCGCCGCGGGCTCGCCGTCGACTCCAATGTCGTCGTCAAGATCTGGAACCCGTCAGGCACGTTGCGTCTGGTGGCATGGGATCGCGACTCGCTGCATGTCGAAGGGACGGCTCCCAAGTGGGCTCCCTTCTTCTTTGGTGGACTGCGTGGCTCGGTGAAGTTCGGGATCGAAGAAGAGATGGTGAAAGGCGAGCTGCCAAAGGCGGCTATTACCGCCTGGGTCCCACGTGGGAGCCGCGTGAGCGCCAAGACCGTGGATGGAGCGATCGAGGTAGAAAACGTGAGCGGGTACTACACGACAGTGAGCGGTACCGTGCGCGTGAAGGGTTCATTGCGCGAGTTACAGGTCGAATCACTGCGCGGCGCGATCGAGCTCGATGTGCACACGCCCTGGCTGCGTGTTATGGGTGGTGAAGGGGATGCGATGATTCGCGGCGCCATAGACGACCTGGCCGCCTCCACGGTAGCCGGACGCCTAACGGTTCACGTAGCGAGTGCCGGGCGCGCGCGACTGGAGACGATGACGGGCGACCTTACGGCGCAGGTTGGCGTCGAGCCGAAGGGAAGCCTCGAGCTCGACAGTCATGCCGGCACCGTGGAGCTCGTGCTCGATCCGAAAGCGCGCGTAGATATCGAGGCTAACACGGTATCGGGCGAGATCAGGAATCAGATCGACAAACGCCGGCCGCTGCCGGGTCGCGGCGGCAAGGGTGCGTCGCTCTCCATATCGACTGATCCGATGGGGGCGCGCGTGATCATCCGGACTTATAAAGGGGCGATCGTCGTACGACGGGGAGCCTAACGTGGGGAGAGGTCAAAGGTCGAAGGTCAAAGGTCGAAGCGAATCGAAGTGCTTGCTTCGACCCTTGACCTTTGACCGTTGACCTTTCCTCAGTGCTATTGCGCCCAGAGATACAATCCGTAAAGCCCAATCGCCGCGCCGCCGACAGCGATCGCTGTCCCGGCATCATCTCCAATAATCAATCCGGCGAGGAACGCGGCACCCCCGACGATCATCAAGGTCTGTCCTCGACGCGTGCGCGTTTGAGTGAGGGACGTCGTCGTTCCGGCTAACACAACATCGCCATGACGCGTGTGCTCCCGCAGTGTCGCGCGGTTCAAGCCAACCTGTTTGACGCTCAGGGCGTCGTTCTGCGCTTGCTGTGCGGCGACAGCCGGCTGTTCAATGTTCTGCGCTCCCGCGGCAGATAGCGGGACAAACGCAAAGATTCCACAGAGTGCGATACTGGCAAGTGAGAGGCGGATCATTGGATTGATGGCGTGAGTGTGAACTGCGCCGACTCCTATCCCCAAAGCTACGCCGCACTAGGTTTCGGAGCCAATGATTGAACCTCAGGGACGAGATACGAGGAGCGAGGAGCGAGGTCTCCGGAGAGTAATCGGACCGCTGGTTCTCGCAGCGACAATCGTCAACATCACGGTCGGCGGTGGCATCTTCCGACTCCCTCAGAACGTCTCGGCCCGCCTGGGCGCCGCTGCTCCGCTCGCTTACATCGCGTGTGCTGTAGCGATAGGCCTCATCGCGATGTGCATCGCCGATGTGGGCAGCAGAGTTTCGCGGACCGGAGGTCCCTACGCCTACGTCGAGGTCGCCTTCGGGCGTTATGTGGGTTTCCTCGCCGGTGTGTTGCTCTGGCTGTTAGGCACGTTCGCCTTTGCCGCGGTTTCCGTCGTCTTTGCGGGGAATGTGGGCCAGCTGCTCCCCTTCGTCGCGACCACGGCCGGCCAGGCGATCTTTCTCGCACTTCTTTTCGCGGCCCTCGCCTCGGTCAACATCCTCGGCGTGCAACAAGGGGCGCGGCTCGCGACAGTCGCGACGTTTGCAAAGCTCGCGCCGCTCATTTTCTTTGCTGTGGCCGGCGCGTTTTTCGTTAGGCAGGAGAATTTGGTCGTCCAGCAGATGCCGCCGGCCAGCGACGTCGCGCGCACCGCGATCCTTCTGATCTTCGCGTTCAGCGGCATCGAGACGGCGCTCACGCCGAGCGGGGAAGTGCGTGACACCGCGCGCACCGTGCCGCGCGCCATCTTGCTTGCCATGGTGACGATTACACTCCTGTATCTCGCGGTCCAGTTCGTTGCGCAAGGCATTCTCGGCCCGAGCCTGGCCACCGCGACGCCAGCGCCGCTGGCCGAAGCGGCCGGTGTTGCATTCGGTCCCGCGGGACGCACTCTGTTGTTGCTCGGAGCGTCGATCTCGATGTTTGGTTACGTCAGCGGAATGATCCTGGCGGTGCCGCGCGGGCTCTACGCGTTTGCACGCGACGGTATCCTTCCGCAGCGCCTCGCGGCGATTCATCCGCGCCACGCAACGCCCTACG
>DATFBW010000472.1:0-35088 GCA_035253645.1 Gemmatimonadaceae bacterium | reverse complement strand
CTCTCCCACCATGTTCCATACGGTTGATTGTCCACAGACCAGCGGCGCTCGTTTTTTACAACGTCACGCTGTGTATCGAGCTTCAGCTGCGTCATGGCGGGCAGCAGGTTCCCCATGCGGTCCGCTTCGAGCCACAGCGCCAACTCCAGGTAATTTGCAGGAACTGTTTCATAGTAATTCGTTCGATCGAGCCAGGTCGATCCGTTGAGCGTTCCGCCCGCCCGCTGAATGAGCTCGAAGTGTTCATTTGCTCCCACATTCCCGGATCCCTGGAAAAGCATATGCTCGAACAGATGAGCGAACCCTGTTCGTCCTGGCGGTTCGTTCGCCGAACCTACGCGGTACCACAAGTTCACCGAGACGGCAGGCACCGTGATGTCCGGAGCGAGCGTCACACGTAGCCCATTCTCCAGCTCGAATGTCTCGAGAGTCTGGTTCATCTGTCAGCGTGATCCCACGATGGGGATACTGACGCCATACATGAAATCGGGACGGAAGCGATCGCGCTCGCCGGTCGTAGGATCCGCGTTAGGTGTCAGGTTTTGATATCCAGAGATGTATCCTGCCATCCGCGACCACGGCGAGCCGAGATCGGTGAACAACTTGCGCCCGACGTGCAGGATGATCGTCACCTCGGCGGCTAGGTCTGCACCATACAATCGCGTGTTTTCCGTGCGTCCGCCTCGATGGGAGTAGCTCACGAGCACGGGCACGAAACCGCTGATCCAACCATCGGTGAGCCGTGCTGGAAGCACTTCGGCCTGCACGCCGAAGAACACGTTAGGCGCGTTTACGTTGCGCACGCCCGAGCCCCGAAAGCCAAATGGAGTGGCGCTGACTCCAAGAACGCCCTTCCAGCGAGACGAGTCCTTCCCCACCAGCACCACCGCCCGCAGAAAAAAGGCCGTGAGCGGTGTGGCTCCTTCGGGCGCCGAGATGGCAGAGACGGTGAGGAGACCCGGCTCCACCACGAGGGCCACGCGTTCGCTGTTCTGAGCGCGCAATATCCCAGTGAACAGCGGGAGGCAGACCGCGAGCCTAACGAGCAACTGCGCTACGTAACCCAAGCGCCGAGTGCCTCGAGCAAAACGAAAGGGACCTTGATCGACTCTGCCAGCACATATGTCACGAGCTCGGGGATATTCCGAGATATTGGACTCGTGCGGGTTGGTGAGGTCAGCGGGATGAGACCGTGGCTTCGGGAGACGACATCGAGCCGCAACATGTGAAACGGATCGCTGACGAGAAGGACGCGCGCGAGCTTCTTCTCCTTCAGCATGGCGGCGACGTCGCGTATCGATTGCTGGGTTGTGCGGCCCGTTGGTTCCACCAACACGCGTGCGGCTGGTACTCCGAGTTGCACGAGAAATCGCTTTCCGACGGCAGCTTCGCTTGTGGTATCACCGGCGCCCACACCCCCCGTGACGACAAGCCACGTCGCATGACCGCGCGTCCACAATGCATGGGCGTGCTCCAGACGCGCGCGCAGGACTGGCGATGGTCGGCCGTTCCACTGCGCCGCCCCCATCACCACGATCGCATCGGACTCAGATGCTTCATCGCGGGAACCCCAAAGAACCACCAGGAAAACCGAGACAAGCCAAGCGCACAACGCCACAAACACTACCCGGCGCAAAATCCGCCAGTTACGCGGCCGAGCCATCATGACGGCGAACTATATCTGAACGGGCTTGCATGTGCACTCATCCCGCGCGCACTCAGACGACGAACCGTTCACCGAGCGCGGGCATTTCGACTTGCAGCCCTTCCTGCTTCAGCAGCTCTGCAAACGGCAATTGCGCCCGTGGCTCTCCGTGCACGAGGAAAACCCTTTGCAAGCGGGGTGAGCTTCGTTTCACCCCTCGAAGCCATTCGAGCAATTCGCTGCGATCGGCGTGCGCGCTGTAGCCATTCAGCACTTCCACGGTCGCTCTGAGCGGCACCTCATCACCAAAGACGCGGAGGACAGGCTGCCGTTCGACAATACGCCTGCCTAACGTATGCTCCGCCTGATAACCGACGATCAGGATCGTGTTGCGTGGATCGGACGCCCCGTGCGCTATGTGATGGACGATGCGGCCCGATTCTACCATCCCCGAAGCCGCGATGACGATCATGGGCCCACGCATCGTATTCAGCGCCTTTGACTCACTAACCTGCCGCGTGAACTGCACGAGCCCGAACCGGAAAAGCTCCTGCACCGCCTGCACCAGGACCTCCGAATCATCGAAGCAGTCGGGGTGCATCTGAAAAATCGATGTCACATCCGTCGCCAGCGGGCTGTCGATGTAAATGGGGATGGCAGGGATGGCGCTGTCCCTAACGAGAACATGCAGGTCATACAGGATTTCTTGCACGCGCCCGACGGCGAACGCGGGGATGAACACCTTGCCACCTTTTGCGGCGCACTCGCGCACAATCCGCGCGAGCTCGGCCTGCGCCCCCGCGACCGACTCGTGATCTCGATCGCCGTACGTGCTTTCCATGATCAGCACGTCTGCATCCGTCGGGATTTCCGGATCGCGAATGATGGGGAGACCTTTGCGGCCAATATCTCCTGAGAAGACAACCCGCTTCTCCGCACCCCCTTCTGTGCACTCCAGCACAACCGACGCGGAGCCAAGTATGTGACCGGCATCGATGAAAGTCGCTCGCACCCCGGACGTGACGTCGAATGCACGGTTGTACGAGATCGTCATCATGAGAGCGGTGACACGCGCCGCGTCAGGCACGCCGTATAACGGCTCCACTGCTTCCTTGTTCCGCTTCGTTAGGTGCTCAGCATCTTTGACTTGAATCATCGCCGAATCCGCGAGCATCACTGCAGACAAATCGCGTGTGGCTGGCGTCGCCCAGATCTTTTTGTCGTAGCCTGCGCGCGTCAGAACGGGCAGGCGACCTATGTGGTCAATGTGCGCATGCGAGGCGACGACAGCATCAATCTCTTTCACATCCACGAGCAGACGCCGGTTCTTTTCGAATGACTCACGCCGTCTTCCCTGGAACATGCCGCAATCGAGAATGACGGTTCGCTCCCCCACACGAAGCACATGACTCGAACCCGTTACTTCGCGTGCCGCTCCCGCAAAGAAGATTTCCATTTGCTCCCTATTGGTGCCGTCCCGAGTACACCGGCTGCGCGCCGTATTCTATCACCGATCCGAAACTGGTAGCTTGGGCGCCTATGAAAACGGAATCAACGCACCAGTCGCTGATTGTAGTCCGGCATCCACTCTTGCAGCACAAGCTCACCATCCTCCGCGATCACGCGACGCCCACCAAGATCTTCAAAGAGCTCGTCGACGAGATTGCGATGTTGATGGCGTACGAAGCGACAAAAGAGCTCGCCCTGCAACAAGTGCAAGTGCGCACACCGCTCGAAGAGACGACAGGAATGAAAGTCCGCGGCAAGAAACTCACTCTCGTTCCGATCTTGCGTGCCGGGCTTGGAATGGTGGATGGAATTCTGCGCCTCATACCATCTGCGCGCGTTGGTCACATCGGCATCTATCGCGATCACGACACCCTCCAGCCAGTCGATTACTACTTCAAGATTCCGCGCGACACCGAGGAACGCGATTTCTTCGTGCTCGATCCAATGCTCGCCACTGGTGGCAGCGCCGTGGCGGCAGTGACATCGCTCAAACGATCGGGTGCGCAACGTATCCGCTTCATGTGCCTCGTCGCCGCGCCCGAAGGCGTGCAGAGGATGGAGAAGGCGCATCCAGATGTACCGATTTACGCCGCTGCTCTCGATCGCGAGTTGAACGCGCACGGTTACATCCTGCCCGGTCTCGGTGACGCGGGCGACAGACTCTTCGGCACACGCTGAGAACAAACGTTCCCCACTCCACCGACGGCTGCGAATAGTACTGCTCCGTTGCTTTCACGTGGATACTTGTTCGCATTCACGTGCGACCTTATCTTGCCGCCGCTTGCGTTAGGCCGCGACGCACAACGTGACGGTGGGCATGCTCATCAATCTGATCCCAGACTTCCTCACCGTACTCAGCAGCGCAGATCGTATCGCCGCCTACCACCGATATTTCGACTCGCACCGTCGGTGGCTCGAACCATATTGGCATAACTACGTCCTCGACCCTAACGGGCCGCACTTTCGCGATGTCGTGCGCATGGCGGCACTGGCAGATCGGAGTGACCTCCGCACGCTTCTGGAACGCACCGATGTGATCGAGCTCGCTCGTCAGGCAGAGCAGCGCTGCAACGAGTTGTTAGAGCCTGATGTCGATTTTGATCTATTGCTCATGGTTGGCGTTGGGGCTGCAAACGCAGGTGAGCTGGTGGTTGATGGCCGCGGCATCGCGTTTGTTTGTCTGGAGCACTTTACGTCAGTGGCCAATCCGGAGACCCAGGGACTCGGACTCGATCCCGAGCTGCTACCGCTCTGGTTATCTCACGAAATCGCGCACGCGGTCCGCTACACCTCACCGACGAGTCGCAGCGAGATGCGCACCGCCATCGCGCAAGCGGGAGGCTACTACTCGTATTGGGATACAGGACGTGTAGTGCCCCTGCGCGAGCACCTGGTGAACGAAGGACTTGCAGTCGAGGTATCGCGCGCCGTGTCACCGGGTCACGCTGCGTGGGAATATTTTGGCTACGGTCGCCGACAATACGCACGAGTACGCGAGCTCGAAACGCAGCTCGTGCGCTTTGCAAAAACCGAGTACGACCAAGCCGCGCTCGGCCTTCGGCTACGGTATCTGTCCGGTGGGATGAGTGACGATGCCCGGATGATGGACCGTGTCATCGCCCCAGAGCGCGCAGGCTACTACATCGGCACGCGCCTCGTCGAACCCGCCGTTAAGGCAAACGGAATCTCCTGGACCATTCGGGCCAGCGCGAGTGAGCTGTTTGCCATTGCCGATCGCCTCGCCGAAACCGCCTAACGCCGCTACTTCCCGATACAAAAGCGGCTAAATACCTGGTCCAGCAAATCTTCGACCGTCACCGCACCAATTATCTCCTCCAGCGCTCCAACGGCTGCGCGCAAATGTGTCGCTGCTACAGTCGGCGTAACCTCACTCGCAAGCGCGGTGACAAACAACTCCAACTCCTCTGCCGCGCGTTCGAGTGCCAGCTTGTGCCGCATCTGGGTGATGACGGGACTCTCATAGTCTACCCGGCCGACGCGTCGTTCCAGCTCATCTGCGATCGCAGATTTTAGCTCCGGCAGCCCCTCACCTGTCTTTGCGCTTACCCAAATAGATCCATCAGATCCTGTAGCCAACCAGTGTCTCAAGTCGAGCTTCGTCTCGACGCACACGATCGCTTGCGCGCCAAGAGCGCGCACTGTAGTCGCAAGCTCCTCGAGCGGGCCAGCAGTTCCATCGCTGCACACCACCGTGACATCCGCATCCTTTAGATAGCGCTCGCTCACCTCGATCCCGAGGCGCTCGACCAGGTCTCCGGTTTCGCGCAAACCGGCCGTATCGACGAGGCGCACAGGCCAGGCGCCGATCATGCACGGGTGTTCGACTGCGTCCCTCGTCGTACCGGGAATATCGGTCACAATGGCCCGATCTTGACCCAGGATCGCATTGAAGAGGGAGGATTTTCCGGCGTTAGGCGGGCCGGCACAAACGATCAGAGCACCATCGCGTATGATCGTCCCCCGCGCGGCAGTATTGAGCAGTGTACCAACCTGTTCCTGAACGTGCGCGGCGAGCTCGAGCACCCTGGATCGCGGAATTTCTCCATCATCCTCTTCGGGAAAATCGACACTGTAGGCCATCAGCGCTTCGACGTGGAGTATTGCGTCGCGCAGCTCTGCGATCCTCTTCGACAGCCCGCCGCCTACGGCCCCCAGCGCTATCCTGCGCATTGGCTCGGATCCGGCGTCGATCAGCTCGGGGAGCGCCTCTGCCTGTGCGAAGTCGAGCTTTCCATTCAGTAACGCGCGGCGAGTGAACTCTCCCGGCAGCGCGACGCGAGCACCTAACGCCAAACAGCCGGCAAGCACAGCCCGACTCGTTGCCATGCCTCCGTGGCAAATGAGCTCCAGCATCGCCTCACCGGTATACGACGCCGGCGCCTCGAACCGTGTTGCTATGAGCTGATCGAGCACAACGCCGTCTCGCGGGTTCCGAGCTACCGCTAGCGTTGCGCGCCGCGGGCGCGCCGGAAACGGCGTGAGGAGCTCCTCCGCTATGGCAACAACGGCCGGACCGCTAAGCCTAACGATGCTCAGCGCACCCCGTCCTGGCGCGCTGCTGATGGCAACGATAGTGTCACTCATAGCGGCGCGTTTACAGCAACAGCCGCGCGAAAAAACGACCTACTTCTTCGCCGGTGCGTGCGGCTTGCGCGCCCGGGCACGCTCGCGCGCAATGAGCCACTGCTGTGGTAATGAAGCGACGTTCTGTGCCGCCCAGTAGAGGTTCAGTCCAGACGCCATGTTCGCCAGGAGTACCGTCATCATGACCGGCAACACATACGTCATGATCTTCGTCTGCGGGTTGGGTGGTGCCGACCGCATGCTCAGCCAAGACGTCAAGAACATCGAACCACCCATCAAGAGGGGCGCGATGTAGAACGGGTCTTTTAGCGAGATGTCCTGCAACCATAGGAATGGCACACCGCGAAACTCGATCGTGCTTTGGAAAACGAAGAACAGTGCAAACAGGATCGGCATTGAGAGCAGAATGGGGAAGCACCCTGCCAGCGGACTGAAGGGGCTCATCCCGTGCTCTTTGTATAAACGCATCGTCTCCGCACTCATACGCTGCGGATCGTTCTTGTGGCGTTTCTGCACTTCTGCCAGGAGCGGTTGGAGCTCTTGCATCCTCATCGACGAACGCATGGCCGATTGGTTCAATGGCCACATCGCAATCCGTACCAGGACACCAAAGAGCAGCAACACCCAACCGTAGTGGAGATTCAGAACGCGGTGCATCCATAGCAGAACCCGCATAACGATTCTGGCAAACGGTTGCACAATCGGTTGCAGCCATCCGCCATACGAATTTGCACTTTCAAAATCGCGCCCCACGGCGACCATCGCGTCCCACTGCTGGGGACCGGCGTATATATCGAAACCCATGCGTCCACCCCTTAGCCGCTGCACAATGGAAATGTCAGCGGCGGGCGTCACCCGATCCGGTCGCGCAAGACCTCTTATCTGCAACTCATCGAACGGCGCGGTGGTATCGACGCTCACCAAACCGAGCATGAAATACTTGCTTTTGAGCGCTACCCAGCGTAACGGGCCCGGCTCGATCTTCAACTCGTTAGGGTCCAGCGAACCGAGTCCGGTTTGCGATGCTCCTCGCGCCGCGGGTTTATAGGCAACTACGGTGCCCCGCCGGTCATCTATGGTATTCGCCTCGAACGATTCGAGAATCTGCGGCAACTTCACAATCAGGTACACGCCATCGCCTGCCGGACGGCCCGTGCTATCCGTGACTTCACCCGAAGCGCGAACCACGTAGCCTGCATTGACTGTATAGCGCAGTTTCACACGCCACTGCGCTGCGCTCCCTGTGTATTCGACTATCCGCTGCGCGGTATCGTACGATGTCGCAAAGACCGCAGGCTCGAGCCTCAGAGTATCGTTAGGCACCACCAGCCAATATCGGAGCAGTGGAGCCTGAGCATCCAGACGAACGGTGGAATTAGTCCCATTCAACGCCTGGTACTGAGGCAGCTCTACGCGCTCGAGAACGGCGCCGGGGGTACGAAAGACATACGCCGCTTCTGCAGTTCGTACAACGACGCTCTCGACGGGTGCGCTCACCGGCGCGCTCGCCACACTATCTGGCTGGCGGACTGTTTCGACCGTAGGCCTAGGTGTAGCGACCGAATCCCGCGTCAGAGCCGGTACCTGAGTATCGACGGCCGCTGTCGGAACGGGCGTACGACGCGGCGGAGGAAACAAGCGCGGCGTGAGGAACAGCACTCCGATAGCCAGTAAAACCGCAAGAACAACACGTCTTTCCATAACGTCTCGGCTACCAGAGCTCAGGGAACAGGATCATATCCACCCTTGCATAACGGTTGACACCGCACGATGCGTTTCGCCGCTAACCAGCTCCCCCTCAGCGCACCGTATTTTCCGATCGCCTCGAGAGCATACTCCGAACACGACGGGTGAAAACGGCACGATGCCGGCAACAGCGGGCCAATAATCACTTGATAGGCTCGGATCGCGCCTATGCAGCCTCGTGCGAGGTAACCAGTAGTCATTCAAACGCTTCGATCAAGCCGTTGCGGAGTTCCTGGAAGCCGGCTGAATAAGCCGGAGGTCGCGCTCTTACTACGATGTCCAAGACTCCCACTATCGAGAGAATGTCCTCCCGCAGAATGTGGTGTAATCGCCGCTTGAGTCGATTCCGTGCGACGGCCGAGTTGCCATGGAGAGGTACGATGACGGCGACACGCGGGTGTGACGTCGCTCCGGCAGCTTTCCATACCGTTAGAAGCGGGAACTGTGTGCGACGCCCATGATGGCGCACACGTTCGTGCTCCCGCACATGCTTCAGACGGTAAGAGACCTTTCGACGCGTGCCTCTTAGGCGGCGCTGTATTTGGTCGGGAGCTTCACCGTCAGCACGCGACGCCCCTTCTTGCGGCGGCGACTTAGAACTTCCCTTCCCCATTTAGTAGACATTCGCGTTCTGAATCCGTGCGTCCGGATTCGCCGCTTATTTCGGGGTCGATATGTAGGCTTTCCCATCTAGAATTCTCCACGCTCTTCAATGCGTGCGCTCAGTGTGCAGCGGAACGCTAGCTCCTTAGTTATTGGAAGTCAACAGCTTACGCTTTCCGTCGCGTTCCGGCGTTAGGCTTTGACTTTTGTGACAGGCCTACGTACGTTCGCGCCCTGTTTATCAACACTCGTTTCATGCCTGCCTCCGAAGCAACCGAGAAATGGGAGCGGTTGGTCACGTTTGCTCGACGCAGGCTAAGTGAACATTCGTTTCACAGTCTGACGGCCAGCTCGACACCAATCGATTTCACAGCCAACGTGTTAACGGTTGTCGTCCCCGACCATTTCACGGCCCGCTGGAACGAGGAAAAGTTTGGCGGTGAGCTGGCATCGTATGCACCCCAGGCTCTTGGCCACCCACTCGCTGTCAAGTTCGAGGTCCAGCAGGATCGCGCACAGCGTGTTCAAATGGATCTGTTCGTTGAGCCACCTCCCAACAGCAATCGGCCTCCCATCCCCCAGCAAATACAGAGGCTAAATCCTCGGTATACGTTCGAGACCTTCGTCGTTGGCAAGTCAAACGAGATCGCTTCAGCTGCTGCGGCCGCGATTGCTGAGGCACCTGGTAGGCTTTACAACCCTTTGTTCATCTACGGACCAACAGGCCTGGGCAAGACACATTTGATGCAGGCGATCGGTCATGCGATTCTCAGCTCGCACAATGACCGGAGAATCATCTACATACCAGCTGAGGATTTCACGAACTCATACATCGAAGCGATCCAGCATCGCGCGATGCGTCAATTCCGGCAGCAGTTCCGTGAGCTGGATGTGCTACTTGTAGATGACGTTCACTTCCTTCGCGGAAAGGAATCAACGCAAGAAGAGTTCTTCCACACCTTCAACGCGCTCTACGAAGCTGGCCGGCAGATTGTGATGACGAGTGATCGAGCACCATCGGAGATTCCTGGCATTGAGGCCCGTCTTGTAAGCCGCTTCCAGTGGGGAACAGTAGCAAACATTGACTATCCGAGCGCTGAACATCGAATCGCAATTCTGAAGCGCAAACTCAAAACAGATCACTTGGCGGACGCGATTCCTGATGCTGTCCTCGAGCTCCTGGGTGAAAGCAGCCAAGGAAATATCCGAGATCTCGAAGGAGCAGTCGTAACGCTCTTAGCATTTGCTTCGCTGAGAAAGCAGCCCATCACCACTGCTCTGGCACGCGAAGCCCTTCGGATCCGCGGCATTTCCGTCTCGGCATCTAATAGTTCTGATAAAGCCGCTGCTGCACTTTCCATCAATCACGTGCAAAGCACTGTCGCAGCTGTCTGGAACACAACACCAGAAGGACTTAGATCAAAGTCTCGCCTTCGTATGCTTACGCTTCCACGACAAGCAGCGATGCTGCTCTGCCGGGATCTTCTCAATTCCACACTTTCAGAAATTGGGAACGCATTTGGTGGACGCGATCACTCAACTGTTATCCACAGCATCCACCGCGCTGAAACCGAGGCCGGGAAAAATGCAGAGTTCCAAACACGACTCCTGAATGCACGCAAAATCCTAACTGCAACAGCATTAACAATCTCAGCTACCCGAGACATCAACTGAGCTCAGTTACTCACACTTTGAGAGCTCTCTACTACTAATAGTTTTAATTAAACCGAACTACGTAGTACGCAAATCCACACACTTACATGCGCATCACCATCTCGCGCGAAAAACTTCAGGAATCTCTAGGTGCCGTTGTGAGCTCTGTACCGACTAAGAGCACACTACCTGTCCTGGCAAACGTGCTTCTCGAGACTACAGATCGAGGTCTCAGAATATCCGCCACAGACCTCGATATCGCGGTCACTGTTGAAGCACCTGCGGATATCGATGTTGGTGGCGCAATTACAGTCCCTGCGCGAAAGCTGCACGAAATTGCGCGCGAGTTACCTGCAGCTCCGGTGCGACTTCACACAGTCGGTGAGCAGCGACTGAATGTTGAGTGTGGTCAGTCGAAATTTCGCCTTCTCGGGCTTCCGAAGGATGAGTTTCCAGCATTCCCTCCGGTGGTCTTCGGAAATCGTGCAGCTGTACAATCGGCTGATTTGCACCGGCTCATCAGTCACACTGCATTCGCAGTATCTGTCGAAGAGAGCCGGCCCATTTTGAACGGTGTGCTTTGGGAGTTTGGTCAATCAGTGCAACGCATGGTTGCTACAAATGGACACCGTCTAGCGAAGTTTGAGCTACCCTTCCCGCATTCAACGGGAGCGACGGAGCAGTTCATCATTCCACCGAAAGCGCTCGAGCAGGTCCGTAAGCTTTTCCCTGAGGGAGAAGAAGTACAACTGGGGCATGCAGAAAACCACTTGGGATTTCAATCCCCTGTGGCCAGCGTTCTCACTCGGCTCATCGAGGGACCTTACCCGAACTACGACCAGGTGATTCCGCGAGATAACGACCGTTATGCGATTGTAAACCGGGCCAGCCTAACGAGTGCGCTGCGGCGTATGGCGATCGTCGCCTCTGATCAGACGCACCGTGTCCGTCTGTCGTTCAACGCGGCGATTCTGCGTTTCAGCGTGCAGACGCCCGATCTGGGAGAAGCCCAGGATGAAATGGCAGTCGACTACAACGGCGATCCGCTCGAGATAGGCTTTAATGGCATGTACCTCTTGGAAACACTTAGGTACATGCCGACAGATGATGTTCGAATCACGTTCAAGAATGCAGAACGCGCGGCGACTATTGAGCCTGCGAACTGGTCTGATCCGGCAAAGTACCTCTGCCTGGTAATGCCACTCAGACTCGTTGATTGATGGAAAAAGAGGCTAGCGGGAGCCGATAAGCCGGATTCTGTCGCAGCTCAACGCTGGTGCAGCTATTTCTCTGGGTATCCGATCGCTCGGATACTCGAGCAGCCTACCCGCGGTGTCTTGAGCGGAGCGAGCAGCTCCTCACCGCCTATTTGGCCTTGCTCCAACCGGGGTTTGCCTTGCCACTCACATTGCTGTGAGCGCGGTGAGCTCTTACCTCGCCTTTTCACCCTTGCCTGCACTTTCGTGCGGGCGGTGTTTTTTCTGTGGCACTTTCCGTCGCATTTCTGCGCCCAGGCATTACCTGGCGGTTTGCTCTGCGGAGTCCGGACTTTCCTCGCCTCAAATGAGGCGCAGCTGCATGGCTCCCACTAGCCACCTAAAAATCGCTGATTGGTCAGCCTCTTTCAATAGCCGGTACAGATGATGACGCGCGGCTGACATGACAAATGATACTACGCAACGTCGAAAGAGTGCCGCTCAAATCCAACTAACCTTGATGCCGCACAGATGTCGCGTAACACCGCCACCACACTCCTGGCACCTAACGAGCGGAGCAGGTTCGATACACTGAGCCAGGGATATTATCGCGGTCTCCATCGAGACTCGATCGAGCAGCTACTGCGTGACTTGCGCTCGCACAGTGCCGATGTAGTTGTTGTCTCAGCAGCTTCCATCGGTCAGCGGGAAGCCATGCGTCTGGCCACTGTCGTGCGCGAATTCCCTCGTGTCCCCGCGATCGCGTTGCTCTCTACCTACTCCAGTGCTACGGCACAGACGGTCCTCACCCTTGGACGTAGCGGTGTACGGACTGTGGTCGATATCCAAAGCTCTCGAGGATGGAATGAGCTACACAGCCTGCTCATTGCCGACTCGAGCAGGCTACTCGAGCGCGCCGCGATGGCCATGCTCAATTCCGAGCTGCCGAGTGCTCCTGGCGGTAATGTGCGCTTTTTCGAGGTCGTCTTCCGACGCCACGGCGGTGCGCGTACAGTGCGTCAGCTTGCTGATGTGCTCTCAATTTGTGCGAGTACTCTCATGAGTCGCTTCTTTCGCGCGAAGCTGCCGCCTCCCAAACAGTACCTGGCCCTGGCACGCCTAACGCATGCTGCTCGGCTGCTAGAGAACCCGGGAGCATCGGTATCCAGCGTGGCGAATTCGCTGGATTATTCTTCACCGCAAAGTTTCGGGCGGCATTTGCAACTATTTCTACAGCTTACGCCGCGGGAGTTTCGCCGGCGTTACGACGGAGACGGAATGCTGGAGTGCTTTCGTGCTGAGCTCGTAGCTCCCTATAAGGAGCAGCTGCAGGCCTTCGATCCGCTCGTGAGCTGCTAGCTACCTATGAGGTTTGCGCGAGCACCTGGGATACTCTCACCAGGCAGGCGCTCGGCAGCCCGGCGCTCGTTAGGTTTTCCACCCCTCCTTGTTCACGATCGACGACGGCAAGAACGCCCAGCACAGTGGCGCCGAAACTGCGCACCGCGTCCACGGCGCGGAGTGCTGAGCCGCCTGTCGTCAGAACGTCTTCGACAACAACGACGTGGTCACTGTGAGCAAGCGGCCCCTCAATCAGCTGTTGCGTGCCGTGGCTTTTCGCCTCTTTACGCACAGTAAAGGCGCGGACTGGTCTGCCAGACACCATGCTCTCGAAGGCTATGGCATATGCGATAGGATCTGCGCCAAGCGTGAGCCCACCAACAGCATCAGGCCGCCAGCCAACTTCACCCATCCGGGTCAAAGCAAGGCGCGCGATTGTCGTTAAGCCTTCCGGGCGCATCGTCGTTAGGCGCGCATCTATGTAATAGTTGCTTTTGACACCCGATGCGAGCACAAACTCACCTCGCCGGAGCGAGTGCTTGGCAAGCAAGTGGAGCAGACGCTCAGTGAGGTCCTGGGCGGACGCTGTCGTGGCAGTCACTCCGGATGTGATCCGAGTAGCCTCACGCGCCTAACTAGAGAAGAGGCGGCGTACACGGGCGGCGAGGCCCTTCTCGGGAGCCTGGGGAATGGCGAGAGCTGCCGTCAGCGCTTCGGCGAAGGCGGTCACAGACGGGTAGCGCTCGTCGGGACGGCGGGCGAGCCCTTTCATAACGACTGTTTGTACCTGTTCCGGAAAGCTGACCCCTTCTCGTGCACGATTCAGCGGAATTGGTGGCTGCGACAAGAGCTGCGTGAAAAGTTCTCGCGGAGATCCGGGAGCGTACGGATGGCGGCCGCTCAAGAGAAAGTACGCGATTGTAGCCAGGCTATACTGGTCCGCTGCCGGTGTGACCAGCTCCCCCGAGAGTGCTTCCGGAGCGACGTACATCAAAGTGCCCACGAAGAAGCCGGCTCGTGTTAGGCGTTCGTCTTTCGACATGTCAGCGGCGGCCGCGATTCCAAAATCCAACAACTTCGCTTGGCGGGTCGCCGGATCGTACATGATGTTTTCGGGCTTGAGGTCCCGATGGATGATCCCGGCGTTATGTGTTGCGTGAACGGCGCTCGCGATTTGCGTGATGATCTCGCTGACTTCGTCCTTTGGGAGTGGTGCATTGCGCCGCGCATAGGATTCGAGAAGCTCACCCCGAGCCCACTCTATGACGAGGTAGCGCAGGTCATTCTCCTCGCCCGTCGCGACCGTCGCGACCACATTGGGATGCAGCACCTGCTGGCCGAACTGAGCCTCGCGGACGAAACGGGCAATAGCTGTCTTGTCGCGACGCAGCTTTTCGCGCAGGACCTTGAGCGCGACGGTCTGACCGGAAGTCGATTCGGCCCGGTAAACAACTGACGTCCCGCCCTCGCCAACCAATTGACGAAGCGTATAGCCGGCGACGGTATGTCCTAGCAGGTTTTCTCGGGACACGGGCGCGAACCTAATGGTGATGGTCTAGGGCAGCAAGCGAACCTACGGGGGGCTCGTTGCACCTGTTGCGGGGTAGTGGTTTAGCTTGCGCCCACTCCCCTGAAACGGTCGCTGAGATGAATACGAGGTCAATTGCGGTGCTAGTTGTCTGCGTGCCGCTTACGGTAGTGGGATGCAGTCGCGGTGGCGGTTCTGTGCCGGTGGCAGAGCCACCAGTTCCGGGAGCACCGGCTGCAGTGAATCCGGGAAATCGGCGAGCCCCTGTGGGCGGCGAATTAGTGTCGCTGTATAGGCGGATGGGCTTACTGGCTGAAAGTGGCGAGACGCCTTTCGTGGCGAGCCTTTCTTTTTTTGCGAGCCCGCGCCCTGACTCTACGATCTTGATGCTCACGGTTTCGTTGGCGAACCGTGTCCTGGCCTTCAAGCGCGAAGGCGACCATTACAAAGCCGATTATCAGATCGCTTTCGAGGCTTCGCAGGGAGGGCGTCGCGTAATCGAGCGCGTGCGAGACGAAAGCGTGCGTGTGTTGGCGTTTCGTGAGACGACTCGCTCGGACGAGAGTGTGTTGTTCCGTCAATATGTGACGGTCGCGCCGGGTACGTATGAAATGCGCCTAACGGTGCGGAACAACCCCACGGGAACTGGCGGCAGCGCCGTAGAGGCAACAGTGGGAGTTCCGCAGTTGAGCGTCGGCACAGTGTCATCGCCTGTTCCGATGTACAACGTCGTTCCGCGCGAGCGACGCAACGTAGTGCCGCAACTCCTCGCAACTCCGCGATCCACGGCAATCTTTGGCCGGGATTCGGTTGTACCACTATATGTCGAAGGATACGGACCACCTGACGGCGGGCAGACATTCCCTGTGAAGGTGAGAGCGATGTCCGACGCCGGCGGTGGGGTGCTCTGGTCAGATTCCGTAAACCTTCCTTTGCGCGGCGAGTTATACAGCGGAATTATCTCGGTGCCTGTCTCTCACCTAGGCGTTGGAGTGGTCTCCGTCGGAGTGAGCCGCGCCGGAAGCGCCGACACCGTTCGCACTCCGGTCTTCATCGCCTTCGGAGAAGACCTGCCGGTAGCGACGTTCAACGAAATGATCGACTATCTGCGCTACTATGCGTCAATCAGTCGCCTCCAAGCTTTGCGCGGTGCAGCTGCAGAACGCCGTGCAAACGCGTGGGCTCAATTCCTCCGCGAGACAGACCCCAATCCGGGTACGACTGAGCACGAAGGGCTGCGTGAATACTTTGGCCGTGTCGCTCAGGCAAACGTCCAGTTTCGGGAAGACGGATCCGCAGGCTGGATGACTGATCGCGGCCGCGTGTTTGTCACACTCGGCCGACCGGATCAGATCTTCGAGCCTAACGTGGCCGATATGAGCCAACGTGGCCGCACTCAGATTTGGGACTATCGCGAGCATCGCCTCCAGCTGCTGTTCATCGATCAAACAGGTTTTGGTCGTTGGCGGATGACGCCGACCTCAGAGCTGGAATTCGAAGGCGTGATGCGACGGATCTTGCACTAGACACCGCCAAAACCTCCCTTCTCAGACCTCGCCGCCCTCGCGGCGAGGTATTTTTTTATGGCGCGAGCAAGGCAGTGAACTTCTTTCTCGAATGCTTTGGTGCCTCAACCAAAACTTCCCGGTGCGCCTCGGCTGTACTTGATCGACGGATACGCGCTCATCTACCGCGCGTTCTTCGCGATGCTGTCGCGTCCCTTACGGACGGTACGTGGCGAAAACACTTCCGCCGCGTGGGGAATCGCAAACTTTCTCGATCGGCTTCTACGGAAGCGAGAGGTGGAGTACATGGCGTGGGTCCATGACTCCGGAATGTCGTTTCGTCAGGAAGAATATCCTGAATACAAGGCGACGCGTGAAAAGCTCACCAACGAGCTCCAGGCGGATTTCAGCCGAGGCATGGAGCGGATCGAGCAGTTGCTGACCGCGTATGGGGTTCATTGTGTGACAGTACCAGGCTACGAGGCCGACGATGTCATAGGCACCCTCGCGGAGCAAGCAACGAAGCAGGATGTCAACGTCGTGATCGTGTCCGGCGACAAGGATTTTCATCAGCTCGTTAGGCGCGGCGTCTGGCTTCTCAACCCGGGTCGAGGTGGCCCGGCCGGCGTCGACGAACACTGGGTCGGCCTCGAAAACAGCACTGAACGGTTGGGCGTTGCACCGGAGCGGGTAACGGACTTGCTCGCACTGGTAGGCGACACGTCCGATAACATTCCTGGCGTTCCTGGCATCGGAGAAAAAACAGCTCAAGAGCTTATCGGGACCTTTGGTCCACTCGAAGAGATCCTCGCCCACGCAAGCGAGGTTACAAAGAAGCGGCCGCGTGAGGCGCTCCTGGCGCACATCGATAATGCCCGGTTGTCGAAAAGGCTCGTAACAATCCGGAACGATGTGCCGGTTGCTCTCGAGCTCGAGACGTTGCAGACGCGCGAGCCGGATGCGGTTAGCCTGCGCCAGCTATTTCACGAGCTCGAGTTCACTACGCTGGTCAAAACAATCGATACGTTGGTCGCGACCGGCAATGGGGCCCGCGCCCAGCCAACTGTCGGATCCAAGACGAGTTACAAGGTCGTGAGCCAACCGGCGGAGCTGGACGCGCTCGTTAGGCGCATTCGTGAAGCGGGTGCGATGACATTCGCTATTGAGACCGCGCCGTCCGACCGAACTGCAACGTCCGGCGAGCTCCTGCGTGCTCGTCTCGTTGGCATTGCTGTCGCTCTCGCTCCGGGAGAGGCTTACTACCTGCCGCTGCAACACCGCCCCTACCAGGAAGAACAGGGCGACCTGTTGTCGCCCGGTCCGTCGCGAGTGGCTCCCGACCGTGCCCTATCGGGTGAAAGCATCGCGGCGGTAAAGCTTAGAGAGGGGACGCACGCGATAGAGAATTTGCCCGGGATCGACAGCCCGTCGTTAGGTGCGTTCCGCGCGGTGCTGGAAGATGAGACGATTCAAAAGACAGCGCAGAATGCAAAGCTCGACCTTCTCGTGCTGCGACGTCATGGCATCACGCTGCGCGGAGTGGTGTTTGACACCATGCTCGCGAGTTACGTGTTGGACCCGGCTCGGCGCTCCCACGCACTCGAGATCCTGGCGATGGAGTTCCTGGGTCGCACGGCGCCGACATACGAGCAACTGTGCGGTAAGGGGCAAACGCAACTGCCGTTCGACGTCGTTCCGATCGACTGTGCGCGCGATTTTTCGTGTGCGAACGTGGATATCACGTTGCAGCTGCGCAGTGTCATGGAAGAGCAACTCGTTGCGCACGAGCTCTATGATTTGTTCCGCGACATAGAGCTCGCACTGATTTCCGTTTTGGCGGAGATGGAGTGGACAGGGATCACGATCGACGTGCCCTGGTTTCAGTCACTCAAAGAGCGCTTTCAACGCGAACGAAAGCGCGCGGAGGAAAGCATCTGGGAGGAAGCAGGCGAGCGCTTCAACATCAATTCAAATCAACAGCTCCGCGTGATCCTGTTCGACAAGCTTGGCTTGCCTGTTCGCAAACGTACCCCGACTGGGCCATCGACAGACGTTTCGGTCCTTCAGGAGCTGGCGGACGAAGGACATCGTCTCCCGACGTTGCTCATGGAGTATCGCGAGCTCTCCAAGCTCGAGAGCACGTATCTCGACACGCTGCCTGCTCTGGTACATCCGGAGGATGGCCGCTTGCACACATCCTATAACCAGACGGTCGCTGCAACCGGGCGATTGTCGTCGAGCGACCCGAATCTGCAGAACATACCCGTTAGGCGGGAGCTGGGTCGTGACATCCGCCGAGGCTTCATTCCACGCTCCGGCTGGCAGATGTTGGCCGCGGACTACTCGCAGATCGAGCTGCGGCTCCTGGCGCACTTGTCCCAGGACGAGGCGTTCCTGTATGCCTTTCAGCACGGCATCGATATCCACCGCCAGACGGCCGCAATCATCTTCGGACTCGAGCCTAACGACGTAACGCCGGACATGCGGGCACGCGCCAAGACAATCAACTTTGCGACGATTTACGGCCAAGGACCGCACGCCTTGTCGCGGCAGCTCAAACTCACGCACGCCGAAGCGCGTGAGTTCATCGACAAGTACTTCGAGCGCTTCACGGGCGTGCGATCCTATCTCGATCGCATGGTGGCTGTCGCACGCGAGCAAGGCTACGTGGAGACCATTTTCAAACGGCGGCGCTACATACCCGAGTTGCGCGATCGCAACTTCAACATCCGCGCCTTCGGGGAGCGGGTTGCAACAAATGCCCCGATTCAGGGATCAGCCGCCGACCTGATCAAACTGGCCATGATTCGCGTGCACCAGACGCTCGGCGAGCGGAAACTTCAGAGCAAACTGCTCCTCCAAGTGCACGATGAGCTCGTGTTCGAGTGCCCGTCCGGCGAGCTAGAGGAAATGGAGGCGCTCATCCGGGGCGAGATGGAGCATGCAGCCGCGCTAGCGGTCCCCCTAGTGGTGGACGTCGGAATTGGCGCGAATTGGCTCGATGCGAAAGCGGCTTAGGCAAGCTGGACTGTTGCAGAGTGCGCCAAGCGTCGCGGAAAATGCTGCAATTTCGACCCTCTAAGCATCGAGCGGTTTGACGTAACTCGCTGCGACATAAAGGCTTAAAACTGCCGTGTTCGTTCGGCCCGGCAGTTGCCTATGGAGTGCGCGGCAAGGTCCGGATCCCCCGGGTCGTCGGGCCCATTCCCTGAACGGAGCCAGAGATGCTCAAGGGTCGTCGCGGATTCACCCTCATTGAGCTGCTGATCGTGGTCGTGATCATCGGGATTCTCGCATCCTTTGCGATTCCGAATTTCCGAAACACGAAGGGGAAGGCTCGTGCTGCCGGCCTCAAATCCGATTTGCGCAACCTGGCAACGGCACAGGAGGCCTACTTCTACGACAACATCACGTACACGACGAACCTGACCGGTCTGAACGTCACGCTTTCACCAGGCACGACGATCACTTGGGGTTCGGTCAGTGGTAGTGGCTGGGCTGCGTCGATTACGCACCCCATGGCATTCCCGATCACGTGTGCAATTTTCGTGGGGACGGCGGCGCCCGTAGCGCCAGCCACGGTCGAAGGGCAGCTGACCTGTCAATAAGCGCACGCGGTTCCGCGTGTGCGGAACCATGTGCGATCCTAACGAGGACACCGAAGTTCGCGAGTTCGCACGCCGTCGCGATGGTATGATCTACGCGATGGACGGCGGCCTTTGGCTGCATCGTCACATGTGGCAAGGCTGCCCGATGGCCCACCTCATCTCCACGGACCGCGCGAAACTCGTTAGGTACGGAGTAGACCTTGGAATTGCAGAAGAGCGGCTGCAGTTTCATCCGTTGAAGGATCCGCGCACGGGTGAGCGCCGCGACGCGTGGCATTGGGACCTTGGCGGCGCTGCACTTAGGGCAGCTCTGAATCGATAAGACTTACGCCGCTTGCTGTCGCGCCAAGTCTTCCTCAGCCTCGCGAGCTGCTCTCCTGCCTTCGTCCACGTCGACAAGACTGAGCACGAGCGCGCCGGCGACGAAGAACAGGATCACGGAAAGGATCGCCAGTCTGCTCTCTCCAGTCACAGCGATCGTGATCGCGAAGAATAGCGGTCCAAAGATGTTTGCAAACTTCTCGAACACTGCGTAGAAGCCGAAAAACTCGCCGGACTTATATGCAGGGATGAGGCTCGCGAAGAGCGAACGACTCAACGCCTGAGTGCCGCCTTGCACGAGCCCAGTGAGAAACGCAAGCAGATAGAAGTGTGTCGCCGTACGCATGAAGTATCCCAGTATGCTAATGGCGACATAAATCGATAGACCGACGAACAAGGATCGCTTCGCACCAAATCGCTGCGCCACGGCACCGAACAGGAAGGCGCACGGTATGCCGACGAACTGGACGATGAGGATCGCAGCGATCAGATCACTACTGCCGATCCCGATCTCCGCTCCATACGCCGTGGCCATTTTGATGATTGTCTGGATGCCATCGTTGTACAGCAGGAACGCGACGAGCATCAGCAAGGCTTGCCGGAAGCGGCGCAGCTCGCGGACTGTGCTCCCGAATTGTGCGAGTGTCAGCCGCAGCGCGCGGCCGGCTCGTTCGTTAGGTGGCAGCAGTGGTGCCGGTTCGGGAACGCGGCGAAACAGGGGGACTGAGAAGATCACCCACCAAAAAGCTACCGACAGCAGAGCGAGCCTAACGGGAAGCGTTCCGGCCGGCGATCGCGGATCGCTGGCCGGGCTGAGTCCGATCAACTCGGGCTTGAGTATCCAGGCAAGGTTCGCGGCCAGGAGTACTCCGCCACCGATGTACCCGAACGCATACCCCGCGGTCGACACGCGATCGACTTCGTGTGGGCGTGCGATGCGCGGCAGCAGCGATTCGTAGAATACAGTGCTCGCCGTTGCACAGATGAGCGCCGCCACGAACAGGCTCAGCCCGCGCATCACGTCACCTTGGCCTACGGTAAAGAGTCCTGCAGTGGCCATTGCGCCTAACACCACGCAAACGCCGAGAAATCTCTTCTTGGCCGCGACGAAGTCAGATAGCGTGCCAAGCACCGGACCCAGGCAGGCGACAACGATAGCCACGATCGTATTCGCCGTCGCTAGCCGCTGGCTGGCCGCGCTTGCGGGCAGGTCAGATGCGACCACCTGAACGAAATAGACTGGGAATACGGCCACCATCAGCGTCGTCTGCACCGACGACAGGGCCCAGTCGTACATCGCCCACGCGCGAAGCTCGGGGCGATCGAGCCCTAAACGCTGGAGCAGCTTGCCACCTGGCGTCATGCTGATGTGTATTACCGGAAGCCTGCGTTAGGTTATCGCGACAACGTGATCAGAAAACGCGAAGGAGCTCTGGCTGGGACGCTACTCGCGGCCGTAGCGTTCTCTGCGTGTAGCCGCTCTGCCGATCGCGCGGCCAATGATAGCGGTGCCCCGCGTGACTCGCTACGCGCCGACACCACTGTGGCAGCTCCGCCTTTTCGGGAATGGAGGGCTGAAGCCGGACGTCACTTGCTCATAGCCGGCGAAGCACCCGACACCGCGTTGGTGATCTTTCCCGAGTTCACCGCCGATTCATCGCTGGATAACATCCAATTCGTTCTGGATGGTGCGCAGGACACGTACGAGCTGTTTGCGCCGAATGGCGCTGCCACGCTGGCGCGCCTAACGAGAATCGATCAAGGGCCATCCACGGGATGCGATCGCTGGCCGGCGGCTCGTGTCGAACCCGCGGGTGAGCTTCGGACGTGGACCGTCGGATTCCAGGCCAATCATGCTCGGGGCCTAACCTACACGAGTGTAGATCAACTCCCGGCTCGTGACTCTACCGGTATCGCCGTGGCAGTCGCGCGCCTCGCCTCCCAAGCACCTAACGACACAGTGTCGGCGTTGCGCGGTCTGCCGTACGTCGTGCGATCAGCGCACGTGGCACAGCTTTCAGATTCACAAATGGTTGTATTTGGCGAGGCCATGCGCCGCGTCAACGTGGAAGCCAATCCATTCGAAGAGCGCACCATAGTGATTGGCGAACGTAATCTGCGAGCGGCCGAGGCACGTTTCATACTTGGCTTCAGTGAACGCCATACAGGCGATGAGGAGAGCGTTCCCACCACCGAGTTGATCGGGGTCGTTGAGCTCCGGAGCCGTGTCGTGCTCTCCTTTCTCTCTCGAGAGTACAGCGATGGCGGTGTCTTTCTCATGCTCGAGAGACAAAGCGCCGGGACCTGGCGCGCGCGCTGGCAAAGCGCGTACGCGGGCTGCTAACGCGCGGCGAGCTCCAGGAGCGTCACTTCCCTCGGCGCCATGACTCGTATTGGAAACTGTTCGCCCAGGCCGCGGGTGACATAGAGGGTTGCTTTCTCGTTAGGTACGAAACCGCTGGGAAACCGGCGTGTGGCGACATGGCTCAGCGTGATGGGGGCGCCAATGCGGGGGAAGGCGATCTGTCCGCCGTGCGTGTGACCGGCAAGGACGATGAGTGGCGCGGACGGCTGAATCGGCCAGTCTGTGATGACGTCGGGATGGTGCGATGCCAGGACAATCACATTAGCACCGCTGCCTAACACGGCGGTCATGTCGGTCGGTCCGGGAGTAGCTTCCACACCGCTGATTCGCACCGTTGCCGCGTTTCGGCGAATGTCCACACCAGAGTTCCGGAGGACAGTAATCCCGGCGGCGTGCAGTGCGTGCGTCACCGCGTCTGCTCCCCCGTCGGCATCATGATTCCCCAGAACCGCGAAGACCCCATCGCGCGCGCGCAGTGTTGCGAGTGCTCTGACGACACGAGGGATTACCATCGCATACCACTTGCGCGCGAGGCCGCGAAAACCGCGTATCGAATGGCCGTAGTCGCCAACAAGTACCACTACATCGGGCTCCCACGCGTTGATCGCGACGACTGCACGTTCGATGGCTCGGGTGCTGCGCCATGGCGCAATGTGGAAGTCACCAATTGCAGCGATGCGATAACCAGCGAGCGCTGGTTCAGTGAGCACATGCGCAACAGTGTGCTCGACTACAAACACGTGTTAGGCAAGCGAAGGACCGCGTTGCGAAAGGCTGGCAGGCGACAACCGCCGCGCGCTGAGAAATAACACGATCAGCGTCGCGAGATACGGCGCGGCAAGGAATACCTGATAGGGCATCGTCCAGCCGAAAGTCTGGGCGGTGTACTGTGCTGCTGTTGTCGCACCGAACAGCAGTGCAGCCAAAAGCACTGGCAGCGGACGCCAGCGGCCGAGGGCAACTATCGCGATCGCTATAAAGCCGCGCCCTGCTGACATCCCTTCGACGAAGGTGCCGGATTGCGCGAGCACCAACACAGCTCCGCTGATGCCGGCAAGGAGCGAACCCACCAGCACCGCGGCCCATTGCACGCGATCTACCTGAATTCCCGCAACACGCGCGTTTTCCCTCGATTCTCCAACAGCGCGTAACGCGAGCCCCGCGTGCGTCCTTGTAAGCCACCAGTGTATGCCGATCGCGAGTAAGACCGCGAAGTACGCGATATAGGGTTGTGCAAATAACGCCGGCCCTAAAACCGGAATGCTTTGCAGGCCCGGAATAGGATTGACTGGCAACATCGGCAGCGTGAGCGCAATGCCGCGCTCACTGAATAGTGTGCGGGCTAACGCGCCGGTCGTGCCGAGGACCAGCAAGGTAAGCGCGGTTCCGGTGATGATCTGATCGGTGCGCAATGCAATTGTGAACACGGCGAAGAGCGCGCCGATCAGCGCCCCGGCAGCGGCGCCTCCCAACAGCCCCGCGTGGGCGCCTAACGGTTCTGCCACGATGGCGGCACCCAGAGCACCAGCCAGCACACTACCTTCCAACCCGATGTTGATCTGTCCGCCGCGCTCGATCAGCAGTTCGCCAAGAGCCGCGAGGGCGAGCGGCGTGGCCGCGCGAACAGTGGCTTCCAGGAGGGCGGTGACCCAATCCACGTTAGGCGGTCACTGGTGTGCGCGGGACGTCCTGCGCACGTGCCCGATTGACGAGAGCTCGGCCTGCAAGGACGGCGAGGACGAGCAGCGCCTGGACTGCCCATGCAGTCACCGATGGGATGCCCGCATCGCGTTGCATGGCACCAGCTCCCGCATCGATCGCGGCGAGCACGACTGCACTCGCCAGCACACCCAAGGGATGTAAGGCTGCCAATAACGCGACCGCTACACCAACAAAGCCATAGCCAGGAGACAGGTTCTCGTACAGCGCGAATGTCACTCCAAGTACCTCGACCGAGCCCGCAAGGCCGCAAAGGGCAGCGCTTACGATAAAAACCCGAAACGAAGTGCGCGCTGTGTCGATACGCCCTGCACTCTCTGCGGCTATCGGATTGGCTCCTGTTAGGCGCGCACGCAACCCGCTCTCGCGCGAAAAGAGCCAGATCCAGCCAAGGACGCAGATCACGATCGCGAGATAGATGCCAACATGCAGCCGTGTTCCATCCAACACGGAAGGCAGGCGAACGCCTTCAGCAAACGTCGATGATTGGGGATAAATACGGGTGGGTTCCTGCAACGGGCCCCGCACCAGGTAACTGATTACGTGCACGGCCACGAAGTTCATCATGAGGGTGGATAGAACTTCGAATACTCCCCAGCGGCGTCGCAGTAAGGCTGGGATTAGCCCCCAAAGCGCTCCACCGGCTGCGCCAGCACCTAACGCGAGAATGAGGTGTACCCAGCCGGGCATCGACCAAGGTGCCAAAGCAACGGACGTCGCGAGAGCTGCGCCGATCAAAAACTGTCCATCTCCCCCGATATTGAACACGCCAACTCGGAATGCCAGGGCGACGGCTGTACCCAGCAACATGAAAGGGATCGACCGCACGAGTGTCGAAGACAGAACTGCATCGGCAGATCCGAATGCCCCCCGCCATGCCGCATCCGCTGCATTCGCGACGCTGAATCCCGAGAAGGATAGCAGCACCGCGGCCAAGGCTATTACCGCCGCGGCTGCCGCCACGTAGACGTACACGAGACGCAGTGCCCTGCCCCGCGCAGTGATTGATGTGCTCATTGCGCACCGACCATTGCGCGACCGATGGCCTCGCGGGACAGTGCGCAAAGCCTAACGCGGCCAGCATACGCTACGTAGATACGATCGGCTTCCGAAGCCAGCTCGTCGAGGTCGGTGGAGTAGAAGACCACTCCCGCGCCATTACTACGGGCAGTGCGCAACCGCTCACGAATAGCGCCCGCTGCACGAAGATCCAGGCCGCGTGTCGGATTCTCGGCGACGATGAGCGACGGATTGGCAGACAGCTCCCGTGCAAGTACCAGCTTTTGCTGATTCCCTCCGGAAAGCGTGCGCATGCTCGCTCGGGGGCTTGTGGCGCGAACATCGTACTCTGTCATCAACGCACGCGTGCGCTCCGTCCATTGCCGCCATGGGATCCAGCCGCGACGATCAGCGGCGTCCTTGAGCGCGACGTTATGGCGCAAATCGAAATCGGCGACGACGGCTTCGCGTTCACGGTCTTCCGGGATGAACCCAATGTCTTGCGGCAGCGAAATGGCGTCGCTGAGAACGCCATGCCTGCCCGCGAGCACGCGCAACAGCAAGCGGTGGCCGGATCCCTCGAGACCAGCGATGCCCACGATCTCGCCACGATGAATCTCGAGGCTGACATCGCGCAAACGCTCGTGTGTACGTGGATCTTCACTCGTTAGGGCGCGGATGGCCGCCAGAATCGGTGCTGTTTGAACGGCTGCGATGCGGCGGTCGGACCGTGCACCCTCAGATGAGGACTCTCCCAACATTGCCGCAAACAAAGTCTGGTCGTCCATTGAGCTCATAATGCCCGTCACCACCGTCCTTCCTTTGCGGAGCACCGTGACGTCATCCGCCACGGCACGAGCGTCCTGAATCTTATGTGTAATCAGCGCGACACTCGCACCCGCGTCAGCGAGCGCGCGTATCTGCTGCAGGAGAGCGTCAGCATGCGCGGGAGAGAGTACGGCTGCGGGTTCGTCCAGAATCAGAACGCGACATTCGCGTCCGAGCGCCTTGGCGATCTCCAGTTGTTGCTGCTCGGCGGCAGACATATCTGCCGGCCTGGTGTCGGGATCGATAAAGAGGCCAAGTTGCTCCGCGTAGCGCATCAGCCGCTCGGTTTCTTGACCGCGATCGAACCGACCAGCTCCGCCTAACGCGAAGTTCTCAACGGCGGTCAAACGTGGAAGGAGCGAGAAGTGCTGATGGACCATCGCGATGCGATGTCGGAGCGCTTCGCGCGGACTTCGCAATCGGCGCTCGCGACCGTCGATGCGCAGCGAGCCGCTATCCGGCTGCACCATGCCGTACGCGATGCGCATGAGAGACGTCTTCCCCGCCCCGTTTTCGCCCAGCAGAGCGTGTACAGTTCCGGCGCGGAGTACGAAGTCCGCGCGATCGAGCGCGACAACGTGGCCGAACTGCTTGCTAATACCGCGGAGCTCGAGTGGCGCTTCGGCGCCTGCTACAGCCCCGTCGGTGCGGAGAGGAACTGCCATGGTATACGGTACTCGGCGGCAGCGCGCTCAGCGATGGCCTGAACGCCTAACGTCTCCGTTGCATAATGACCCGCATATATAACGGTGATACCCAGCTCGCGCGCTTCGACGGCAGTATGATGCGGACCTTCGCCGACAATGAGAGTGTCGATGCCTTCCTGCCCGGCTGATCGCAATGTTTCGGTGCTCGCCCCAGAGCCCGTACAAATCGCCCACCTTTTAGTGCGCTGGTGCGGCGGATTATCGGACGCGCGCACGACGGATCCATGCTCAGCTGCGAATCGTGTGAGGGATTCGATCAGGTCGGAAGTTGCGATGTCTGACTCGCCGCGAACACCAACATATACGTTCGAGTACTGAGCGAACCCTCCGTTCGGCTGCAGGCCGAGCTGCCGCGCGAGGAGCGCGGCGTTTCCCAACTCACTATGGGAATCGAGTGGAAGATGAGCTGCGTAAACGGCGAGGTTCGCTTCGACTAACGCACGGATGCGATCGTGTGCAGCGCCTACAACGCGCTGGAGACCGCCCCAGAACATTCCGTGGTGCACAATTAAAAAGTCGATGTTTGAAGCTCGCGATTTCTGAACGATTTCCAGTGAGAAATCCACGGCAGCGCCAATCCGGCCGATTGTCCCATTATTCGCAAACTGAAGCCCATTGAGGGCATTCGGATAATCGGGATGTTGGGCGACGTCTAGTAATTGATCGAGATAGTTCGCCAACGAGGCACAGGTGGCCATCGTCATTTGGCGGAAGTCTCGCGAGTCACGGTAAAAGAACCTGATTTCAGTTCGGCCGATAAGGAATCCACAGCCTTGAGTACTTCAGCCGGAATAGCGTTTTGCTTGGCCGGGTTCAGCACGAGCCGCACGACATCGGTCCCCACGTCGAGCTCATACACCTTGGGCGTGAATGTCTTCTCTTTGACTTCGCGCGCGACCAACAAGAAGGCCCGAGGAAGGTCGATGACAACGCTGCCTAACGTCACCTCGGGTGCGATGTCGTTCTGGTTCGCGTTCGAACCAAATACAAGCGCCTTGCCGGATTGCCGAGCGGCCTGAAAAACACCAAGCCCAGCAGCATCGGCATTCTGGAAGATGATGTCCACGCCGCGGCCGATCTGCGCTAGGGCCTGTTCCCTTCCCGCGCTGACGTCATCCCAGTTACCGATGTATGACGTGACGACGCGTACGTCCGGGTTTGCCACTCGCGCGCCGGCCGCAAATGCGGAAAAGCTCTCGCGTACAGGCGGCAGCTCGGTTCCGCCCAGCGCACCGACGAAGTCAGTCTTTGTAATTGCGCCCGCCAGATATCCCGCGAGGTACGATGGCTCCTCGAACGCGAATCGAATCCCAGCGACGTTGGGAGCCTGGGCGATTGACCCGGATGTGATGAGGTAGACGGTCTGCGGGAAGGAAGGAGCGACTCGTCGCGCAGCGTCCTGAAATTCATAACCATGACCGATGACGAGACTGTATTGCTGTTGGCCGTAGAGTCGAAAGTTCTCGTCGAACTCTGCGGGCGTCCTCGTCTGCACATGGCTTATTGATGCGCCGAGTGTGTCGCGAATCTGCAGGAGGCCTTGGTAGGCTCCGCCGTTCCAGGACCGGTCGGAAATGGGACCGGGAGTGAGCAGCGCGACCCGAAATGCGGCGACCGCTGCGCGTGGGGACTCCGAAGGGCCACACGCAACGATGGCTAAGCCGCAGAGTGTGGATAAGGCGCTGCGTCGCGGTGAGTACAATCGCGCTAAGTGATTGGTACTGCTAGCACCTGCTCATGCAGCTGAAACGTCCGTTTCCCTCGATTTAACTGCTGTACGCTACAGCTTCCTGGGAATTGCGATCCGGCGAATATGCCGGCTGCGTGCCATCGCCCATCCGCACCGTTCCGTTGATGACAGCTCCTTCGAGCACGACGATGCTTTTCGTGTAGATGTCGCCGTGGACAGCCGAGCTGCCTTGGATCTCGACGCGATCGGATGCGGAGACGGTGCCCACGACTGTGCCTGCGAGGACAATCTCATTCGCGTGCAGGTCTCCGCGGATTGTCCCGCCCTTCCCGAGGAACAGCTGTCGAGCGCCGCGAATGTTACCCTCAACGGTGCCTTCGACCTTGATAACGCCAGAGGACTCTACATCTCCCGTGATCTTGAGTCCGGCTCCAATGACTGACACGGTACCCTCGTAGCTGGTGTTTGGCGGCTCAACGACGCGTGGCATGGGGCGATCTCCCGATTGCTTGGCGAATATCGACATTCGAACCTCTAGAGCAGCGACGTCGCAGGATTGAGTTGCCTAACGACATCGGGTGGCGGATTAGTAGGAACGGTTTGAGGCGCCGACCATACGGTCGAGGAGACGCTCTAGGTCATCCACTGTGTAGAACCGGATGTGGATCTCGCCGCTTTTGCCATCGTCGCACTCTAGCCTAACATCTGTTTGAAGGTGACGCCGGAGCGCATCGGTGATTTGCTGCAATTGAGCAGAATGTGCAGCAGCTGTCGGTTGCGGCTGTGATGTACGCCCCGATTTGTCGCGAGCAGAATTTTGACTTTCAACGGATGACTTCGTAACGCGCTCGAGATCGCGCACGGTGTAGCCTCGAGCGATCGCTTGTCGAGCGAGCTCGATGCGCGCCGTTTCGTCGCTGATCGCCAGGAGCGCTCGCGCGTGTCCCATTGTTAGCTGTCCGCCGATGAGCATCGAGCGGATAGTGGGCTGAAGTTGAAGCAGACGCAACGCGTTCGCGATTGTAGAGCGATCTTTTGCAACGGCCTCAGCAATTTGATTCTGCGTGAATCCGAATTCGTTGATCAGTTGCTGATAGCCTTCGGCTTCTTCGATCGGATTGAGATCTGCGCGCTGCAGGTTCTCGACGAGCGCGAGCGTGAGAAGTGAGCGATCCTCGATTGGCCGCACGACAGCCGGTATCGACTGCCATCCCAGCTTCGAAGCCGCACGAAGTCGTCGCTCGCCGGCGATGAGCTCGTAGCCATCGCCGACAGGACGAACGAGAATGGGCTGCAAGAGCCCATGTGCAGAGAGACTCGCTGCCAGCTCGTCGAGCTCCGCCTCCTTGAACTCGCGCCGCGGCTGTTGAGGGTTCGACCGGATCTGAGCTATTGGAATGGACTGAGGATCGGACCGCGCGGGGGAAGTCGCCCCGACGTTGGCCTGTTGTGGCGATGGAATGGAGCCGAGGAGGGCTTCAAGGCCGCGACCGAGGCGTTGCCGGTTGGGTTGATCTTGCGATCCGGGGGTCATGGCTGCGAGAGGGCAGGGGTCTCGGCGATCGCTTGGTGGCTGTAAACATTCGTTTCCAGCCGGCCCATCAGTTGTTTCGCTGCTTGGAGATAGGCTTGGGCGCCGACTGAGGCTAGGTCGTAGAGGATGATGGGTTTGCCAAAGCTGGGTGCTTCAGCGAGGCGAACATTGCGCGGAATGATCGAGTCGAACACGATGTCACCAAAGAAGTTACGCGCGTCGGCTGCGACCTGGCGCGAGAGGTTCAGGCGCGCATCGTACATCGTGAGAAGGACGCCGATGAGCGAGAGATCAGGATTGAAGTTCTGCTGCACGATTCGAATCGTGGTTAGCAGTTGCGACAAACCCTCGAGCGCGTAGTACTCGCTTTGAAGTGGGATGACGACGTGATCCGCGGCCGTTAGGACATTGACTGTCAGGATGCCGAGCGATGGAGGCGTATCAATGAGTATGTAGTGGTGATTAGAGCCCAGGTGCTGAACGGCCTCTCGAAGTCGCGTCTCCCGATGGGGGAGATTCACCAGCTCGACTTCTGCGCCTGCCAGGTCGGGTGTGGCCGGTAGAACATCGAGGTTTGGCAAAAGCACGGAGGTTCGGACTGAGCGCGAAATGGCACTGGGGTCCAGCAGGCAGGCGTACGTACTGGCCTCAGATGCGGCGTCGCTTATTCCGACGCCGCTCGTCGCGTTAGCCTGGGGGTCGGCATCTATCAGGAGCACTCTTCGTTCGGCGGCTGCGAATGCTGCCGCCAAGCTCACTGCAGAGGTAGTCTTTCCGACGCCGCCTTTCTGGTTCGCGATTGCGATGGTATGGGGCACTGCGCGCGGGGAAGTATAAGAAGCGCACGAATATAGGCGGGAGTCGCCAACCTCAAAGCCCCATGTTTCACGTGAAACATGAAGTGGTGATCCGCATCACTTCCGATCTGCTGCTACCGTTCGCCGCTCCTGTCCTCGGTGGCTACAAATGTTTCTCATACGCGCAACCGATCTCGAGGGAAACGCCCGTCGAACGCAATTTACGTATTGGGTGACTAACCAAGTGCCCTAAGCTCTAAGCTCATTGCGCTAACACGCGGGGAATATCCTTCACGCCAGCCGTGTTCGCGGAAAACGTCCGCGCCCGACGCTACGGGATGTCCGGCACCATGCCACGTCGCCAGTCCTTTCTGAAGGAATAGTCGGCACGGCAGCGTTGTCTGCGCTTCGCTGCTTGCATGCCGCTGCATGAGCGGTTGGCGCCGGCGCCACCATCCGCCTATTTAGTCACCAATAGCGACTAATTCATGTGCGCCGTTGGTTGTGCCGCTTGAAATAAGAGGCTGCCTAACGAGCGTCCGTCGCGCGCCCGCGACTCGCAGTGGGCGCGCCGCTGACTGGAACGAGCGCGTATAGGGAATCTCCCGCTGCGCGCGGCAACAGCACGTACGCGCGCCGCTCGGGATGTTGCGCCATCAAACGCGCATTCAGGTCACCAAGGTCACGCGCGAAAATGTTCGAGCTCCGCGGAGCCGCTAAGACAATGGGATACAGACCGGATCCGCGATGGTCTTGGGCGACTTGCTGCTGACAATGAAGCGTGTATGGCCTGGCGCCGACGCGCTCCGTGCGATCCGGCGACACCGTGGTCGGCCGTACCATACCCGAATCACGCAGTAATGGCCAAAGCTGCGCACGTGCTGCGGCACCCATAAGCTCGGTCTGCTCGAGACGGCTCACGGCGGAATCGAGTACGCATGTATCGATGCTACGATAAAGAAACTCTGCCGCTGGACGGTCAACCCCGCGCCCCCAGAGACGCGCGAGCACGCGCGAGCCCCAACTCTCACGCACGAATACGAGCGCGTTGCGAATGCCTAACGAGTCGACCTGTGTTGTGAGCGCGTGACGCGAGTTGCGGAGGCTCTGGGCGTGGAGCCGCGCTCGCTCAGGAAGTCCGGTCGTGCCGCCGATTGCCGCACTGATCGCGAGCACGACAAAGGCATAGCGGCGCACATCGATGCGCCCCGTGGCGTCCCCAAGGACGCGCGGCGCACGTGCCGCGAGGAGCGCCATCGCAGGGAGGACGAGAAAGAAAAACCGGGGACCGAGGTAAAACCCATCGTGCCAGTACGCGAAGTACCCCAGGCTCAGGAGCGCGAGGCTCCAGAGCAATATTTGGTCGAACTTTGTTAGGCGTCGAGCCAAGGCGAGCGATGCAACGATCGGAACGAGCGAGGGAAGGGGACTCTCGAACAGGTATGACTGGAGGCGAAGGGCATAGAGGTTGAGCAGCTCGAGTCCTCGCGCTGGCGAGTGAGCATCTCCCCACGGAGACGCGTGGAAGCCGAGGGAATGCGTCTTACCCCACAGCGCCTCGTAGCCGAATAAGAAGGGAGACCCGGTAGTTGCGTTGTTGAACGCAAGTAAAAGGGCGCCCGGAAGCAGCGCACCGAGACACATCAGTAGCGCGGACGACAAGCGCGGCCGCGACAACAGCCACAGGACAAGTGCTGGCGCAGTCATGGCCACGCCGTCAACTGGCCGAATGGTTGTCGCTACCCCGGCGGCAAATCCAAACAACAAGGGCCAGCGCAGCGCCGAGTCGCCGTTTGTTAGGCGTGACCATGCGAGCCACGCTACCAGCACCCACAACAGCGTGGGCACGTGATTCATGTGCGACGCCGCCATGAACATCATGAACGGTGAAAACGCGAGGAGCAGGACCGCGGCCAAACCCACGGCGGGCTCCGGCTCGACGCGCCTAACGAGTGAGCTGAAGACGAAAACCGCGCACCCCCCGAGAATGGGGGTGATCAGCCAGGGTGCGCCCACAAAAACGCCCAGGGTCAAGTGCGCCGGCCCGCCAGGCGGGAATTGTCCGAACTGTTCGCCGCCACGAGTGACCACATTGAGAGCGCTAAAGAACTCCGGGTACGGTCCGACCGGGTCCGTTAGGCGGCCTGCGGCGAACAACCGCGCCTGATACAACTGGACGATTTCATCGATGAAGAGGGCCTTGCCATCAAAGACCAGCTGGGACGTGACGGCGTAAGCGATGGCGGCGGTCGCAGCGAGGAGTAACGATGATTGTAAAGGCTTGTCAGCAAACCAGTTACCACTGGCTTGCGCAACACGAGCGGCAACATCGAGGATCCGCCGCCGCGTGAGCACAACCAGGACAATCGTTCCTCCTGCTACGATTGCAGTGCCCGTAAGCCACGTCTCGAGCACCACGCGGTACCAAGGCGCAGTGTGGCCTCCCGCTATCCAATTGGTGATGGGGAGGAAGCCGAAACAGATGAAGGCGACACAAAGTCCCCGAGCTAGCGGGGATGGGGACAGTCCATACCGTGTCTGATCGACCTTGTGGCCGTGAGCGCTCACACGCTCAGGACGGCTTGCCTCTCGCGCCGGCAACCCGCCGCGCGCGCTCTATTTCGATGAGAAGGTTCTGCAGGTCGTTAGGGCTGACACCAGGAATGCTCGCGGCCTGCGCGAGCGTGGATGGCCGTAAAGACGCGAGCTTTTGCCGCGCCTCGAACGTGAGTGATCGCATCTCCGCGTATTCGAGGTCCGACCCAAGGGACACGTGGCCGAGTCGTTTGAGGCGATCGGCCTGAGCCCGCTCACGTTCGAAGTAACCGGCGTATTTGATCTCGAGCTCGGTCGATGTGAGCGCGTCCAAGGGAAGCTCCGGTCCGGCGCCCACCACTTCAAAAAGACGACGCAGCTCGATGCCCTGCCGCCTGGCTAACTCGATGAGACGCACGGGATGATCGATGGGGGCACTACCAAGACTCGTTAGGTAGGCATTCGCCGCGTCGGGCCGGATGCTCGTCTCCCGTGCCACCTGCATCGCCTGATCTTCCGCGGCGAGACGCTGGTCCGCGATCGCACGTTCCTCCGCGCTGAGCAGGTCGAGATCCACTGCATACCCGGCCAGCCGTCGCAGCGCATTGTCCTGCCGGACCGTTAGGCGAAATTCGGAGCGCGAGGTGAACAGGCGGTAAGGCTCGTCCACTCCACGGTGCACGAGATCATCGATCAACACGCCGATGTACGAGGTTTCACGTCCCAACACGATCGATTCGCGGCCTAACGCGGCTAGCCCGGCGTTCAGTCCGGCGATCAGCCCCTGCCCCGCCGCTTCTTCGTATCCAGTGGTCCCGTTCACCTGTCCGGCGAAGTACAACCCCGCGACGTTGCGGACCTCGAGCGTCGGCTTGAGCTGAGTTGGCGGAAAGTAGTCATATTCGATGGCGTAGCCCGCGCGAGTCATGTGAACCCGCTCGAGCCCGGGAACCGTGCGGAGGATTTCCAGCTGGACGTCGGCGGGTAGGGACGTCGAAAGACCGTTGACGTACAGCTCACTTGTGTCGAGCCCTTCGGGCTCGAGAAACAGCTGATGCCGCTCGGCGTTAGGAAACTTGACGACTTTGTCTTCGACGGATGGGCAATAACGCGGTCCGCGCGCGGTTATGGCGCCGCCATACATCGCTGATTGGTCGATGTTCTCTTCGATCAGCTCTTTGCCCGGGTGCGCCAGGTGCGTGATGTAACATGGAAGCTGAACCGGGTGCCGAGTGCCGTTAGGCGTGCGTCGAGGGGTTGGCCAGAAGTGCGACCACGAGTAGTCGAACTGTTCGATCTCGCTTTCCTGGCGCTCGAGCAGGGTGTAGTCGACGCTCCGACCGTCAATGCGTGGGGGAGTGCCAGTCTTGAAACGGGCGACGGTTATCCCCGCTCGGTCGAGTTGCTCTGCCAGATCGAGCGCCGGCGCTTCGCCGGCACGGCCGCCCCCAAAGTTCGTCGTGGTACCGATATGGATCCTGCCGCGCAGGAATGTGCCGGCTGTGATGACGATCGAACGCGCTCCAAAGCGGCGCCCTTCCAGCGTCTGCACGCCTAACGCGGTAGCGCCGTCCTCGTCCAATAGAAGACGTGCGACCGTCCCTTGAATCGTTCGCAAACGAGACTGCGTTTCAATCAGAGAGCGGACGGCACGTCGATAGAGTCCACGATCGCATTGTGCGCGGGGCGCCCAGACCGCAGCGCCTTTGCTTCTGTTCAGCATCCTGAACTGGAGCGTGGCCAGATCGGTGGCCTTGGCCATGATCCCGCCAAGTGCGTCGACCTCGCGGACAACCGTGCTCTTGGCGACCCCGCCGATAGCGGGGTTGCACGACATCTGGCCGATGGTCTCGAGGGCGCTGGTAATGAGACCCACACGCGCACCTGCGCGTGCGGCGGCGACCGCGGCTTCGGTGCCGGCATGTCCGGCGCCAACCACCAGAACATCGAACAGGGCTTCCACGTCCAAACCTTGAACCGACGACATGACTGCAACCTAGCAGTGGACTGGAAGGGCTAACAGTTTGACGATGCCATGCCGATCGAGCTCAGACATGACTTCCCCGCGCTGCTCATCCGGCGAGCCGCCTTCGAGGAGCACGGACTGGTGCGGGCGCACTTCGATGAGCGGCTCCAACTCACCGCGGAGGAGTT
>DATFBW010000471.1:0-12477 GCA_035253645.1 Gemmatimonadaceae bacterium | reverse complement strand
CGCCTGGCGCAGTGCGCACGAGGGAGTCGCCTGGAGTATCGAGTCGCAAACCAACGTCGTCGGCTCCAGCAGGCAGGATCAAACCCTCCGCTTTGCGCAGCGCGGCCAGGAGGCGCCCAAGGTGGACCTCGCGGACTATCTGATCACGCTGCGAGCCGGCCGCGCGCGACTGTCGCTCGGCCATGTGAACGCAGGTACTAATCGCCACCTGATGAACGGCTTCGGTAGCAGGGGCGTGACGCTAGCCACCGACATGGGACCGACGACGGTCACGCTGAGCGCGCTCAACGGCTCTTCCATAGTAGGCTGGAACAACCCGCTCGGCCTCGCCGAGGAGAGACATCGCGTCACGGCAGCTGCGTTAGGCACTGAGCTGATCCGGCAACGGCCCGGCGCCCTGCGAGTCGAACTGTCATTGCTGGACGGTTCCCTTCTCCCGCAAACTTCATTCACTCAGGGCGCAGTCGTCGATGCCGAGGAGAGTCGGGGGGCGGGCCTGCAAGTGAGTGCGTCCACGCCCGATCAGCGGATGCGGTTCACTGTCGGCTACGCGCGAAGCCGTTTCACAAATCCCGCCCGCGATCCGCAGCTCCTCGGAGATACTGCCGTCCGCCCCGTTAGGCCCGAAACCCGCAGTTCGCAATTTGTAGAAGTGGGTGTGGGCTTGCTGCAGAACGCTCAGGTGAGGTTGCTTGGGGCAACTTCGCTCAACGCAGCATACAGGCATGAGCGCATCGATCCGCTATACCGAAGCGTGGCAGCAAGCACGCAAGCCGATCTACAGCAGAATGCGTTCGAGCTCAACGGAAATGTGGGTCTGCTGTCAGCTCAGCTCACACATGCTCGCTCGCATGACAACCTCGATGAGGTCCTGTCGGTACTTCGCACTCTGAGCCGACAAACAGCGGCGTCGGTCGCGCTCCCACTAACGTCGGTTGCGCGTTTGCGCCGAGTCGCCAAGTGGCTTCCGGCTCTTGGATACTCGATGGGTCATACGCATCAATTCGCAGCCGGGACGCCCACAAATGGCGATTTCCGACCGACGGACCTTCCAGATCAGGTGAGCCTCACGCATAACGCCGACGCGCAGTGGCAGCCGGCTGGTGCGCTCCGAGCGACCTATCGTTTCAGTAGCAGCGACCAGGATAACCGGCAGCCGACGCGCGAGCTTGCCGATTTTGCGGCTCGCACGCATGCGATGACGCTGGCCATAGCGTTAGGCGCCTGTGAGGTAAGCGTGGAGGCGTCCAGCGAACGACAGCTAGCCAAGGAGCGCGGCGAGAAGAGCAACGTTAGGCGGCTTGGGCTCGGCGTCACTTGGCGGCCGTGGCACGCGACGTCGATTATCGCCCTCATGAATACCGTTAATGCGCACGACGCCTCACGGCCTACAGGATCGCGCAATAACGAAGCCCGGTTCGAGGTCTCCCAAGGTCTGATGCCATCGGGCGGCGTTTCGCGCGGGCAACTCTTTCTGCGCTACGCGCTGACTGCTGCGCGCGTTCCATTTGCCGATGCGGTTCCGGCAGAGCTCGCATGGCAGCGGCAATGGACTCTTTCATCCGGTGTCAGTCTGCGGCTCTTCTGATGCGCCTAACGTCTATCTCAGCGATAACTGCCTGCTTCGTCGTTGGAACCGGGCTGCACGCGCAAGTCCGCGTCAGTCCAACCGGGGTCAGTGTGAACGCCATGGCCGCCACCACGGTCTTTCTCACGTTCGGCGGTCTTGGCTCACTCGTTCCCTCCGAGGCGTTTTGGTGCGGAGAAACAGTGTCCGCAACGCCGCACATTGGCCGCCGCTGTGATCCGGCCACGCTCTTTGGTCAGCTGCCGGCGCGTAACGATCTCTCGCGACTCAGTGCGGGAACGTTCACCGATATCATGTCCATCCCACCGTCCGTTGCTCGCCGGGCGTATCAGGCAGCAGTAGACGGTGCACGCTCGACCTTCTTCTACGTCCGGCGCTTTCGCAACGTCAATGGCGGTCCTGACGAATATGTCGTCGTCACGTGCCGCCTAACGGGTGGTGGAGCCCGCGTCCCATTCGCGCTGACGGACGTCCGCATCGCGTTCGATCCACCTGCTCCCGTTCTCTTCGTCACGCAGAGCACACCCCTGGCGCCGTTCTCCGCCGAGATCGCGTATAACGGCACTGGACGGCTCGTGGGACGTTGGGAGGTCGTCCTGCCCGGCGAGGAACCGCCGACCGACAACGATCTCGTGACTGAAGCAACGTTGCCGTTCGCGGAGCGCGGCTCGCAGCGCCGGTATACGCCGGTCGAGCGATTCAATGTGTTTTTGCCGCCTAACGGACCAGTCACGCTACCCGGCCCCGATCCGGCAAAATTTCCGACGGCCGCCGAGGGGAGCTATCAGATCCTGTTGCGCATCGAAGCGACGGATGATCGCGAGGGAGATTCCGATCTTGCAGCCGCGGGCGCGGGCAGCGGCATCGTGCATAGCGGTGCCGTAGCCGGTTTTCCGATGCCCGTGCTCAGATACACAGTCGGCGGGCGTGACAATTCCGCGACCGCCGTGTCGTCGCGCGCATTGCAACTGTTGGAACCCGAAGACGGGGCTACCTTGCACCTCGATTCGGTCAATGTCGTGCGTTGGGAAGGTGCGTGGGGAGCCGCGTTCTATCGTGTGGAATTTGCGGACGCGAGCGGCGCTATCGTGCTGGAAGCGCTGCTGCGCAAAGGCGTGACTCGTTATGCAGTGCCACCTATGGTGCGTGAGCGAGCCAGTGAAGGGGTCATTCGCTGGCGGGTGCTCGCGCTCAATGAATCAGGCTCGGTGTTGCGCAAGAGCGCATGGAGGCATGCTCGAATCGCGCGTTCCTGACCCGCGGCCTTAAACGCTGGGATTAGGCAGAAAGCAGCAGCCATCCGCCCTGAGTATCTTCGCCCATGACTTGTCAGCTGAGCGTGGCGCAGACGTCCTATCTTGGTCGAACTGACAAACAGGTAGGGAGGTTTGCTGAGACAATCAAACCAAACGTGAGTTGACGGTATCTCACCTCTTGACGATCGAGAGGTAGCGCGTCATATCTCTCGGCAATCGAGAGGAACCATGGCGCCACAAGATCGCAGCCGAGACGTCGTCCAGGGCACGCTCGACATGCTCGTGCTCAAGGCATTGTCGCTCACACCGATGCACGGCTGGGGGATCACCAACCGCATCGCACAGATCACAAAAGATGTCCTGACGGTCAATCCTGGATCGCTCTACCCAGCGCTCGAACGGCTCCAGGATCGCGGCTGGATCACGGCCGACTGGCAAACCACGGAGAGCGGCCGCAACGCCAAGTACTACAAGATCACCGCCGCTGGTCGTCGCCGGCTCGGCACCGAGACGGAATCCTGGCGTCGCATGGCCGCGGCCATCGAAGCAGTGCTTCGGACGACCTGAATCCCATGAATAACATCGCCTCCCTGCTCCGACGCCGCCTGCGCGCGCTCTTTCGCCGTTCGATTGTCGAACGCGAGATGCATAACGAGCTTGCGTTCCATTTCGAGCTCGAGAAGAAAGAGCGCATGCGCGCGGGTGCGAGCTCCGCCGAGGCGCATCGCGCCGCGATGCATGCCTTCGGCAGCGTGGATCACGTGAAAGAAGCGTATCGCGACGCACGCGGTACGCGACCGCTGGAGAATCTCGTGCAAGATCTCCGATACGGAGTTCGCGTACTGCGCCGCAACCCACTCTTCGCAGCGGCTGCAATTACGACGCTGGGACTTGGCCTCGGTGCCACCCTCGCGGTCTTCAACGTCGTCAACGGCGTCTTGTTGCGACCGCTCCCTTACAAGGATCCGGAGCGCATCAATGTCATCTGGGTTGCCTGGCGGTGGGACGATGGCACCGTGAGCGACATGCCGCTCAGCAGCGGTTGGTACTCGGATATCGAGCGCGACTCGCGCAGCTTCGACGCGGTGGCCGCGTTCAGGGCCTGGCCCTACGCGCTCGCCGAGTCTCCCGATGCCGAACGTGAGGCGGTTGCCGGCGCCCGCGTAAGCCCGGCGCTCTTCGACGTACTCGGCATCTCGCCGGCGGTGGGTCGCGCGTTCACGCGCGAAGAGGCTGTGCCGGGTGCGCCTAACGTCGCGCTCATCAGCCACGATCTATGGCAACGCAAGTTCGGCGGTAATCGCGACATCATCGGGAAGCAGATATACCTCAGCGACGCGCCCTTTACGCTCACTGGTGTGATGCCGCCAGGCTTCGCTTTTCCGCGCGGCGCCGAGCTTCCGGCGCCATTCCAGTTCGGCCTTCGCACGGATGTGTGGACTCCGCTCGTATTCGACTCTTCTGAGGTGCGCAACTACGACACCCAGAACCTCATGGCCGTGGGCAAACTGTCGGAACGTTGCGGGACCGGCGAATGCTCGGCATCAGTGGTGCAATCCGAGCTCACCGGGCTGCTCATACGCAGCATGCCCGCCGCCCAGGATAAACACGCATACAAGCTGGTGTCGATGGCGGACCAGGCTGCTGCACGGATCCGGCGGCCGCTCCTCATCCTCCTGGGCGCCGTCGCCTTTGTGCTTGCCATCGCGGCCGCGAACGTCATCAGTCTGCTGATCGGCAGGGTGCACGCACGCCAGCGCGAGCTTGCGGTGCGATCCGCGTTAGGCGCGGCGCGCGGGCGCCTCGCTCGCCAACTCATCGCAGAGAACCTCGTGCTTTGTCTGCTGGGCATGGTGGTCGGGCTGACGCTCGCATTCTGGGGGACGAAGGTCATGCTGTCGCTGGTTCCGGGCTCGCTTCCGAGAGCCGATGACATCGGGTTCGACTGGCGCGTGTTATCCGTTGCAGGTCTGCTCGCGCTGATCGCGGCGTTAGGCTTCGGGGTGGCAGCGGCGTATGCTGCGCGGTTGCGCTTCACTCGCGCTGCGGTCTCCGTGTCGAAAACGCGTCGCGTTCTCGTTATGACCGAGGTGGCGCTGTCGCTCACGCTGCTCATCGGCGCCGCGCTGTTGACCCGGAGCTTCCTCAGCCTGCAGCAGGTGCGGCCTGGCTTCGACCCTTCGAACGCGCTGACGGCCCGCGTGTCGATGCCCCTGTCGGGGCGATTTCAGCCACTCGTCGACGGGCCTCGTTGGTCTACGACGTTCGATCAAATCACGGCCCGTCTCGCATCAGCGCCCGGTATTGATGCAGCCGGGGGCGTATTCACCCTCCCGATGAGCGGGGCTTATGAAGGCGGCGGTGTCCGTCCAATCGGCAAGGTGTATCCGGCTGGCCAGAACCCCAGCGCGCAGGTGCAAGTCGTGTCCGGCGACTACTTCGGCGCCACGCGCACCAATCTCGTCGCCGGCCGTGTGTTCGATGCCTCGGATAACGAGCCGGGACGTGCGACGATGATCGTCAATCGCAAGTTCGCGCGCGAGCACTATGGCAGTGAGACTGACGCCCTCGGGCGGGAAGTCGCGGCGCTGTTCGAGTTCGCGCGCGATCGTCCCAACCGCGTGATCGTCGGCGTTGTGGACGATGTAAAGACCGTGTCTTTGGATGCCGACGCTCCGCCCCAGGTGTACGTCCCGCTCTCACAACACCCTGCACCGGCGCAGACGTTGGTGATTCGCGTGTCCGGCAATGACCCGCTCGCTGCGGTCCCGTTGGTTCGCCAGACGGTACACGACGTGAGCCCGTCGGCGACGGTGAAGGAGGTGCGCACCTTCGAGAGCGTGGTCGCCGATTCATTGGCGCGGCAGCGTTTCAACATGACGCTGGTCGCAACGTTTGCCATTCTCGCGCTGGTGCTCGCCTTCGTTGGGTTGTACGGCGTGCTGGCGCTCATCGTGGGACAGCGGCGGCGCGAAATTGGCGTGCGCCTCGCGTTAGGCGCAACGCCCGGAAGCGTCGTGCGCGCCTTCCTGGGCGAAGGCGTGCGTGTCGTTGCGATTGGGGTTGTGATCGGGCTTGCGGGCGCCTTCGCGTTGACGCGCGTGCTGTCATCGATGCTGTACGGGATCAGCACGACAGATGTATCGACATTCGCCGGAGCCGCCCTGTTCGTGGGTCTGGTCGCGATCTTCGCAACCTGGGTCCCGGCGCGTCGCGCGTCGCGGGTGGATCCGCGTACGCCTTTGGCTGCTGAATGATGCAGGGAGTTTCTATGACACGATTCATATTGCCGGTTGTGCTCGGCCATGCGCTCCTGACATCGAGCGCACTTTCACAAACGATCGACACGGCACGAGTGCGCGCCGCGTACGACAGCGTCACGGCTCGCCGCAACGCCTACGAGAAATCGCATGGTCGGTTCGCCCAGGTCAACGGCATCAAAATGCATTACCTCGAGTGGGGTGCGCCTAACGGGGTCCCTCTCGTATGGGCGCACGGCTCCGCCAGCAGTGCCTACGAGATCCGCGCCGTTGCGCCTCGGCTCGTGCAGGCCGGCTACCGTGTGCTCGCTGTGGATTATCGTGGGCACGGGCTCACGCACGTCACCAGTTATGACTTCACAATTCATCACATTGCGGACGATCTCATCGGGCTGCTCGACCATTTGAAGATTCCCGCGGCAGTCTTCGGTGGCGCGTCAAAGGGTGGCTTCGTCGCCGCTGCCGTGTACGACCACTATCCGAATCGTGTCCTCGGGCTTCTCATGTCCGACGGCGGCACGTGGTCGAATCAATGGGTTTTCGACCGTCAGACGCCTGACGAGATCCGTCGGTTCATCACGGACCCCGTACCGCAGATAACCGGCGCGTCCGAGTTCGACGTGTTTTTGCGCGTCGTGGGCGCGCTCGATCCGACGTGGGAGTCTCGGATGGACTGGCTGTTCGAGATGCTGATGCGCATCGGTCGTGACGACAAAGGAGAGTGGGCCTTTCTTCCGGGATTCGACCGGCTGATGGGTTCGGGGCAAATCATCTTGAGCGGCGTGACGCGGCCGACCACGCTGCCTCCGTTGCAGTGGAGCCAGCACGCCATGATGCCACGGGCCGTGTTCCGGCGTCTTCACGTGCCGATGATGATCCTCGATCCGCAGGAAGCTCGTGACCACCTCCCCGTGACGGACCAGAACGAACGGCTCGCGAAGGATCATCCGGATCTGATCGTCCACCGCATCTATCCAGAAAGTGGGCACAACATTTTCATGTCGCGGCCTGACTGGTTCGTTCGGGATGCCGTCGAGCTGCTCGGCCGAGTGCGGTCGCGAGGGACGCGCTGATGCGCACCTGCCTAACGCCTAACGCTCGCGTCACATCTCTGACCGGCCGGCGATACCTGTTTTCAGTTCTGCTCGGCCTCGCGACCGTCTTTGGCACGGGTGCGAGCGCGCAGCCTTCGGCCGCCGCCAATCGAGTTTTTCCCGCCGCGGAGTGGGAGAGCATCGCGCGGCCCGACTCCATCGGCTGGTCGGCGGCGGGGCTCGAGCAAGTACGTGCGAGGCTCGCGACGATGCCGACCACCGGCTTTATGGCCATCGTCGGCGGACGAGTGCTGATGCAGTACGGCGACGTCCAGCGCGTCAGCATCCTGGCGAGTGCGCGGAAGAGCGTGCTCTCGATGCTGTACGGGATTTATCACTCGCGCGGAAAGATCGACCTCAACAAAACGCTCGCGCAGCTCGGCATAGACGATATCGGTGGCCTCGGCGCAGAGGAGAAGCAAGCCACGGTGCACGACCTCCTGCGCGCCCGTTCAGGCGTGTATCACGCGGCGTCGAACGCGGGCGATAACCTCGCGAGCGCGCCTCCGCGCGGCTCCCAGAAACACGGGACGTATTTCCTCTACAGCAACTGGGACTTCAACGCGTTAGGCACGATCTTCGAGAGGGAAACCGGGGTCAACATCTACGATGCGCTCGAGCGCGACCTCGCCGCCCCGCTCGGCATGCGCGATTTCAATCGTGCGGCGCAGCAGAAGGCCGGCGATCTCACGTTGTCAGTTCATCCGGCATATCACATGTATCTGTCCACGCGGGACATGGCACGCATCGGGTATCTCATGCTGCGGCGCGGAAACTGGAATGGGCGCCAAGTCGTACCGGAAGCTTGGGTGACGGAGAGCACGCGCCTGCACACGCCACGCACGGAGATGAACCCCGAACGTCTTCGCAGCGGTGTGCTCGGCTACGGCTATATGTGGTGGGTGTTCGATCACCCGAGGAAACCGGAGGACGCCGAAGGCGCATTCGTCGCGCAGGGCTCGTTAGGCCAGCAGATCCTCGTCGTGCCGAAGCTGGACCTGGTGGTGGTGCACAAGACGGCTCCGGATGCCGGGGGCGAAGTGTCCGAGGCCCAGTTCTTCGGTGTGGTAGAAATCCTGCTGGGGGCGCGGTGCGGCGCGGCACCACGTGTGGCGTGCAGCGCGCGTTAGGTGCGTCCGCCCGCCTCCAGCGATTTGAGAATTCGATCCAGCTCCGCGCGTGACAACCAGCGGCCCCGCAACATGACACTCGTTACGCAACTTACTGCGCTCGGCGCGTCGCACGCTCGGCCGCGATCCGGCGCGTGATCGCATCGAGCACAGGATCTTCACCGCGGAAGTACGCGCCGGCTGTGAGTTGAACCGGCATGTGCGGAACGATCGATCGGCGTGTGTCCCACGGATGGCTGAGCTGCCACCGCACACTCGAGAATGCGCCAGCGATTCCGCTGTACGGCAAAACAAACATAGACTCGTCGCCGGCGTTGTTGCCGGTCATGCTGCTCGCTTCGCCGACGAAGATCGGATTCGCGAAACGCTCCAGATCCGTGATCAGGTTGGCGGCCGCCGAATACGTGCCGCGACCGGTGATTACATACAACTGTCTGTCGCGCTGCGAGGTGAAGGTGACAAGCGTGCGCACGAGCTCGGGATACAAGTACGTATTACCGCCATTGTTATGCCTGAGATCAAGAATGAGGTTGCGCGAGTTGCTCGATGACAGCGTGTCCCGCAACCGCAGCGCGAACGCGGCGAGCGTTTCTTGGGTGCTCGGCTGGATCTGATTCACCTGTACGAAGACCGCATCCTTTTCCGGCAGATTCACGAACCAGTGCTGTTGCGCAACGCGTTGCAGAAAGAGTGGCGCGGGCACTTTGGGCGGTGGAACGAGTTTTTGCCACCTCGTCAGCGGAACTGCCTGAACAGTGCGCTGCACGGTTTCACCGTTAGGCAAACGCAACGACAATCCGACGCGGTTGACGTCGCGCGTGATGCCCAGTCCTTTCAGCATTTCTGTTACGCCTAAGTGATACACGCCTGTCCACAGGACCTGCATGCCGCTTTCGTTGCCTTGCACTGCACCCACTTTCTGCAGTGCGTCAAACGCCGGCGTCCCTTCGATCGCGACGATCTGCGCGCCTGCGAGGTCCGCTGCCTCCCCCGACGCGGCCACGACAAAGATTCCTTCGGGAAATGCGTACAACTGCATGGGGAGCTGGTGGAACTGCCGGCGCGACGCCACGAACGGGAACAACCCGGCGTGACCGTGTCCGAGCGATCCGATGATGCGCCAGATTCCGACGAAGACCTCTTCGTCGGACAGCGTTGGGACAGCAGCCGCGAGGTCACGCGCCAGCCGTGCAATCTCTGGCGAGATCGGCTTGTCGTGAAACTCAGGCTCGATCCGCTTCATCTCCGACATGAGGTGGTCTATATCGCGACGCCAGCCTTCGACGCGGGGCAGATTGCCCGCGGCGTCGTCGCGGCCCGCGGCGCGGATAAACCTCGGATGCGTTTTCAGCGAAGCGAACGCGGGATCGTCGTACAGCGAAGGACGGCGTGTGTAACGCGTCTCGAACACGAGGTCTTCGATGGCGGCGAGTGCCGCTTCGGTGTCGCCGGCGAGAACGAGACTCGCGGCCTGAGCATACCGCGGCCTGCCGATCGCCGAAGGGCCGAGCAGATCCGCAGCAGTCCGGTACGCGTCGGCGGCCTCACGAAACTTGCGTAGTCGATACCGTACATCGCCGAGGCGAATCCAAGACTCACCCTGAATGGGGTACGCCCGAGTGATTTCTTCGTAGACCTGCTCTGCCGCCTCGAGCTGCCCTGCGTTTACCAGCCTCGCGGCCTCCAGAGATCGAGCCAGATGCGCCGGCCCATCCGGGGGCGCGGCGAGCAGTCGCGCCGGCTCATGCACGACCGACGGTTTTTGCGCTTGGGCGGGAGTTGCTGCTGCGAGCATTGCGCTCAGCGGCCAAATGAAGGTCCGGATTTTCATGGTCGGATTCCTCGAGGTAGCACTCATGGAAGCCTGCAACTATCAGTCGAGTCGCCAGGCTCAGCGCCCGCCAGCCTCCAGGGACTCGAGCATTCGATCTAACTCATGGCGCGATAACCAGCGGCCGCGCAGCATGACACCCGTTAGGCGGCGCGTGTTGCCGACGTTGCTCAGAGGATTCGCGTCGAGCAGCAGGAGATCTGCCACGCAACCCGCACGCACCTGGCCGATGCATGGCGACGAGCCGAGAAACGCGCTCGCGTTGGCGGTGGCCGCGCGCAGCGCTTGATATGGCGTTAGGCCGGCCGCGACGAGCTCCTCCAGTTCGTCATGCGCCGACCAGCCAGGGACGACGCCGGTGTTGAAGCCGTCCGTGCCGATCAACACCCTCCCCCCCGCGTCATGGAAAATTTTCGTGAGCTTTTGCAGCAGCGCGTGTCGCGCGAAGATGCCAGGCGCTTTCTCAGGCCCAAAGCGTCGCGTGTAGGGATTGGTCGCCGGTCCCCAACCCTGTCGTGCTATGGCGGGCAGGTATTTCATCTCCGGCCGAGCCAGAACGGCCGTGAGATCTTGTGCCATGAGTCCGATGATTTTGTACGCGGTCAGATTCGACATCAGCCACACGTTTGCGGCGGCGGCTCGGCGCGCCATGCCCGGGATTTGCGAGTCCACCTTCGGTAAGTCCACGTCCCGTGAACGACCCGCGGTATCGTAGAGGAACTCTTCGGCGTGAGCGAGCGCGTACTGGCGTTCGGCAAAGACGACATCGATGCCAAGGGTGCGCGGCGAATGGCCGATGATGCGAATTCCCTCCCGCCTGGCCACTGCATTCAGCCGTGCGTACGCTTCGCGCGAGAGCTCGCCGTGCATCTTGATGAAGTCGTAGCCGGCGCGTTTTTGCGCCACGACCTCCTGCTCCACGCTGTCGGGCGTGACGAAGAATGGCGCGTTCACGAATGGTCCCACCGTGTACATGGTGGGGCCGAACACTCGACCCGATCGAATGTCAGATCGCATCGTTAGGTGCTCGGGCCTTCCCCGCAAGTTCAGAATCGTGGTCACCCCGGTTACGACGTACATCTTGAGCAGCTCGAGCTGAGTCTCTCGTGTCCAGTCTTGATGAACGTGCATGTCTGCCAGGCCCGGCATGAGGTATTTGCCGCCGGCCTCGATGCGCGTGGTGCCTAACGGGATGCGCACCTGGCTGCTGGAACCTACCTGTTGAATGATTCCGCCCTGGATCAGCACCGTCTGTCCGGCGAGAACGGTCTCCCGGTCCATGGGGAGCACGTTGGCGTTCACGATGGCGATCGTGCCGCGTTGCTGCGCGGCGAGGGGTAGTGAGCTACAGAACGATAGAGCTAGCAACACATGAAAAGCGCGCATTTTCCGTCTCCTTCCCTTCGATAATCTAGGGAGAACATGCACCGTTCCCTTAGATAATCAAGGGGAAGCGTTCAGCGTGGCGGGTACAGCCAACCCAATCCTTGCCGGGCGTGTCCCAAAGAGGAACCGTCCCCAAAGGTCCATGCTCCGATTTTGCCCTACCCTGGCCTTCCTGGTCCTCCTCGGCGCGTGCATACGTGGCGCGCCGAGCGTGGCGCCCGTCAGCGCGCCAGTGATTGTGGCCGGCCCGTCGTACGAATTCCGTAACGGCCAGTGGTACGACGACGGCACGTTCGTTAGGCGCACATTCTATTCGGTGAACGGCGTGCTGCGCGACAACGCGCCCGCCCGGGTGGACAGCGTGATCGATCTGGCTGGTGGCTATGTGATCCCGCCGTTCGGCGACGCGCACACGCATAACCTGGACGGCGCGCGGAACATCGACGCCGTGATCAAGGCGTATCTCGATGAAGGGACGTTCTACGTACAGGTGCTGACGAACTGGCAACGCGGCGCGGACGAGATGCGCGCGCGGTTCAACCGGCCGTGCGCGCTGGACGTGCAATATGCGAATGGCGGCGTGACGGGAACCTTGAGCCACCCCTTTCTGGCCTACGAGCCGCGCGCGATGGGTCTGTTTGATTACACACAGTGGCGGCCGCGCTCGAAGGAGATCTGGCAGAGTCGCCGCGCGCACGGCCAGGCATACTGGTTCGTGGATGATACCGCGCAGCTGGCGGTCGAGTGGCCGAAGATCCTCGCGGGGCGACCCGACCTGCTCAAGATCTTCTTGCTGCACGCGTCCGAGAGCGCCGAGCCACCGCCGGACACCGGGCTTCAGTCGGGCCACGGGCTCAAGCCGTCGCTGGTGCCGCACATCGTTAGGCGCGCGCACGCGGCGGGGTTGCGGGTGGCGGCGCATGTAGAGACGG
>DATFBW010000470.1:0-3486 GCA_035253645.1 Gemmatimonadaceae bacterium | reverse complement strand
CGCGGGGCCTTGTCGCCAAGTACTCCTCGGGAGCCCCGGCTGCAATTCGAGGCTATGCTCTCGTTGGCGTCGCTCAGCATAACGCGGCAGCCAACGTGCAAGAGCGCAGCCTCCACGCAGCGATCAGCGCGGCGTCGGTTGTAGTGCTGACGTACCTGTATCCGACGGAACAAACAGCGCTCGAGACCCAGCTGCAGCAGTACCTGGCTGCGGCCGGCCCGCAGGCCGAACTCCAGGAAGGTGAAGCCGTCGGGAGAGCCACGGGCAATCGCGTGGTAGCGTACGCACAAACCGATCGCTTCTTCGTTCCATGGACTGGAACCGTTCCTGTCGGTCCTGGAATCTGGTTCAGTGCAACGCCGCCAGTCGGCGCGAATTTTGGTCAGGCGAAGGTGTTCTTCCTGCAAAGCACGAATCAATTCCGTCCGGCACCACATCCCGCATTCAACTCACCCGAGTTTGTCGCCGCACTCGCAGAAGTTAGGCAGTTCTCGGATATGCGAACGCAGGCGCAGGATTCGATTGCGAAGTTCTGGAACATGCCGGCGGGTACCTATCAACCACCTGGCTACTGGACCGAGGAAGCCGGACGCCTTGCGATCAAATACGGCCTCACCGAACGCTGGGCGGCGCGCTTGTTCGCTCGAACGTCGATGGTTGGCTTCGATGGGATCGTAGCGTCGCACGAAGCGAAGTACACCTACTGGTTGCTGCGGCCAACGATGGCGGATCCCGGGATTAAGCTCGCCATCGGTCTGCCCAACTTCCCGTCGTATCCTTCGAATCATGCCACCATTTCAGCGGCTATGGCCGACATTCTCGCTCACGAGTTCCCGTCGGAGCGCGCACGCCTCCGTGCGCTTGCTGACGAGGCTGCTCTCTCGCGCGTGTTCGGCGGTATCCACTACCGGTTTGACGGGACCGCTGGCCTCACGCTCGGACGAAAGATCGCAGCGTGGGCGTTAGCCCATGACGTGGAATTACGGGAACCGATAGTACTCAGGTAACCATTACCGCCCGGGACGCCGAGGCGATCCATGCGTAGCGGACGCGGTTTGAAAAGGACATGCTGCTCACTCGTTATGTAAAAAATCAGAACAGGACGGGCGCTGCGAAGGTCGCGGCGCCCGCTCTTTCTTGATGGTATGCGCTCCGCCGAGTCTATTGAGACCAGCCCGCGGAAGGCAGGATCATGTTTATCTGGCTCGCGCTCATAACGATTGCATCGTCCGATTCGACACCATCTCAGCGGCTGGCGGCTCTGGCCGATCGAGTATGGGAGGAAACGACGCGTGACGATGGACTCACGCGTCTGCGCTATGGCTTGCCTGTCGACCGTTTGCCCGACGTGTCCGAACAGGCGAGTCAGCGCGACGCGCAGTTCTGGCGCTCGGTGGCGGATCAGGTGCGCGCGATAGCGGACAGCACCCTTTCGCACGACGAGCTTGTGACAAAAGCCACGCTGACGTGGCGTGCGGCGCGCGGCATCGAGGCGGCAGAGTACTATTGGTTCACCAGCTTTGTCACTCCATACTCGGCGCCTGTCAACGGCTTGAACTCGTTGTTTCGGGCGCTGCCGGTCCAGAGCCAGGCGCATCGCGACAATTACCTGCGCCTAACGGGCGCGTATGCGGATTTATTGCGCGCGCTGCGCGTAAAGCTCGAAGGACAAGTGAGCCGCGGGCTCGTCCCTGCACTGCCGGATGTCGAGGTAGCAATCCCCCTTTGGAGGTCTTATCACAAGGCTCCGCGAGAGCACGCGCTTTGGGTAGCGCCGGAGCGCCTTGGCGAAATAGGCGCTGAAGAACGAGGGCGTTTCGAGAAAGCGTTGGAAGCGGCCCTCAGCGAGCGCGTAAATCCGGCGTTTGCAGCCATCACTGAGTATCTGGAGGGTCCGTACCGGGCCGCCGCGCCAAAGCAGGTGGGCCTCGCGCAATATGCGAATGGCAAGGACTACTACCGTTACCTGGTGCGCTGGCACACAACGACCGGGATTACACCTGAAGCGCTTTTTCAAATCGGCGAACGGGAACTGGACAGTCTGCGGCGCGAGCTTGACCGCGTTAGGCAGCAGGTGGGGTTCTCGGGCTCGCTCGCCGCCTTTCAGGGATCGTTGCGGACGGATCCGCGCTACTTCGCGAAGACTCCGGAGGAAGTGGGAGCGCGACTGACTGCGTACGCCGCGACGATGGAGCCGAAGCTCGATTCCCTGTTCAGTCGGCGGCCGAAAGCTCCGTACGGCGTCGAGAGACTCGCTCGCGAGCTCGAGCCGACGATGACATATGGCTATTACGATGCCCCGGTCCCGCACCGGAATCGGGGCGTGTACTTCTACAACGGATCGAAGCTCGAAGAACGAAACCTGGGGATGGCTGAGGGCCTGACGTATCACGAGCTCGCACCCGGGCACCACTTCCAGTTTGCGTTGCAGCGTGAAAACACTGCGCTACCGAAGATCCGGCGTGAGGCGTATTTCACCGCGCATGGTGAAGGTTGGGGAGACTACGCGTCGATGCTGGGCGCGGACGCAGGTCTCTATCGCGATCCGTACAGCCGGGCAGGACGCTTGATGATGGAAATGATGCTGGCCTCGCGGCTCGTGCTCGACGTGGGGATGAATTACTTCGGCTGGTCGCTCGAGCGCGCGCGTCAGTTCATGCGGGAGAACACGATCGAAAGCGAGACGCAGATCGCTAGTGAGACTCTCCGCTACGGTGTGGACATTCCAGGTCAGGCGCTCGCGTACCGCATGGGAAGCCTAACGATTCGCCGTATACGCGAGGACGCGAAGCGCGCGCTTGGGCCGAAATGGGACGTGAGGGCCTTTCACGACCTCGTGCTCATGTCAGGGCCCATGCCGCTCGACGTGTTGGAGGAGCACGTCAAGCGCTGGACTCGATCCCGCGGGTGAAGACGCCCACACTCCTCGGCGTGCCGTTCGACGGCGCGTCTTCATTCATGCGTGGCGCGGCAGATGCTCCTGCGAGGATCCGGGAGGAGCTCAGATCGCCGGCCGGTAACGCCTGGAGTGAAGGGTTCGTGGATGTTGCGGCTGCAGGCGTTATGCGGGACGCCGGAGACATCGACTTTAGCAATGTAGAGTGGCGTGCAGCGATCGAAACAGCCGTTGGTCGTGTGTGCGACGACGACGGGTTACCCATTTCGCTCGGCGGCGATCATTCGATCAGCTATCCCATTCTGCGCGCCCTCCGCCCCCGGCATCGCCGCCTAACAATCCTGCACCTCGACGCGCATCCCGACCTCTACGATACGTTCGATGGCGATCGATACTCGCACGCGTGTCCATTCGCCCGGATTATGGAAGAGCGTCTGGCAGATCGTCTCGTCCAGGTCGGGATCCGTGCGATGACGGGGCATCAGCGTGAGCAGGCGCAGCGCTTTGGTGTCGAGGTCATCGACATGCACGCGTGGTATGGAGGACGTCGGCCATCTGTTGAAGGGCCGCTCTACCTTTCGCTCGATCTG
>DATFBW010000469.1:0-2367 GCA_035253645.1 Gemmatimonadaceae bacterium | reverse complement strand
GTCAACCGAAGCTCAGCCGTACTTTTCCCGTTTTCTCCGGTAAGAAAAGGATTGTTAAGAACTTGAATGTCTGAGACACTCGCCCCGGGTATGGCAGCGGATTTGCTGCGCCCGTCGCTCGTGACCTCAGAGCAGATCCAGATGCCCCAGACCCTTCCGACGACCGCCACGGCTCCGGGACCGCAAGCGCCGCTCACGATCGAGCGCTCACCCGTTCCGATCGAGCGGGTTACGGGTGTCCACGTGCTGGTCGCTGATGCCAACGGTAGCACCCGCTCGGTTCGCGAGCAGCAGCTGCTTGCCGCAGGGCATCGGGTTTCGCTCGCACGTACGGCTTTCGAGGCGATCGTCAAAGCGACCTGCCACGTACCCGACATGATCCTGCTCGACTCGTCGCTTGCCGATATCGGCACGAGCGAAACGGCTGCCTTCCTGGCCAGTTGTCCTGTAACGTCGCATATTCCCGTTGCCCGGCTCACGCGCGGACGCGCCGTGTCACAGCGCGTGCTCGACGAGTTACGCCGGCGTTCCAGGTAGGAAACCACTTCCCTATCGGCGTTCCTCCCGTCGAGCTCGCCGTGCGCTTCCCGCGACTGGTATAGTGCTTAGTTCCGCCCGCGGACCTTTCCGCGCCACGGGCGTCATCCCACACGAGGAACTCGATGAAAAAACTTGCAAGCCCGATACTCGTCGGCTGGATTGCCGTATCGCTCGCTGCAACAACGATCGCGCAGAGCCCAGGCTTGTCGGCCGCTGACAGCAAAGAACTCGCGTCGTACCGTCTGACGATGGAAAACGTGAGAAAGATGCAGAGCGCCATGCGCGCGATGATGGAAGAAGCCGGCAAAGATCCGAAGTATCAGGCGATCATCAAACTGAACGCCGAGATCGACGCGCTCGAGAAGAAAGAAGAGCTCACCGACGCCGAAGCGGAGCGCCTCGAGGCGCTTCGTCAGAAAAAGGAAGAAGCCGAGGATGCGGTCGATGATGGTTTGAACGTGAACGACGCCGACTCGCTCGACGAGATGGAGGCGCAGATCAAGAAGTTTCCGCCGATGGTTCGTGCGCTGAACGCCGGCGGCCTCTCGCCTCGCGAATTCTCGAAAATGATGATGACGATGTTGATGGCCGGGATGGTAGCGAGCTTCCAGAAGTCGGGGATGCTCAAGGAACTGCCGAAAGATCTCAAGGAGATCCATCCGGACAACGTGAAGTTCATGATGGATCACGAGGCGGAGATCGCCGCGATGACCAAGGAATGGCAGCAGATGAGCAAAGGGATCAAATGACTTACCGGCGTCTGAACGCCCAGTAGATCAGCACCACTGCGCCTCCGCCGAGCAGCCACTTCGTGGCGCCGTCTCCGAGCGCAGCATCGATGCGGGTCGGCAGGCTGCTCACGCTCGCGATCGCCGCGTCGAGCAGCCCGTATTCAACCATTCCCTGGGCCCAGAGCACTTTACATCTCCCGTCGTGGACGACGATCGCCCTCGGTCGTCTACTGAGCGCGCGTCGTGTTACGGCGCATCGCCATCGTTGGCGCAGTTACTTATACGGTACAACCGGGCGCCGCAGCGACGGCACAGATACGCGTTGTAGCCGCGCTTCCAGGCGACGAATTCGATCTCACTCGAGCCGCACGTGTCGCAGGGATCGCCGCATAGATCAACAGGGACGTCGCTCTCCCTACGGCCTCCCCGGGTTCTTGCGCGCCGGTCAGGTGTTACGCGCCTATCGGGTTTGTCGCGGAGCACGCCGAGGTGTTTCGCACGGTTCGTGCCTGTCGATCAGGGGCAAGGATCCCACATTGGGGAGCACAAGTCTGGGCGGAGCCAGAAGGGTATCCAGCGGGCGGCAGACCTCGCGTCTGCGCGCGAGGCAATTGGCCGACTCATGCCTTCTCGAGCCCCGTCGTCCCAACGATCTTGCCGCTGGTGTCGGCGAGCGCGAACTGCAGCTTGCGGCCGTCCTCGAGGCGAAGGGTAAGCGCTTGCGGTCCTGCGAGGACGATCGCTTCCGCCATTCCGGTGATGTCGATGTGTCCGTCGACCATCAACGTGCCGCCGGAGTCGTCGTCTCGAAACACGAACAGTTGATAAGGGCTCGAGCGCAGCAACACCTCGCCCGCGTAAATCTCCCCCACGCCGCTCAGCGAATCGACAAAGCGTCGCGCCATGAGCGCCTCCTTGCAGGCGGCTATTCTACTCGCGGCCGATGGGCTGTTGTTTCCTCCGCGCTCCGACGCACTATTAGATCCTTTCCCCTATTTCACTTCTCACAGGTTTTCCACAGCAATTCACAGATCTAATCCACAGATCTGGCCGCTATACTCCCTCGCTTTCAGGCTGAATGTGCGTGGCTGACCGC
>DATFBW010000468.1:0-4848 GCA_035253645.1 Gemmatimonadaceae bacterium | reverse complement strand
GGGCAACCGTGCGGCTTGGTCCTCGTCCGTCTCACGTTGCATGCCGCGCGCGAGCACCGTCCTCGCGATCGGCTCCGTCAGCCACTCGGCGATCGCGTCGCGAAGCCGTGCGGCAGTAATGGGCCGCCGCGCGTTCCAGATGTCGACGCTGCCGATGAGATCCTGCGCGTGACACACGAACACGCGCGTCCGCGGATAGGCCGTTACATCACTTATCCCGCGAAGGGGCTGGGCGACGTCCACCATACGCACGGCGATCGGCCACTCCGCGCGGGTCATGTTTGCCGCTCCCGCATGACGGGCTGCTGCGGACCGAACCGGCGCAGGATATCGGCCGCCTGCGCCTGTGCCACGGCGTAGCGGCGAAGGCCCATGAAGCAGCCGCGCAATTCCGCGAGGATGAGATCGCGCGGAAATCTCGCGCCTCGCGGCCGCAACGACGCCAGCAGGCGGCGGAAATTCCACCACCATAACCACCACACGCCTAACCGCACGAATGCGCGTCGCTCGTCGGGGTACGCGTTGGCGCTGCGAACCAGGTACGCGTAGAACCCGATGCCGTTGTTCTCGAGTTGGGTGCGAAGCTGCGCATACTCACGGCGGTGACGATGGCGGACGATCGCGGTGGGATCGTAGACGAGCAGGTGACCCGCCTTCAGAACCCGGAAGAACATCTCGAGGTCGCCGCCACCGTTTGTTGGCGTGCCCACATCGAGCGCCGGATCGAACAACCCGATCTCGTCGAACACGGCTCGCCTGAACGCCATGTTGGCGCCGGTGCCGAATTTACCGGCACCGCCATGGCTCTCGGCGGCGGACTCGCCCCCTTCCGCATCGACTTGCCAGTAACGGCGTGCGAACCCGCGCCCGAACCCACCGTACTGCTCGAACAGCAGCTGCGGCGCGACGTCGGTTTCGTCGGGTACGACGAGTCCCGTCACCGCCATCGCGTCCGGCTCGTGTACGAACGTCCGGGCGATCGCGCGCACCCAGAACGGATCGACGATGACGTCGTCATCTGTATAGGCGACGATTTCGCCTCCAGCTTCGAGCACGGCGCGATTGCGAGCCCAGTCGAGACCCGGGCGCGGCTCGTGGACGTACCGCACGCGCGAGGAACGTGCGTGCACGAGTTCTTCTGTCGCCACATCGCTGCGGGCGTTGTCGACGACAACGAGGTCCAGCAGGTCGGACGGATATTCGAGCGCCAGCAGCGAGTCGAGGCACTCTGACAACTGAGCGGCGCGGTTGCGCGTGCAAACCGCGACCGTGACGCGAGGCCAGCGCTGTAGTGGCGTCGCGGATGCGCACGCTCGCGGGAGACTCGCGAGACTCTGCGCGAGTCCGTGCAGTTCCCCCGACTGCAAACCGTCCTGGACAAGATGACGCGTGATCTGCGGCGTGAGGCGCTCCAGAATCACGCGACCGAGCGCGTGCGCATCACACGCATTCGATAGGGACAGAGTCCCTATCGGATGGCCATGGAGCCGCACCAACACCCACTGCTCGCCAGTTCGGGGCGATGGGATGTCGGGCAGCCGGCCGTCGAGGTCTACGCTGATGAGCTTAGCCACGGGCCACAGAAAACACGGAGAACACCCAAACGGCCGCTAGGAGAACGGCCACACAAAAACACGAAACACGGAAACTCAATGGGCAAAATACGAAAACGCTCTCCGTATTGTCCGTGTGATCCGTGGCTCTTGAACCGTGTTGTCCGCGGCTCAGATGATCGCGTCGTCGTTGGCAACCGGCGTATTGTCGAAAATCACTGTGCCGCGAGTTCTGTCGGCCTCTATCCAACGCGCGCGCCGGCGGTTGTACCACCAGGCACCCAGCGCGGAGCCGATTACACCGGCCAAAATGCCGTAAGTACGTCTGCCCAAAGTGTCCCTCCCGGTATCCACACACGGGCTGTGCGACCGTGCGGCGGAGCTCGACGCAACTTGGGTGCCACCAGTTCAGCGGCGCCGAAAAACAAAGGCCTTGCCGCGGCCCGAATCGAAAACGCCGAGCTGGATGAGTTCCGGACGAACCGCGAGCGCCTCCAGCACCCGCGTCCCACGATCCTTTTGATAGAGGTCCGGATGGACGATCACATAGCGCACGCCGTCGTGCGCGAACTGACGAAAGCCGCGCGGATCCTCGGGAAAGTCGCGCATCCGATCCAGCCGCTGCAGATATGAGCGGGGGAAATACCCGCTATATCCATTCACCACCGGTTTCCAGTGGAACGTCGACATATACGCGATTTCCGCATCAGCACCCGTGAGCTGGTTGGGGATGGGCATCGGCAGCTCGACGACGACTCCGGGCGGCTGCTGTGCGAGCCACTGATACAGCAACGGTGGTTTGTTCGGATACTCGATGAGTGGCAAAGGCGCTACCCAGTATTCGACGAGTGCGACCGTGACCGCTATCGCGCCGATGATTCGCCGAGCCTGCGGACGCACCGATGATTCAATGGCTGCGTACCCGAAGGCCGCGAGTGCGCCGAGGAAGAAGACGACGAAGATCCCGAAGCGCGCGGGCGCGCGAAGTCCTCCAAGGATCGGCACGTGCGCGTGCAGGAACATGTAGCTATAGCCGCGAATGCCCAGTGACAGCTCGAACGCGGCGATCATCGCGAGCAGATACACGAGCGACGTGGCATTCGGCGAACGGAGCAGCAAGCCGGCGAGCGCAAGCACCGCTGCCGTAATCCCGGGAAACAGCCGCCGTTCCGGCATGCCGCGTCCCTCGAACTTGTCGCGATACAGCCAGTTCTCCGGTGTCCCGAAAAGATAGCTGGAGGGCCGGGCGCTGAAGGTCGCGATGTCCAATTCGGACCGGTTCCCCACTTTCTCGTGCGTGGACAGGTATGGAATCGCATACAGCGCGCAGATAAACGCCGCGATTGCGGCACCGATCGCCACCGATGCGCTCGCGCGTCGCAGGTCCCTCCCCCGTTTCGTCACGAGCAGCAGCGTGGCCACCAACACGAGGAGCAGGCTCAGAAAGATTCCGTAGTAGATGCTCGAGAGCATCTGCAATCCGACGAACAACCCGGTTAACGCTCCGTACCGCGGCGCCCCGGTCTCCAGCGCGCGATCCAGCGCCCAGAATGTCCACGGGATCCACATCGCCCACTGCAGCTCCATGTGCATGTAGTGGTCGAACCGGTAGGGAACGAACGCGAAGATCGCGCCGGCGAGCAGTCCGGCGCCGTAGCTGCCGGTGAGATGGCGCGCCAGCATGAACATGCCCAACGCCGACCCGACGATCCCCGCGAGCAGTAGTAGGTTGTGCACGAGTACTGGCGGCAACCCGACCCAGAACAGCGGCGCCCCGAGCAGACCTTCGACGAGCAGGGCGTCCGATAACGTCAGGGCGCCGGATTCTGGATAGAAGATATTGCCGTCGAAGAGATGCGTGGGAGACGAGGCGAGCGCGTGCGCGATCCAGCGGAGCCTCCACAAGTTGAAGTACACGTCGAAGTGATCCCACGCGTGGGTCGACAGCTGCGCCGCCTGCGGCCATGTCATCGCGACGGTGAGCAGAATGAAGATGAGGCTTGCGCGAATCACAAATCGATGCCGATGAGCTGCATCAGCCGCAGCGCGTTGCGCGACGTCGCGAGTCCGGGCCGCAGCGTGTAATCGAAGCGCATCGCCCCCGCCTCGTCCACCGTTTCGGTGAAGTGCACCAGGCGCGCCGCGGAGCTGAGCGGCTCTTCTCCTGCAAGGCTCAGGTCATGCGTGGTCATCGCGCCGATCGCTCTCGCGTTCAGGAGGTGGCGCGCCACGGCTCGGACGGCAATGCCGCGTTCGATGCTGTTCGTGCCTTGCAGGATCTCATCCAATAAGTACATCAGAATGCGACCGGGACGTTCATGCTCGGCGGCATCGATGACGGCTTTGAGCCGGGCCAACGCGGCCATGAAATACGAGAGGCCACGCTCGAGCGAGTCGTGCACGCTGACACTGGTCTGTAGATCCACCGGCGGCATGCGCAGTTGCGCGGCGCACACGGACGTGCCGGCCTGGGCCAAGACCGCGTTGACACCAATCGCGCGGAGTAACGTGCTCTTGCCGGACATGTTCGAACCGGTGACCAGGAGGAGCGTGCCCGGCGGACCGACCTCCACATCGTTCGAGACACGACGGTCGTTCGGAATAAGCGGGTGGCCGATGTGTCGGGCGGCGAAAACGGGATCGTCGGAGATCTGCGGCGTCCCCCAATCGGGGTTTTCGTCTCGCGGCGCGGCGAGCACCGCCAACGCGTCGAGTTCCGCAAGCGCGCGAAACCAGTCGCGCAGCCTCGGGCCTGCCGAGCGGCGCCACCGTTCGAGCGCGAACAGCACGTGGAAGTCCCACAGCGTCAGCGCCTGAATCGGAAAGTGCAGGAGTGCGGCGCCTGATCGGAGCTGCGCAAAACCGACGAGTCGATCCAGCCGGCGCATACAGACCGGAGCCGACAGCCCGCCGGCGGTGAGTCGTCGCTGGAGCTGTTGAAGGGCGGGCGTGGCGAACTGCATCGCGGTCGCGTGCTCGAACAATCCCGTATACCGCGACAGCGCACGATCGGCGCCACCCGCGCGCTCGAACGCGTCGTGCACTTGCGAGACCGTGGCGAAGGACAGGATGACGCCCGCAATCAGCGGCAGACCCCACCACGCTGTCGCCGTCAGATGTGCGGCGTGCAGTACGATCGTCACCCACAACGTACCCGTAATCGCGAGCGACGCGATCTTGACCAACCGCGTGCGCGCACCGAACGGCGGATCGCCTTCCGCCCAACTCAGGAATCGGGCGATGTCGTCCTGACGAGCCGTGGCCGCCATCGTGCCGTGCGCGGCGAGGCGTTCAC
>DATFBW010000467.1:0-8596 GCA_035253645.1 Gemmatimonadaceae bacterium | reverse complement strand
AAACAAACAACAACAAAAACAAACAACAACAACGAAAGCGGAGACAGCAACAACCAAAAGACCCGGCGTCCCCTGCGCTGGGATCTCCGGCCCCTGCGGTGAAAAACTGATTGCTGAGAGAGCCGAGCACCTGACTGTCGGGTTGCTGGCGGCCTGACGAGGGCGTCTATGGGTAGCACGAGCCAGGCGCCAGATGACCGCAACAGGCGAGCAGACCATTCCAGCGTCCACTCCGATCGCCATCGGATGGCGCGCGGTCGTGCACTCGCTCAGCCGCCCGTACAAGGTGACCATTCCGATGGTCGTCCTCGTTATGCTGGTCCCGCTCTACCTGGTCATCGCGGGAATGGTGCGGGGCCGGCCGGTGAACGTTCCGGCGATTGCCCTGGACAATGCGTTCCCGCTGCAGCCCACGTGGGCACTCATCTATGGATCGCTGTACGCCTACCTCATCGTCCTGCCCGTCCTTGTCGTTAGGCAGCAGGATCACATCCGGCGCACGGTGTGGGCGTATCTCACGGTCTGGATCGTCGCATACGTCGTGTTTCTCATGTACCCGACCGTGGCGCCGCGGCCCACGAACGTGGAAGGCGATGGATTCGGCGCGTGGGGCCTGCGCGCGTTGTACGGCGCGGACCCGCCGTACAACTGCTTTCCGTCGATTCACGTCGCGCATTCATTCGTGTCGGCGCTCACGTGTTATCGCGTGCACCGCCACGTGGGAATCACAGCGATCGTCTGTGCCGTCCTCGTCGCGCTGTCCACGCTTTACACGAAGCAGCACTACGTAGTCGACGTCATCGGCGGCGTGTTGCTCGCCGTCGCGGCGTATGCCGTATTCCTCAGGAACTATCCGAGCGACACGATTCCAGAATTCGAGCGCCGGCTCGCGCCAACGCTGGCCGTCTGCGTCATCAGCGTGATTACACTCGGCGTTGCCACGTTCTGGTTCGCGTATCGAACGCAGATCCTCTGAGCACGTCCAGGCATGCGTCGCACGGCGCGTCACTGGCGCTGGACGCGGTCGTCGAGTATCTGCGAGTTAATGAAAGTCTTCGAGGTCATTATTTCGATGCTGGTCGGCGGCGCCATTCTCGCCGCCGTTGCGCGCCGCATCGGCGCGCCATACCCAGCGCTCGTAGCACTCGCCGGCGCAGCGCTCGCGCTCATCCCCGGCGTGCCGACGCTCGTGCTCGACCCCGAGCTTGCACTCGCGCTGTTCGTCGCGCCGGTGCTGCTCGATGCAGCATTCGATTCCTCACCACGCGATCTCCGCGCGAACTGGCGCGTCGTTGCAGGTCTGGCACTCGGCGCTGTCGCGCTCACGATCATCTTCGTCGCGATAGTTGCTCATGCACTGGTGCCGGACATGTCATGGTCGGCCGCCATCGCCCTCGGCGCGATCGTCGCACCGCCTGACGCGGCTGCGGCCACTACGGTGCTCAAGCAGCTGCGCCCGCCGCACCGGTTGCTCGTAATTCTCGAAGGAGAAAGTCTCTTCAACGACGCCAGCGCGCTCCTTGTCTACCGTCTCGCGGTCGGGGCCACTGCAGCGGGATTCCTGTCGGGCTGGAGCGTGTTGCCGACGCTGCTCATCGTGACAGTGGGAAGCGTGATACTCGGACTCGTGCTGGCACGCCTAACGCTTCTCCTCACGGCGCACATTCGCGACGTCGCGACGGCGGTGGTGTTTCAGTTCGGCGGTACGTTCTTCGTTTGGATCCTCGCGGAAGAGCTGCACCTATCGGGCATCATCACGACGGTGATCTTCGCGATGACGGCCGCGCGTCGCGCGCCGGAGCTCATCCCGGCGAGCGTGCGCATCCCATCGTATGCGGTATGGGAAGTCGCGGTGTTCGTGTTGAACGTGCTGGCGTTCATCCTCGTGGGCTTCCAGCTCAAGTCGATCGTTGCGCGGATGACCGAAGGGACGGCGTCGCGATACGCAGCGATCGCGGCGGCAGTCTTGGTCGTGGTCATTGCTGCGCGCATCGTGTGGGTGACCGGCGCGGCGGCCTTCAGCCGTTGGCGCTGCCGCCCGCGGCCCGACGGAAAACCTGGGCCCAAGGACGCTATAGCGCTCACGGGAAAGGCCGCTGTTGTCGTCGGTTGGTGCGGCATGCGCGGGACAGTGACACTCGCCGCCGCGCTCGCGCTCCCTACCGACTTCCCGTTCCGCGACCTCATCCTAACGACTGCTTTCGGGGTCACTCTCGGTACACTCGTGCTGCAGGGCCTAACGCTGCGTCCACTGCTGCTGCGGCTCGGGCTCGAAGACGACGGTTCGGTCGACCGCGAGGTGCGCCTCGCGCGCGTGGAGGGCCTGCGCGCGGCGGTGTCGGCGACAGCGGCACTGTCGGGTACGGAGTCTACGGATCTGGTGCGACATCGCTATGAGCTTCAGCTACGGCGCGCAGAGACAGAAGCTGCCGCTGACGCGCGGCCGCGTGACCTAACGACTGAGGAGATCTCGGTGAGACGTGTGTCCGACGCCGTCGGAGCGGACAACGACGCGGCCGTGCTTCGCGCTGCGCTCGATGCCCAGCGACAACGTATCGTTGCCTTGCGCGCCGACGGCACGATCGGCGATGCCGCATTCCAGCGCGTCGAGGAGGAGCTGGACTGGACGGAGCTTGGATGGGCACGGGTCGTACCCTCGTTGCAACCAACCCACGAGGAGCACTAGGACCTCAGCTCGTGCTCCAGTCACCTCAAGATCGTCCTATGACAGGCCGATACTTCACGCATAAGACCAATGACGTGGGATCGTTAGAGACCACTCATATAGATGCAAACCTCGAAGACTCCCTCCCGCTCTCCAGTCACATCGCCCGCCGCGCCTTCCGCGCCCGCCGCGCCAGACGGCCAGCGCAGGCGGCAGCCTTGGGCCGATCGCTGGCTCGTCGAGGCACTCCAGCAGGCGGGGCACCCGGCCGTCGATCAGCTGGCTTCTGCGCGCACAGCGTGGGAGGCCCTCGAAGCTGCGGGCGCGACAACTGAGGAGATCCTCGAAGTCGCATGCAACCTGTCAGGGACGCGCCCCGCCGACCTCTCCGGGGTTGGACCTGCGCAGGCGTCCTTTCTGAGCGCCGAGCTGGCGCGGCGTTACGAGGCTGTTGCTGTCAAGCGGGACGGCCCAGTGCTCGAAATCGCGACCTCGAATCCGCTCGGCCATAACCTCGACATCGATCTCGCGTTTGCCTGCGGCAAACGTACGCGCGTCACGGTGGCCAGCCCGCAGGCCGTCCGCGCGGCGTACGAGCGCATCTATGGTGAATCCGCCGACCTAACGGGAACGGCGCGGCTGTCATGGGTCGAGGTCAAACAGCCAGGGCAGCCGGCCGCCGCACCGACCCGGGGCGCCGCTGTCGATACCCTGGACGCCATCATCGCGGCGGCGCTCGATCAGCGGGCGAGCGACGTGCATCTGGAACCGCGCGACGGCGATCTCATGGTACGTGTTCGCGTGGACGGTATCCTGCACGAAGTGACCCGCGTACCGGCTGCCATCGCGCCACTGCTGATGAGTCGTTTGAAGATCGCGGCAGGATTGGACATCGCGGAGCGCCGGCGCCCGCAGGACGGCCGCGCCACGACGATCTTTGACGGACGCCACATCGACTTGCGTGTTTCCACGCTCCCGTTAGGCGATCGCTTCGAAAAAGGCGTCATCCGCGTGCTCGACACCGCGGCGACACACTTCGACCTCGGCGCGTTAGGCTTCACGGCGGCGGAGCGTTACCGCCTCGATCAGTTGTTAGGCGCCACTGAAGGGATGCTGTTGGTAACAGGCCCCACTGGTTCCGGAAAAACGACGACGCTTTATGCGGCGCTGCATCAGATCAAATCGACGCAGACGAACCTCGTGACCGTCGAGGACCCCATCGAGTACCGCCTCGAGGGAGTGAATCAGGTGCAGGTGCAGGACAAGGCCGGCCTAACGTTCGCGGCAGCGCTGCGCTCGATTCTGCGGCAGGATCCCGACGTCGTGCTCATCGGCGAGATCCGCGATGCGGAAACGGCGGGCATCGCGATCAAGGCGAGCATGACGGGACACCTCGTTTTGTCGACACTGCATACAAACGATGCCCCGTCCGCGATCGAACGCCTTGCCGACATCGGCGCTGACCCGAGTGCGCTCTCCGGCGCACTTAAGGGCGTCGTCGCGCAACGCCTCGTGCGCCGCCTGTGTACCGAATGCTCCGTTCCTGTCGCTGTGAGCGAGATGCCTGCAGAGCAGCAGGTGCTGCTTACCGGAAAGCGAACTGACAAGCTGCGGAAACCTGTCGGCTGCGCGGCCTGCCGCGGCACCGGCTACCGCGGGCGAATGGTCATTCCGGAAATGTTAATCGTAACTCCGGAGATCCAGCGCGCTATCGCGCGGCGCGCTGAAAAGTCCGAGCTCGAAGAGCTCGCCCGCCAGGGCGGCATGCACACGTTGTGGGAAGCGGGGCTCAACCGCACGCTCGCGGGCCTAACGTCGCTTCATGAGCTGCTCGACAACGTCTCGGCACCCATCCAAGATGGGACCGCGCCGCAGGCAGCGATCGATCAACTGCTGCATACGCTGAAATCGACGAATGGCGCGAAGGATACGCTGTCGTCGCCTAACGCGTCGCCCACGGTACCGGGCAAACGGGGCGGCGGCCAGGGGCAGCGCGTTCTCGTCGTGCACGAGCTCCGCGACGCGCGACGATCGCTACGTGTGGCGCTCGAGGCTCAGGGGCTCGGTGTGATCGAAGCCGCGGACGGTGAATCGGCACTGGCCTACGCACGCAAGCTCCGCCCCGACGGAATCGTCACCGAGGTCGCGCTCCCGCGGCTCGACGGATTTGGCTTGCTGCAATGTCTGCGCGACGAGTCGAACGCGGCTGTGTTCATGTATACCGAGCAGACGGATTCCGGGTTACTCGCTTGGGGGCTCGAGCTCGGAGCCGTCGAAGCGTGCACCCACGCGACCGACGCTACAGAGTTCGCTACGCGGGTGCGCGAGGTCCTCTCCGCGCGCGGCGTTAGGGCGTCTTCAGCAGCTGGATAGCGCGTTCGAGCCCAGGATCTCGTCCCGCCTCGAGATCGGCCCTGGTAAACGTCGGAACCGGTACGGTCGGTGGGATGCCGGGACCGTCGAAGCTCGTCCCCTGCTCGGTAAGGAACAACTCGTTCGGGAGTCCTATACGCCAGCCGTTAGGCAGGGACCGGCTGAGCACGTCCGAGAACACGCCTTGCGTATGCTCGCCGACGCGCGCAATCGCGGGACGTCGTCCCATCAGTGCCTGTGTGAACGTCTCCGCCGCGCTCACGCTATAGCGGCTGGTGAGCTCCACAACTGGACCCCGCCATCCGGGCCGATTACTCGGCGTCACGGTGCTGACTTGGCGCTCGGTCATCTTCGTGGGATCGCGCGGATCGCTGCGGGCGACCTTCGCATAGGCGACATACGGCGTCGCCGTTAGGCGCGAGGCGATCGCCAGACCCAACGGATCGGCACCGCCGCCGTTGATCCGCACGTCGATCACAAGTCCGCGCCAACCGCGCGTGTCGGCGAAGATCGTATCGAGTGCGGCCTCCAACGCCGCCAGCGCCGATCGGAACGAGCCGTCTTGCGTGTAACCGGCGAATCCCGTGATCCGCATGTAGCCGATCGAATCAGGGAGGTACCCGAACGACACGCGTCCCTGCGCCCACGTACGCAGCGGAGTCCGCAGATATTTACTCGTTATGATTTCAGCGACGCGTGTCCGGCCACTCGCTCCTATGGAATGGGAATCGGGACGAGTTCCGCCCATACGCCGGTTGATGTCGTTCGCGACGATGTATGTGTGCGCGTCGTGCAATGGCTCGACCATCTCACGAAAAATCTCGAACAGCTCCGCCGGCGACGCGTTCGCGGTGCGTGGCCGGTACTTTGCGCGCACAGCGTTCCAATCAACCTTTTTCAGGGCGAAGAAGGGATAATGCTCGGCGTAGTTATGCCAAAGCACATCGAAGGTCGTCTGCGCGTCCTTAGGCGTCTCCTGATCGCAGACGGCCGGTGCGGCGCTCACGCGTCGAATGAAGTAGTCCGAGGCGGAGCCTTCGAGATGCAACCGCATAACGTCAGTCGAGGAGCTGCCTAACACCTGGACTGTAACCGGCGCTCCATCGAACATGAACGCAGCGACGGCCCCGGAAGGTGCTGTGACGCGGTGTGCGCGAAACGAGGGAAGACAGCTAACGGCGGTCACCTCGCGCGCGCGAAGTGAATCGCCCCGGATGTCGAACACCCATCCATATCCGTCGGAGCGCCAAGTGCCGTCGAGCGACTGCGCCGACCCTTGGAGGGCGGTGGCGGTGATCAAAGCGAGGGCGAATCGAACCGGTTTCATGACTAATTCCGGTAGGCGGCGCTTCTCCTGCCGCGCGAGCGCTGCGATTTTCGCAGACGGTTGATGATAGACTAATCGCCACGACGCGTGAAGAAGACCATCCTCCTCTACGGCCTCCTCGGCGGCGTTCTCATCGCCGTTCTCAAGCTTGTCGAGTACCGCTTCCTCGTCATCGAACACTCGCTCGAGATCTACGGCGGCATCGTCGCGGCCCTTTTCGCAGCCCTCGGCATCTGGCTCGGGCTCAAACTCACGCGCAAAACCGTTGTCGTAAAAGAAGTCCCCGTTCCAGTGACGGGACCGTTCCAGCGCAATGATGCCGCCCTCGAAAGGCTCGGCATCACGCCCCGCGAGCTCGAAATCCTGGAAGCCATGGCCGCCGGCCTGAGCAACCGTGAGATAGCGGAACGGCTATTCGTCAGCGAAAACACAGTGAAGACGCACGCCGCGCGACTCTTTGACAAGCTCACTGCAAAACGACGCACGCAAGCCATACAACTCGCGAAGGAGGCGGGGCTCATCCCCTAACGACGCATGCCCGTTTTTATAGCTCTCCTGCGCGCCGTCAACGTCGGCGGAACCGGAAAGTTGCCGATGAAAGACCTGTCCGCGATGTGCACGAAACTCGGCTACGCCAACGTGCGCACGTACATCGCGAGCGGGAATGTCGTCTTCGAGAGCAAGCTCTCGGAGAAATCGATCAAGTCGCAGCTCGAACTGGCGCTCACGAAGGCTCTTGGCAAGCAAGCCGACGTGATTGTTCGCAGCGCGTCCGAGCTCCGAGCCGTCATGGAAGCCAATCCATTCAAGGATGCCGAGCAGGCGAAGGTGGGCGTGTATTTCCAGGCGGAGCCGGTAAGTAAAACTCAGCTCTCGAAAGTCCAGTCGCCGACCGGCGAGGACGTCCGGCTCGGGAAACGCGAGTTCTACATCCTTTTTCCAATCGGGATGGGGCGGTCAAAACTCAAACTTCCCGCCGGCGTTGGAACGATGCGCAACATGAATACAGTGGCCAAACTGGTCGACCTTGCCGAGGAATGAGGCGAAATCGGCGGGATTCAGATCGCCTAAAAGGATGATTTCACTGCAGCCGGCGCAAAATCACCTTTTCTGGTGACGCGGAGAGGGGGACAATCGGCCAAAATGCAGCCGTACAGCACACCCTTCTATCGCTCTTTGAGGAAACACAGATGAAGAAGACAGTCCTGACCTTCGGTCTCATTGCCGGCGCCATCCTCTCGGCGATGATGCTCGCCACGCTTCCGTTCATGGATCGGATCGGCTTCGAGCGCGGCGAAATCATCGGCTACACGTCGATGGTCGTCGCATTCCTGCTCATCTTTTTCGGCGTACGCGCGTACCGCGAGAGCTTTGGCGGCACGTTGGGATTCCTGCGCGCATTCGGCGTCGGGGCGATGATCGCGGGTGTGGCGTCGATCTGCTATGTCGCAACGTGGCAGCTGATCTATTACAAGGTGGCTCCGGACTTCGTCGCGAAGTATCAGGCGTACCAGGTCGAAAAGGCACGCACGGATGGTGCGACTGAGGCGCAACTCGCGCAGAAGAGAGCAGAGATGGAGGATTTCGCGAAGATGTATCGAAATCCGATCATCAACGCAGCCATCACCTTCGTCGAACCACTGCCCGTTGGGTTGGTCGTTGCCCTCGTGGCGGCCGGGGTGCTCACCCGACGCCGGAGGAGGAAAGATGATGCGGATTTCGGCGTAATCGCGGGCGCACGCGTTTGATGCATCCCATTCAATCCCAACGGACAACTCCCATGCAACTCGGCAATTTTTCAGTGAGTCTTGCGGTAAAAGACATCGAAACGTCGCGCGCGTTCTATGAAAAGCTCGGCTTTACGACGTTCGGCGGCGACGCCTCGCAAAGGTGGCTCATCCTCAAGAACGGGGACGTGGCGATTGGACTGTTCCAGGGGATGTTCGAGAAGAACATCCTGACATTCAACCCGGGCTGGGACAGCAACGCGCAGAAGCTGGCGAACTTTACCGATGTGCGCGAGCTGCAGCGGCAGCTCAAGGCCCAAGGTGTGCGCCTAACGACGGAAGCAGACGAGAGCACAGTTGGGCCGGCGGCGTTCATGACGGAAGATCCGGACGGGAATCCGATCCTCGTCGATCAGCACGTATGACCGGTCGGCAGATACTCTGGTTTGGCGCCGCGTATCTCGTCGTCGTTGTGCTGGGTGTGTGGGTTCAACCTCGCCTTAC
>DATFBW010000466.1:0-11627 GCA_035253645.1 Gemmatimonadaceae bacterium | reverse complement strand
GACGAGTTGTGCGAGATGCCCGAGCGCGGACGATTTAGGGTGCGGCTTCCATTGGCCCTTGTCGCTCGGTACCCGCTCGAGCAGCCTCCGCGTCGCCGGTAGCTCGTAGTCCAGTTCGGAGATGAAGTATTGCGCGATGCTCATGCTGAGAGTGCTCCTCGCGGATGAGGTCCTGTGATACTCGAGGGTCGGCACGTGCCGCCTAACGACGCTTGAAGAATTGAACCGCCCGCTCATGTTTTTCGGCGGCCGCGCGAGTCGCAAAAGTCCCAAGGTTTCGCCGCTTCCCGGTTCGCGGATCTTTTTTGCGCGAGTAGAGCCGGTACTTACCGGACGGAAGCCTTCGAATCATTGCCCACCACTGCGCACACGAAACACGAGCCGCCCTTGTATGGGCTGGTTCAGCGGCCCCATCTCGAGGACGACCTCGCCGGGCCGGTCCGGCGTGAATTCGAAGTCCGCGGTTTCTCCCGGAGGCAAGTTGACCATACTCGGCCGCACCGTCGCTTGCGTGGGTGGGAGTGTAAAGCCGTCCTTCGCGATCGGCCGCCACGATACCAGCGCCGAATCGCGCACGAGCCTAACGCGGAGCGAGAGACGGTATACGGCTATGTCGGCGAACCGCAGTCGGTAGGTCCGGCCCGCTGCCAGCTCCATCGGCGGGGGGTCCAGGGAACCGTTGATGTACAACCGGCGCGGGACACCATCCGAGATCAGGAAAAAGAGGTCGCGCGATGGATCCCACCGCTCGCCTGGCTCCAGCACCACGAGCCCGCCAACCAGTCCGCCGTATTGCTGGCGCATTTCGTCGAAGTGCGTGTGATACATGAACGTGCCCGCACGCTTCGGCGTTAGGCGCACCTCGAAGGTCGCACCCGGGCGCACGGCCGGCGCCGTGCGGCCGCCCCTCCCGGGCATGCCGCTCCAACCCGCAACGCCATCGAAGTAGCTCTGGAGCTCGATGCCATGCCAGTGGACAGCCGTGGCCTCGCCCGAACGATTCACCACTTCGATGCTCGTGGGCTCGCCGCGCGTGAGCAGCAACAGAGGCCCAGGGTACTCGATCGAGTCGCGTCGTGGCTCCGCCCCGCGTTGGAGGACGTAGCCGAAGCGGCGCGCGGAATCTTGAGGCGCGGAGTCGGACTGCACGAACAACCGGAGCCGGCGTGCGGGCCGCCACTCGTTAGGCCCCGGCGCCGAACCGGCCACGACGATGCCGAGGACAAGCCCGCTCATCCCGGTCATCGCATGCCCGTCAGGGTCGGCAGCATGGTGCGACGACGGGAACTCAACAATGTCCCGCTTATCGACGGGCGGACCCATGACTACATGGCTCGTTATGTGACAGTGAAAGAGCCAGCCGCCCGGCTGGTCTGGGGACCAGACGATCGCCGCGGTTTGCTGCGCTCCCACTGTCTCCGTGACCACCATGCGTCGCTGGTCCGGTGCATATATCGAGTCGGCGTCCACCTGCGGCACGCCATGCGCATCCACGCGGAAGTAGAAGCCGTGCAGGTGCATCGGATGCGATTCGGGGGACGCGTTGACCACGCGCCATCGGATCGAATCACCAAGGGCGTATCGCAACCGCTCGGTGTGCGGCCACGACCTGCCGTTGATGGCCTGGAACTGCCGCGTCGGCGTGCCATGACGGTCGCTGGCCCCTGGCGCCCCCACCGCGAAGTCGCGATCGCCTAATTGCGTTATGACGAAGATGCGGTCGTCCGCGACGGCGTTAGGCGGATCCACGACAATTGCACCAGCCAGCTGCGAGTCGAATCCACGCCGGATCGCTCCAGCAGGCGGGGCGTTCTGTGCCGTGAGACGGCGCACATGCACCGAGATGGCCCAGTAGAGATACGTGCCCGGGTTTCGCAACACGAACGCCAAACGGACAGAGTCATGGGGGAGCACGACGATGGAATCCCGCGCCGCACCGCGGTCGCCCAACCCCCTAACGACGAGCGTGTCGTCGAGCGGATTGCGCAGGTGCACTCGGATCGGCGTGCCAGTTTGTACGCGGATGAGCGGGCCGGGGATAGTCGGCGGCCTGCCTTCTTCAGCAAAGGCGAGGACGTGGAACGCGGGGTTGCTATCGCCGAGGATGTGCCAGTTTGCCGGAGTGACGTGGAGGCGGAGCACGAGCGTGTCGCGCTCCATCCGGCCGGCGGGCGAACGATTGTCGTTAGGCTGCGCGCGCGGGACTGACTGCGGGTTGGCGTGCTGCCGAACCAGCGACCTGTGTCCTACTTGGCCGCTGAGCAAAGGGAACGCTGCAACAGCAGCAACGGCGAGCGTTCGACTCATCACTGGCATCAGTCAGGCAATCCCACGCGGTGGAGCGCCTCACGCAGCATCTGCAAGCGCTCGGGTCTTGTGAAGTTCGTTGCAAGCAGACCGCTGATCGTAAAGCCGGGTTGCAGCTCCAAGACAACCTTAGCCATTTCTTTTGCTTCCTCGAGTCGCTTGAGATGAACCAGAGCTACGGAGTGCAAGTAGCGCGCACGCATTACGTACTGGCTCGCACCGTTAGGCGCAACGTTAGGCAGTCATGGACCGGCCGCGTCCAGCAGCTTGCGTCCTTCTGCATCCGCTCGCAGCGGACCCCACGCCGGACACGACTCGAAAGCCACATAGGATTCGCGCGCCTCGATGCCACAGGCGACCAGCGTGCGCGCCTCCTCAATACGGCCCGCGGACGCCGCGATCGCCCCCTGCTCCGACCAACCGACGTAACCAGTGCGCGCCCGTTCCGTGATCTCCTGAAAGACTTGTTCGGCAGCCTCACGATTCCCAAGTCGGCAATGCGATGCCGCCACCTCGGCGAGAATGCGCGATCCTCTCCCGGACATCAACAACGCGGGTTCGGCCGCCTCCAACGCCTCGACGTCGCGCCCCATCGCGGCAAGCGTCCACACGAGACTCCATCGCCCCGTAAATGCCGCCGGGTCGAGCTCGATTGCATGACGCGCCTCGGCGACTGCCTCGGCGTGACGACGCGTCGACGAGAGACTCAACGCGCGGAGCGCAGCTGCCCAAGCATTGAGTGGATCGATGCGAGTCGCAGTCTCGAGATCGCCTAACGCCTGCTCTCTTACAGTTTCGCTGGCACCGTGGCGATACGCATTGACGAAGGCCCGCTCCACGATTGAGCGAACGTGCAGCGGGTCGATGGCGAGCGCGCGATCGGCGATCGCGCTGCCCGCGGCAAAATCCCAGTCGATAACCGCCGCGATGTTCGCGAGCGTCGCCAGCGCCTCTACCTGACGCGGATCGAGCGACAGCGCCCGCTGCGCCGCAGCTCGAGCTCGCGGAATGACGTCGGCCGTCGGCGCCAATCCATATATAGCGAAGAGCCGCATCGAGTCGCCCAGCAAGGCATGGGCCTCTGCCAGCTCCGGATCCAGCGTCAAGGCACGCTCGAAGCACTCCGCGGCCCGAACGATTGAGGGCCCACGCTGCGCCAGAAGCACGCGTCCGCGTAGCAGCTGCTCGTACGCCTCCACATTGCGCGGTCCCGCGCGCGAGTCCCGCGTTAGGGTCGCATCCCGCAGAGACACTTCGAGCTTGGCGCCGATGGTGCTTGCGATTTCATCCTGCAGCGCAAAGATGTCTGTCATCTCGCGATCAAAACGTTCGGACCAGAGGTGACAGCCGTCCGCAGCGTTGATCAACTGGGCGGTGATGCGCAGACGATTGCCGGCCTTGCGAACGCTGCCTTCGAGCACGGTGCGAACCCCAAGCCGATCGGCGATGACGCGGAGATCTTCGTTCTTGCCTTTGAACGCGAACGACGAGGTTCGTGCCGCAACGCGCAGCTCCTTATGCTGCGCCAGGACGCTAATGATCTCCTCGGTGATCCCGTCTGCAAAGTACTCATCATCGACTGCGGAGCTCAAGTTCGCAAACGGGAGCACAGCGACGGACTTGTTCGACATTGAGGCTACCGGCGCGACATTCGTTGAACGCAGCGCCGCAATTACGAGCGCGCCGCTGGCTGGTCGCTCGTTAGGTGACTTGCCGAGCAGCCGCGACACGGTTCGACTGAGCGAGACCGGCACGGCGGCGCGGATATCCACAACCTCGCGCGGTGTCTGCACGAGTCGGCTGGCGATGACTGCTTGAAGCGTGCCGCCGGTGAAGGGGGTCGTGCCGGTCAGCATTTCGTACAGCACGCAGCCTAACGAGAACAAGTCGCTGCGCCCGTCGATGCTGTCGCCGGTCGCTTGCTCAGGACTCATGTACGCCGGCGTTCCGACGGTCACACCGATCTGCGTCAGCGGGGAGCCGTTGCTCGCCGCCGCGGCGATCGCCTTGCCGATTCCGAAATCGGCTACGATCGCGTGGCCTTCGTGCAGCAGAATGTTCTCGGGTTTGATGTCGCGGTGGATGACGTCGTTGCGATGCGCGTGATCGAGCGCGTCCGCAACCTCGACCGCGATTTGAAGCGCGAGTTCGATAGGCAGCTGGCCTTCTGCATCGAGACGCGCTCGCGCGGTCTGACCCTGCATAACGGGCATGACGAAGAAGAGGAGACCCTCGGCTTCGCCCGAGTCGTAGAGCGGGAGGATGTGCGGGTGATTGAGCCGTGCGGCGAGGCGGATTTCGCGAAGGAAGCGATCGCGTGCGAGCGATTCAGCAACTTCGGTGTGGAGGACTTTGACGGCGACGTCGCGGTCGTGACGCAGATCGCGCGCGAGGTATACGGTCGCCATACCGCCGGCGCCGAGCGTGCCGACGATCTCGTAGCTGCCGAGCCGCGTGCCTGGGACGAATGCCATGCGGCGAATGTACCGCCTGTCGAGCGTCTGCGCGCCTTGCGCCAGGCTGTGACTCGAACAACTCGCGGCGTCGAATGCGCTCAACCGCGGGATCCAACCCTTTGAGATCGAGCAGACCGGTTGCTATCAACCGGACGCCCCTGAACGCAGCCTAACGCACGCCGGCCAGCCACCGGACTGCGTTCAGCAGGAACTGCGGATTCTGCCGTGCAATAGCGGCGTTCATTCCCATGGGATTTCCTGGCGCGTTCAATTCCGCCGTGAACATTCCTGCTTCGCCGAAGACGACTAAGCGGCCCTTGCCGATGGTGAGCGCCGCGCCTTGAAGCCAGCCACTTACAGGGATCTCGCTCGAATCGCTGGCGAAGTACATGCGCACGCCGGCGCCAAGAACCAGGAGCGGCTCGCCCTGGCGCTCCAATCGGAATGCTGAGCCCCCGAAGGTGGCCACCTGCTCGATCCCCTGAGTGATGGAGTGATCCGATAACGTAGAATCTGCACGGCGAAATGTGAGTCGCGCGGACGGATCGATAAACGCGATGCCATTGAGAAACTGCAGACCGAGCGACCGGGTCAGCGCATCCACGGCGAGCGGCGCCGGCTGATGGTCGACAGCGAACAAGAAGGAGCCGCCTGTCTCTATCCAGTCCCGGATAATTGCGATCTCGGTGTCGTTAAACGCTGAGATGTTCGTCAGTCCTGGATTCTGCTGTCGAAGGCGAGCGATCGCGGCCCTGGCCGATGATCCATACATGAAACTCACGAGGATGCGCGCGCGAGCGAGGGCGTCCCGTGTAACGGGGCCCATGAGCCTTTCGACGACATAGCCGTCACGGCGCAGCAGGTCCATCGCAGGTCGGTAGCGCGTGCTGTCGACAGCGTTGAAGTGACCCTGGTCGATCAGAACGACGGGGCCAGTCCCGAGCGTGAACGCGGGTTTGCCGACGGGTGCGCGGAAGGCTGTGTCAATGACTTGTTGGGCCTCGAGCGGAGTGCCGGACACCTTCACTATCGCGAACAGGATGAGTGACGGCGCGACAATAGTGCGCATTGACGCAGCACGCGTTAGGCACCAGGCCACTTAGAGCGCCGGTTTGAGAATCATCAGAACCAGTCCCATTAGCGGTGTAAGCAGGGCCACAGCGCCCCACATCTCCCACTGTCGCGCGAGTCGGCGCTACTCCTCGTAGTCAAACTGCCCTGCTGAGGGGCCTGACTCCGAGAGCGCATGTAACCGTCGCTGGAGGGGCGCCACGCGGAACATGAAGGCCAGGCCAGAAATAATGAAGAATACGAGCGTCCAAAGGATCCAGCCGGTCGCGAAGATCGGATAGCCGCGTAACATTGCCACTGCAACGCCTGAGCCGATGATGCCGACAACGCCGGGAAGGGTGAAGAGCCTATCGCTGCGAATAATGCCGGCGACTGTAAACGCGAGGAGACGAGGATCACGGGTGCGCGCGGCATGACTGTGCCAGAACAGGCCGCTTGTGATGTTCCCGAGGAACGCGATTACAGCAGCAACGTGAATGAGTGTCAGCTAAAGGTCCATGTCAACCGTCCATGAAGGATCGCACTCGGGTGCCTAACGCTGAGCGCATCAGTTGCATGCGCACGTTAGGCAGGCGGCTAAGGCCGCCACCATCGGGGGAATCTGTCTCGGTCAGCCGCGTCGGTCACCCCTCCACCTCTTTCCCTTCCATGTCGAAGGCCACATTCTGGGACGAACATGGCAACCGATGTCCTCACACCTTCAGTCCGCGAAACCGCCGCCGCATACGCGCGCGGTGTAGTCGGAGGACTGCTCGTCGGCATGCCAGCCCTGATGACAATGGAGATGTGGTGGGGCGGGTTCAATATCCCGAGCACGCGCATCCTTGTCCTTGTCGTCCTGAACTTCGGTGTTCTCCTCGTGCTGCAGCACTTCAGCGGGTTGCATCCCCGCAAGACGGTGGCGGCACAAGTGCGGGCCGCGATCGTAGCGTACGGCATCGGCATCGTCGTGTCTGCGATAATTCTGCTCGTCTTCGGCGTGCTCGGGACTGATACCGTATTCGGTGATGTCGTTCGCAAGGTCGCGCTGCAGGGTGTCCCCGTAAGCCTGGGAGCGTCAATTGCGGCGAGTGAGTTCGGCGCCGCTCACGAGGAAGCCGAGCACCGGTTGGATCACGCGCTCTTGTTCCCGTCCGTCGGGATCGGCATCGCAGGCGCCATGATTCTCGGCTTCACCGTAGGGGCCACCAAGGAGCCCATGATCATCGGCGAGCAGCTGACGTGGCTGCACGCCCTCGGTCTCGTCGTCATCTCAGTCGCGCTTGTTCTCGGTATTTCGTACGGCGTTGGTCGGCGACGACTGGGAATCGATCCATTCGACAAAAAATGGCTCGGGTTTTACCTGCGGGAGTCACTCGTCACGTATGCGGCAGCGCTACTCGTCGCGGCGTTCATGTTGTGGACGTTCGGTCGCATTGGGGTCGACACCGGTCTCGCCCCCGCCGTGCACATGGTCCTTGTACTCAGTCTCGTGACGGCACTCGGCGCGACCGCAGCCGAGCTGCTGGTGCTATGACGGAATCGCGCCGGACTCGTAAGGCGCGCGCACCGGATGCGCTCGAGCTTACTGCCACGTGGATCAGCGGCGTATTGCTCGTGGCGATCGTAGGCTTCCTGGTGTGGGACGCGCGGCAACCATCGCGTCCTCCGTCGTTCGAAACCGTTATCGAGTCGCAAGAGCAGCGCGGTTCGTATGTATACGTGACTGTCGCTGTGCGGAACTTGGGCGACGCGGCGGCACGTGCGGTCGAAGTTCGCGTTAGGCCTGAAGGTAGGGATATTGGAAGTGAAGCACACTTCACGCTTGACTGGGTTCCTGGGCGCTCTATGCGTCGGGGTATCGCGGTGCTTCCGCAGAATATCGCGCTCGGACGCCTGCAGGCGGAGGTCGTTGGGTACGCCGAGCCGTAAGGTCATGCCATTGCGACGCGTCCGACGTCTCGATCGCCTCTGGCGCGTCTGTCAACGGCAATTTTGCGGCTCGTTAGGCGATGACTGCGTTTATCAGTGAGGAAACGGTCGGCTGAAGTCGACGATCTGGAAAGATGGTGGCCAGCGCGTTTGCGGAGGTCGCGCGCCAGTCAACTCAACCCTGGTCGCGCTGTCTCGCCACACCAATATCCGGGCGCCGGGTCCCGGCCTGCCGACCGCTCGATCCTCCGGACTCGGATAATCGACGTCGATCACACTGTCTGCCGGTCCGAGACGCTGTTGCCAGCTGGCTGCGATCGGCCCAAAATCTTTCGCGGCGTAGTTACCATAGATCACCGACACACGCTGTTCGTGGTCGAGGATGCAACTCACATCTGCGAGGCTGTCGGGCAGCGGGGCCCTGAAGGTCCGCAGGCGCATCCAGATTCTGCCCATGTTGGTGGTGGCGTGACCCTCAGTGCGTTCGCCTCCCGGGAAAGTGACCCGTTCACCAACAGTCAGCACCCTACCTTCACCAAGAGTGAAGCTACGCAATAGGATGGCGCGGGTATGCGCGTCGGGCCGGTGCGAGAGCCACGCAGGCGACGCACAGCCGACGGCTAGAACCGCCGCCAGGAGATGATTTAGACGAATGAGCGTTGTAGTGAACACGTTGGGGCTCCGCCTAACGAGTCAGGCAGCAGCGTCAGATTTTTGGGCGGACTTCGCAGCGGTTGCGACAAGAGCAGGCGACGCGAAGACCACCTTCCCTCCTTCATCAGTGACGAATGGGCGCAACGCTACTTCGACCTGCTCGAGAATCTCCCCAATCACCTCACCCCCGGCTCGGTGATTTCGTCTTGGGCAGTCGGGACGTCACCCTTGCAGGACCAAGCAGGAAGGGCAATAAGGCCAGAAGCCCTAGGTGTTTGCGGCGCGGGATCGTGACCGGCGTCCAATCGTTGCTCGATACCATTCTGTCTCCGGGCCGCCAGCTGCAACGCTTGTTAGGCTCCGCGTGAATACTGAGAGTTACCCTGTCATCTGTTCCACTGCGACCGCGGTCCCATAACAAAGCACTTCGGTGACGCCTTGCATCAACTCGTTCGCATCATAACGAATCCCGATTACCGCGTTGGCGCCGGCCAAGTGTGCTTGGACGAGCATGGTATTGAACGCTTGCTGCCGCGTGCGTTCGGCGAGTTCAGTGAAGAGCGAAATGTTGCCACCAAATAGGGTCTGCAGACCGGCGCCTATGGTGCCAAAGACGGAACGTGACCGCACAACGACGCCGCGCACGACACCCAGATTCTCGAGGATGCGAAAGCCGGGAATGTCGAAGGCGGTGGTGGTCATGTTATGCGGAATGTCTACTGCCTGCGACGGGACGATGGAAGACATGAGCGGCGGTTAGTTGGTTACGAACGATGATAGCTGCCTAACGGCGTGCAATCCTGCGGCGCCGCATATTATGGTTGGCGCTCACAGCGCAACACATGGGCGCCGTCCCCCAAAAGGCTGGGTCTCTGTATCAATTGCTTGTTAGGCCGCGACACCCGCTGCCGACTTAGGTTCACGCGCTGCTTGCGGCTTTTGTATTCGTACACCTCGCCTCCACAACTGGCGTAACACTACTGGCTACTGGGTGAGCGCTAGAGAATAGTTCGCCCTGCAGTTGTCGTTGCTCACAGATTGGATCGTGACAGCGATGGAGCGCCAGCGGGGGATGTGCAGTACTTCGCTTCGCCCGACGTCGATATTCAGCGTGTCAACGACTCTATACGCCAGGGATGGCTTCGACCTGTGCTCTGCAACAAGGGATGCCGACTGAGGCCTTAGGCTCGTCGTAGTAGCGAGGAGGCCGAGACGCACTGAACCATCAGACACGATCTCAATCGGATTGCTTGTGGGGCAGAAGTCTGTGGCCGCGACGCGCCCGATATCTCCGCTAGTGTTAACCAGATGAATGGGCGGGTTAATTACCAAAGCAGCCGGGTTGCGCCACATGACTAGCGCAAACACGGCCAAGGCACCGCCAGCCTTGATGCCGCCGGGGAGCTCAATACCTATGGATCCTGGCAGCTCCGCCGCGACCACAGCCACGCAGAGTGCGACTAGACAGCGAAAGACGAAGTAAGCAAGTGGTGTTGGCTCTTCCACAACCTGAGCGAGGATCAAAAGGAGCACTAGTCCAGTCACGGCCGCGATCACAGCGCGTGTTCTGGAAACTCGTTGAGCGCTCGGTTCAATCATGATGCCAGTACCTGAGGTCTTGTAGTCGCGGTGTAACGGATATCGTTCAGCTTTGGCGGATCAAACAAGATCGCGCCGTGGACACGAGCGAGCGAGTGCCTCGACGCGTACTAGCGCTCCGCCGTCTGCTGCAACACCTGTTAGGCGGTGAAGCCACGGGCTGCCCACAGACTATGGGACCGTTGAGCCATAACGCAGCTCGATTAGAGCAGGCCGCGACGACCCGGGCGTAATGACCAAAATCCAGAGCTGATCTTCACCACCCGGAAAGCAAGCGTTTGTCAAGCACGGTACGCAAGCAGACCCCGGAGTACACGGCTGGTCCGTGCTCGCTAATCGTGCACCGAGGCCGTGCAGCAACGCGTAAATGTTGTCCGAGTTTACACCTACCAATACGCGGCTACCTTCGGGCACCGCTCGCAAGGCGTCGAGCAGTGGCTGCACGGCAACCCTGGACTGGGTCCCATCAGATACGACCGTGCTGTCATCAAGGCGCGCGCCAGGTTCAGGTAGTTGTCGGACTGGTAGCTGTCGCTCCCTAGCTGTCGGTTCCACCATTTGACGAGCGCGCGTGGTGTGACTGCTGAGGATAAGTGTGAAGGCGACATCACACACCGTCCGCGCGAACACCTCGGCGCGCCGTTTCCCCGCCTCATTCAACGGAAAGGTGGGCAGTCGCGAATCCACTTCGCCATGACGAACGAAGTAGATGACCGTCGGTACTGATTGCTGTTGCGAAGTCTGTGCCCATCCATCGATCGGCATCAGGAACGACGCGACCCACAGAGCTCTGACAATTAGCATTGTGCAGCACACTCCTCCGTCAAGACCATCTGCCTAACGGACATGGCGTTCGGCTGCGCCGCAGTCCATATAGGCCGGCGTGGCGAAGCTCGCGCCGGCTATCCTAACGAGTCTGCGGCGTCTGCTGCAACGCCGTGTTAGGCAGCAATCCATCTAAGTGGCAAGCGACGTTGACACCGTTGCGATCATGGGCTACGCACTTCTACAAGAGGTGCCGGCCGCAGTGCGGCGCGGAGACGAATACAAATGGTGTCGATACCAGCCGGAATAAGGTCAACATCATGGCGCTGCCGCAGATACCCGATGCGCACCACTTCCAGCACATAGACACCAGGTGGAATTCGTCGAAACGTGAAGCCGCCATGCTTAGCGGACAGCACTCCGGCAAACTGCGAGTCTATTGGCACGGGACCGAGGAGGAGGACCCGAGCATCGGGGATGGGTTGCCCATCCACATTCCACACTTCGCCAACCAGCGCGGCCGGCTCCTTCGAGTTCCATCGTGGATCATCGGCCGGTCTTAGTGTGGCGTTTGACCCGGAGCGCGTCCCTGGTGGCGCGCAAATCCCTGACGACGCCGGTTGGGCATCAACTGAGGCTAAAGCCGCGATGACGCAGAAACCGAGTAGTACAACGCGAATCATTAGAGGAGCCCCAAAGGAGTATTGCGACCTAACGGATCCGCGCTTCAGCTGCGGGCGCAGTGTGGGAAGTAATCAACCCTTCGTTCCGCAGCAGCGCTGCGTAACGCCGCGGCATGTGGAGAATAGCCATTGGAGCGCCCGGCTGCTGCATGCGCTTGTTAGGCGGCTCACCGTTGCGCCG
>DATFBW010000465.1:0-5723 GCA_035253645.1 Gemmatimonadaceae bacterium | reverse complement strand
CGGCATCGTCAGTCAATAGTACGGCGCTCGACATGGCACGCTTCATGATCGCGCAGCTCGCGGGACAGAGCGCCATCATGAGCGAGAAGATGACGCGCGAAATGCAGCGCGAGCAGATCACCATGCACCCCCGGCTGGTGGGCTGGGGACTCGGCTGGCAGCAGCTCGATCGTGGGGACGAGAAGAGGCATGGGGTGCAGCATGGCGGGGACGTCGCGGGGTTCTCTTCGCTCGTGACGCTGCTCCCATCGCGCAACTTCGGCATCTTCGTCGCGGGGCACCGCGAGGGGAGCAACCTGCGCTTCACGGTCACGAATAGTGTGCTCGGCCGATTCTTTCCTGTCACGATCGTTGCGCAAGCACCCGTCTCCATGCATCCCGCCAACGTTGCGGCGCAGCGTGTGGCGAAATACGCGGGCCACTACCGCGCGAACATCGTCTGTCATAGCTGTGCGAATCCACGCCAGATGTTTTCGCTCGACGTCGTCGCGAACAGCGACGGTTCCATCTCCACTAACGGCGCACGGTTCGTCGAAGTCAGTCCGGGGTTCTTCCGGAGCCTCCCGGACGGCAGAGGCTACTTCGGCTTCCGCGAGGACTCGTTAGGGCGCGTGACGCACCTTACTATGGGATCCTGGCAAGTCATGGAAAGAGTACCAATGGTGGGCACTCCGTACGACACCGCGGCGATCCGCTCTACCATCCTCGATTACGTGGACGGTTGGTATGAAGGAGACGCGGCGCGCATGGAGCGCGCTGTGCATCCGGATCTGGCGAAGCGCATCTGGGCGCTCGATCCGCAGCGCCGGTCGCGGATGGACAATCAGACGGCGATGACCCTGGTCCAGGGCACGCGCCGCGGCGGCGGGCGCGGCACGCCTAACGAGCGGCGCCGGCGCGACATCGAGATCCTGGAGATCTTCGGCAACGCGGCGAGCGCTCGTGCCCGCATGTCCGACTGGATCGACATGTTTCACCTGGCGCGCACCGACGGCCAGTGGCGCATCGTGAACGTGCTCTGGGAGCTGGATGCGGCCGAGCGGGGGGATGGGCCTACGCGTCCGCGTGTGCCGGCGAGTGCGGCGGCGAAGACGGCCAACCCCGATCTGTGGCGTGAGCTCCAGGCTGTGAACGACTCGATGACGGCGGCGTTCAACAAAGGCGACCTGCTGGCAGTCGCGCGTTTCTACACGGATGACGGCATCGTCGACGGCCCGCGTGGCGAGCGCGTGGCGGGACGCGCCGCGTTGGACAAATATTGGACCGGCATTCAGAACCCCAAGTCGTGGAAGCTCGAGGTCCTTGGGCTGGGTGGACATCCGGATTTTCCGTATCAGATCGGGCGCTCGACGCTCGTCACGTCGTCGCCTAACGGCGATCGCACGTCGGTCGTGGAGTTTCTCGTGCTCTGGCGCCGCGAACAGGACGGCAGTCTCCGGATCGCCGTGGACTACTATCGTTAGGCGCTCGGCGTGCGTGCGTTGACCGTTGGCGCGGCGCTGCTCTTCGGCGCGACCCTCTGTATGCCTGCGCGCGCGCAGCAACGCAGTGTTGCAGGAGAATTGCCGAAGGTCGCCTGCCCTTTCGATACCACCAAAGCGCTGCTTCGAGTCACTTGCGGCCGGCTCGAGGTGCCTGAGAACCCCGGTAACTCCGGTCGCGCCGTTGAAATCGCTTTCATGGTGGTTAAGGCTCCGCGGACCATTGACCAACACGGCCCCATCGTCTTCCTGAACGGGGGACCTGGGGACAACAGTCTGTACTACGCGGAGCAACTGGTGACGCATCCCCATATCCGCGATGTGGTCGTGGATAGGGACTGGATCTTCTTCGACCAGCGCGGTACGGGGCGATCGACACCGTCCCTGTATTGTGAGCCACAGGACGACTGGCTGAAGCAAGTGAGGGGGTGCCGGGAGAAACTCGCAGCCCAGAAGATAGACTTGTCCCAGTACAACAGCGCGAGGATCGCCAGCGACATGGAGGCGCTGAGACAATCGTTAGGCGTGCGCCAGTGGAACCTGTGGGGGATCTCCTACGGCGCGAGGCTGGCCGTCATCTCGGCGCGCACCTACCCCGCGAGCGTCCGATCCATCATTCTCGACGCCGCCGGCGTCCCCGAGGGTCAGGAGCTCGTCGACGACGCGCGCGGCACCGAGGCCGCGCTCAACAAGATCTTCGCAAAGTGTGCGACCGATGCGGCGTGTGCGCGCGCGTATCCGCAACTCCGCTCGCGATTCACCGCGGCGCTGGTCCGCTTGAGACAACAGCCGCTGTCGGCCGATCGGCAGTACGACGATGGTGCGCTGCTGCGCTTCATCCGCGGCTGGCTGTATCCGAGGGGCATCTCGACGTTCGAGCGGCGCATCCAGAGCCTCCTCGTGTTCATGGATGCGGCCACTCGTGGCGACGGACAGTTGATGGCGGCGACGCGACAACGAATGAGGACCGAGGAAGGGCTGCCAAGGAACGACCCTCCAGTTCCGCCGCACGGTCGCTATAGCGTCGGGCAGAATCTGTCCGTGTATTGCCATGAGTCGGAGCCCTTTCAGTCCAGGGAGGAGTTCGCGCGCGCGGCGGCACGTTCCGCGATCCTTCGTGCGTTGCTGCAGGGTTTCGGCAACGATAGCGCCTGCGCCGTGTGGCAAGCCGGCCGGGCAGACACCAGCGTGAGAACGCGCGTCTATGACGGACCACAGCTCGTGTTTACGGGGGAGCTGGATGCGTCGAGCTCGGGTCTCGAGGGATATCAGATCGCGATGCTCAACGCGAACGCGACACACGTCGTGTTCCGCAATGGCATGCACGGTCAGTGGCCCAAGGAGCTGCCGACGGCGGAGGATACTGACTACCGGATGTGTGCGCTGCGGCTGGCGCGCGCGTTCGTTGCCGATCCGCAACGAAAGCTGGATACTGGCTGCGCTGAAACACGAGAGTTACGCCTGATACGATGATGCGGCATGCAGCGCGTCTTCGGCGACACTCGGACTTACCATATCAGATCGGGCGCTCGACGCTCGTTCCGTCAGCTTTACGGCGATCGACGTCGATCGGCGAGTTTCTCGAGCTCTAGCCACACGAGGACGATGTAAGTCTCCGGATCGGCTGTCGCATTCCTCGGCTTGCGAGAGTTCATCACACTGACAACGTCTTGAGAGAATGTCAGCCCTCGTGTTATTGCGCCTGTGTGTCCTGAGCAGCCGGGATGAGGTTCAGATGATTCGCTTGCGGCGCTTGCGGATTCCGGCCCTATCGGCAGCTCTTGTGGTAGCGTCGTTACTCGGATGTCATCCTTCCACAGCAACGAGCGTATCTGGCCTTCCCCCAGCAGATCCAAATCTGGATCCCAGCCGTTTGGTTGTGAATGCGCCACTCCACATGTGTGGGCGCTGGTGGAACCGCGAGCCGCTGCCGAATGGAAGATGGATCGTTGCAGATGTGTTGTTCGCAACGACGCTAACGGAGCCCTCGGACCGCCCCCAGAACAAGCATGAAGCAAGAGTTCGCAGTCGGGGAGCCACCATCCTTCACACGTTTCAATTCCCGGCGTATCGGATCAGAATACTGTCCGACAGTGTGCCAAGCCTAGCGGATTACGATTTCGTGGCTGTTTTCGAAGTGGCCGACCTCTCGCGTTATGACTGGAAAATGCTAGTCAGCTATAGCCCTGGGCGGCCATTCGATCTTCACGACGAACAGCGCCTTGTTTCGTTAGGTGGGAAGATCACAGCGCGGTGGCTCGCTCTGAACGCGCTGGCCGGCGTGTTACCGGATCGCTCATTCTCCGCACTGCGCTCCGAAAAAAACGTGCGAATAGTTCAAGCATCAGCGCCCTTTTGTCCCGATTAGCAGCATCGAACCTTAGATTCGTCGTCGTCGTCACGCCTGCGATTCGCGCGGTTCTTCGCCCGGTTCGCACTGCGAGGAGATGCCCGCTCAAGGAGCGAATGCGAAGATATCCAATCCGGCAGCTTAGGACGGGCCATCCGTTTGTGAGCACATCGCTTGCCGAGACGACGACAAGCAGCAGGCCAACATATAGACTAGCTGGACGTTCCCACTGAGTTCGTTAGGTAGTCGACCCATCGCCCGAGTTCGAGCCGACGCCCGATTGCTGGCTGCGCTGAAACACGAGAGTTACGCCTGATACCATGATGCGGCTGCGAGTTCGACGGCACAAAGAGGCGCGCACCGGCCCTTGACATTCCCGCAAGCTGCTGAATAATCCGCACAGCGGAAATTTCAGCATATTCTTAGGCCTGTTAGGGTACATCCTCCAGCACTCTGGATGTGGGTCGCATGGGAATCTTCGGATCGCTCTGGACCATTCTCGTTAGGCATGCGACAGGGTGCGCACGCCTTGCGGCATGTGGGCTCCTCTCCGTCGGCGCTTTCCACGCCGCGCTGGCGCAGCGCCCGCTCGACGGCCTCTGGATCGGCGGGCACCTCTCGGATGAGGGGTATTTGTATGTTCGGATGACCGTCACTGGCGATAGCGCCGTGATCGACCTGCCCTTCCAGCTGCGCAATGGACAGCGCGCCCGCGTTGCGCAGAGCGGCGACGGCGCCACCTTCGAATTCAGGCAGCGCGCGGGACTGGCGCAGGCTGTCACGCAACTGCGTGGAGATACGCTTGCAGGAGTTGTAAGAATCGGGAGCGGGGAGCGAGACCTGCGCCTAACGCGTATGCTGCCGCTCCCGGACGACTCGGTCGCGCGGCTGTCGGGGATATACGAAAACGCGGACGGGCAGCTCGTGACGATCGGCCCGACGGAGCTGGGCACGTTGACGTACATGAATTTCGCCACCGGCGAAAACCGCAGCTTGTTCCTGACGCGGAGCGGGTTCGTCGCCGGCCCTGGCTTGTTCATACCGCATCCTCCCGTATGGAGGCTGACGTCGCGCGGCAGCGCGGGCGGGAACGCCGCCGAGATCAGGGTGCGGCGGGGGAATGCGGTGGAGGTCGCGAAGCGCGTGCACTTCGGCAGAGAGGAGCTGCGGTGGACGAGCGGCGGTGTCGCGATCTCCGGCTCGCTCATCAAGCCGTTAGGCGGCAAGCCGCCGTATCCGGTCGTGGTGTTCATTCACGGATCGGGGCCGACGACTCGCGAATCCTTCTTCGGGCTTCCCTATTACTTCGCGATGCACAGCGTGGCGTCGCTCGTATACGACAAGCGGGGGGTGGGTCAGTCCGGTGGCGCGTACGTGCATAACGTGGATTCGGCGCGTTTCGAGCTGCTCGCCGGCGATGCGATCGCGGGCATCAACGCAATCCGTGGCCGTGCCGATATCGACACGACGCGCATCGGCGTGTGGGGGATCAGTCAGGCGGGGTGGATCGTTCCTATCGTGGCGGCGCGATCGCCTGACGTGGATTTCACGATCATCGTCTCAGGGCCTGTCGCGACGCTCGGTGAGGAGGGGTACTTCAGCACGCTGATGGGTGACGATGGCGATGGTCCTCGGCTCGCGCGCGCCGAGGTGGCGGAGCGGATGCGGACGTATAGGCCGAGCGGGTTCGATCCGGTGCCTTATTTGCGGCAGCAGCGCGCTCCGGGGTTGTGGATCTTTGGCGGGGAGGATAACAGCGTGCCGGTGGATGTGAGCATGTCCAACCTCAAGGTGCTGCAGAAGGAGGGGAAGCCGTTCGAGATCGAATATTTCCCCAAGGGGCAGCACGTGTTGTGGGAGACTGATGATGGGAGCCGTCAGCAGCTTCCGCT
>DATFBW010000464.1:0-4052 GCA_035253645.1 Gemmatimonadaceae bacterium | reverse complement strand
CGAGATCTTCTCCTCGTTAGGATCGACTTTGAGCACGACGGCTTCGATTGTCTCGCCGATCGATACGATCTTGGACGGGTGCCGCACGTTGCGCGTCCAGCTCATCTCGCTGATGTGCACGAGACCTTCGATCCCCGGTTCGAGCTCGATGAACGCGCCGTAGTTGGTGATCGAGACCACCTTGCCGGCGACGCGCGTTCCGACAGGGTATTTCTCGATGACGTCCTTCCATGGATACGGCTGCAGCTGCTTGAGGCCTAACGAGATGCGCTCGCGGTCCCAATCGATGTCCAGGATCTTGATGTCCAGCTCCTGTCCGATCTGCACCATCTCCGTCGGATGCTGGATGCGGCCCCAGGACATATCCGTGATGTGCAGCAGACCGTCGACGCCACCGAGGTCGATGAACGCGCCGAAGTCGGTGATGTTCTTCACCACGCCCTTCCGCACCTGATCCTTCTCGAGCTCCTTCATCAACTTCTCGCGCTTCCCCGCGCGCTCGGCCTCGAGCATGACGCGGCGCGAGACGACGATGTTGCGGCGGCGCTTGTTGAGCTTGATGATCTTGAATTCGAACTTCTGGCCCAGCAGCTCGTCCACGTTAGGCACGCGGCGGAGCGCGATTTGCGAGCCTGGGAGGAAGGCATCGACGCCCATGAGGTCGACGACTACGCCACCCTTGATCTTCTTGACGAGCGTGCCCTGCACCGGCTGGTCCGTCTCGTACGCGACCCGGATGCGCTCCCACACGCGCATGAAGTCGGCCTTTTTCTTGGAGAGGACGACCGCGCCGTCGTGATCTTCCAGCCGCTCCAGCAGGACGTCGACTTCGTCGCCCGGCTTGAGCTCGGGCATGTCCTTGAATTCTTCGAGCGGGATCGCGCCTTCGGATTTGAACCCGATGTCGAGGACAACCATGTTGTCCCTGATTTCGAGGACGCGCGAGCGAACAATTTCACCCTCGTCGATCGAAGCGAGGGTGCCGTTGTACATCTCCATCATCTGATCGAACTCACTCGAGGTGTATTCGTCTTCCTCGTAGAGCTCGGGACGGCGGTTGGCGAGCGGACGGAGTTGGCCTTTTTGAGCCGCGCGTTTTTCGCGCTCCGCTACGCCGGTTGAAGTGGTGGTATCCTGATCGACCATAGGGTTTTCGAAAGCTCCTTCTGTTGCGGATGTTGTAGCTCGCCGCACCGAGGTTAACGTGAGGCCCCGCGATCACTTGGCACCGTGCCGAGTATCCGGGAGCCTTGCAACGTAGAGGGGAAGGCCGCTTGCGTCAACGCGGCAACGGCTCTGATATGGCTGGGAGCCCGAGTACCCTGTTGCAGCCGCCCTTGCGAGCCATGCCAGCGGAGATCGTTAGAGCTATTCATCGGTTCATTTCCGACGCCCGCTCATGCGCACGGACGCGCGCACGCGATGCAGACTCGTTAGGCATCGTTTGGCGGACCCTCGACGCGACACGGTCGCGTGGTGACCGCGCGCACATCGACGATCAATTGGCACCGCGATTGCCCGTTGTCGGCCGGCGCGCGCCATGAATGGATGTACTCGACTGCGCGCCGGAGGAGTTATGCGAGTTTTGTCGGAACGGCGCGCTCGGCGCCGTGTCGGGCTATGTAGCGCGTTCGCAGCGTTGTCGGCATGCGCAGATGTGCCAACGCAAACCCCACTCGCCAACATCGACCCGCGACTCGATGTGACTGTGGCCGCTACCTGGACAGCGACACTGCTCACGTTGCCCGCGGGGGCGACAACGAGCGCCGCAGCAGATGTGAACGATCGCGGCATCGTCGTGGGCGCCGTCACCCTTCAGGGGGTGCCCGGCCCGCACGCCGTGCGCTGGCGAAAGGGTCGGCCAAAGCTGCTTACCGAGCCCGAACCCCTGGGCCAGACGTCATCCACCGTTGCAACAGCGATCAACAACGGCGGGCTCATTGTCGGGTTCTGGAATCCGGGCGTCGGTGAGAATAGAGCCGTGTACTGGAAAAAGAGCGGTAAGGTCACGGTGCTCACCGGGCTCCAGGGCGGCGCCTCCGATTTTGCCCTCGGCGTTAATGATGCCGGAGTGATAGTAGGCCAGTCACAGAATCACGCCGTGCGTTGGGTCGACGGTGTTGTGGACGACTTGCACCCAGCCGGGTACGCGGAGAGTCGCGCAAACGACATCAACTCGGCTGGCGATATCACCGGTTGGGTCGAGGCCATGACAGGGGAGCGCCGAGCTTACCTGTGGCATGCGGACGGATCGGAGGAGGTTCTTGGCGTCCTTGTCGGCGACGTGCACAGTGAAGCAAATGCGGTAAACGACGCGCTCGCCGTTGTCGGCAATTCGGGCGACCTCTTTTCCACGAGCCGCGCGTTCTTGTGGACCGAAGCTGCCGGAATGGTGGACTCTCAGCTCGGCGCGTCGGAGACGTTCGGGCGTGACGTCGGTGGATCGGGGCGCATCGTGGGATACAGAGAGTTCACCGCCAACAGCCAGTTCCAGGCGGTCGCGCTCACCAAGCTCGGTACGACCGTCGATACACTGCCTAACCCCGTGGGTCTCATCGGGAGAGCGCAAGCTGTCAATGTGTGCGGCACGGTGGTTGGAACCGTCGAAAGCTCGGCCCCCTCATCGGGCCGGGCCGTCGTCTGGACCCAACAGGGCTGCGACTAGAGCACGGTACCTAACGAGCGGTGCCACAAGTGCAGCGCTCGTTAGGTCGGCGTCCGGCCGCGCGCGCGATGTTGGATGGCGCTCGCCGCCAACGCTGCGATGCGCTCGACCTGCTCTTCCTGGGTGACGTACGTGGTGTCGACGAGTACGGCATCTTTCGCCGCCGCCGACTGCGTAGCATCGGCCGCATCGCGCCGCACCAGACGTTCCGTCTCCACGGCGATCTCGTCATCGTTAGGGTTGCGCGACAGGGTCTGTATGAGCCGGCGCCGAGCGCGCTCCCACGGATCCGCGACGAGATAGACCTTGAGGTCTGCGTCCGGAAAGACCGCGGTGCCCATGTCTCTGCCGTCGACGACGACGTCGCGCATGCTGGCTGCCTCGCGAACGAGTGCATTGACCCAGTCTCGCACGGGCTGCATCTGCGCCACGCGCGAAACGTTGGCCGTCACATCAGCGCGACGTATCTCAGCGTCGAGGAGGGCGCCATCCAGAGCCGGCGCGAACTCGCGACCGGAGTCGATGAGCGAAATGGGACGCGCGGCGTCGAGCACCGTCGTGGGTGTCCAACTATCCGGCTTGTCGCCCAGTAACAAGGCGCGCGCAGTCGCGGCGCGATACAGTGCCCCCGAATCGATATGATGAAAACCCAGTTTCGCCGCGACGCGGTGTGCCGTCGACGATTTTCCGGAAGCGGCGGGACCGTCGATGGCGATGACGATCCCTTGCCGCACGTTAGGCAGTGAGTCGCGCGAGGTCACGCCAGAAGTCGGGATATGAGATGGCGACACAGTCCGGATCATCGATTTCAATCTCACCGCCGGACGCCGCGTTCAGTATCGCGAACGCCATGGCGATGCGGTGGTCGCCGAACGTCCGCACAGGTCCGCGAAAACGAGCGCCTGGTGTGCCGCGCACCCGGAGACCGTTCGGGAGCTCATCGGCATCGCCGCCAATCGCGCGAAGGTTCGCCACAATCGCGGCAATGCGATCACTCTCCTTGGCGCGTAAATCCCCTGCACCGTCGATGAGCGTTTCGCCGGCGGCGCGCGAGGCGACGCACGCTAGTAGCGGAATCTCATCGATTAACGATGGCACTTCGTCGGCGCTGATTGTCGTTCCTGCCAGATGGCCAGATGACCGTGCAACGAGGTCGCCCGTCGGCTCTCCGCCGACAACCTTGCTCGCCTGCGCTTCGATCTGAGCGCCCATGCGCCGGAGGACGTCGATGAAGCCGGTTCGCGTTGGGTTCAGGGAGACGCCTCGCAACACGATCTCACCTTCGTCGGCGACGGTCGCGAGGGCAACGAAGAACGCCGCGGATGACGGATCGCCCGGAACCGCCAGATCCATCGCAGGGATGTCTTCGACGGGCTGTAATGTTATT
>DATFBW010000463.1:0-5836 GCA_035253645.1 Gemmatimonadaceae bacterium | reverse complement strand
AGTTGCGCCAACCAAAGTTGATGGGTTAACGGTCTTGCGCCCGAACGGCGCGCCAATCCTTACACCTCGGTCTGAGGGACCAGCTATGCGACTTCTCGGTGTACTTGGTGCAGGACTGATGCTGTTTTCGGTGGCTTGCGGGGGCGGTGGCGGTGACGATGACCCAGGCCCTGGTCCGAACAACAATCAAACGCTAGGCGAGATACAGGCTTCTGTAACGGCGCTCAACTTGACCGCCGGCGGTACGCAAACGATCAACATGACCGCTCGAGACACTCAGGGAGCCACGATCGCACAACCTGGCAACTACACGTTCCAATCGGCGAATACGGCAGTAGCGCAAGTGTCGAATCAAGGCACAGTGCTCGGCATCGCGGCCGGGACGACGAGCATCAACATCTCTCTTTCGCGCCAGGGCGTCACCAAAACGGCGTCCGTCGCGGTAACTGTAACGGGAACGCTGCCGGCAAGCGCGTCGGTGTCAGCGGGATCGGCGAATACGTTCGATCCATCGATTGTCGCGATCGCGCGCGGCGGCACGGTGACGTGGAACATCGGAGCGGTGCAGCACAACGTGACATTCGCCTCAGCGCAGCCACAAGGCGGAAACATCCCAAGCAGTACAAACGCCAACATATCGCGCACGTTCCCGAATGTTGGTGACTATCCGTACGATTGCACGCTGCACGCGGGGATGAGCGGAACAGTATTCGTTCGCTAACCATCTGACCTCTTTTCAGCTGGGAGCTGAACCAAAGCTGTGGGCTGGCACTGAGCTCGAGGATTTGAGCCAGCTCACAGCTCTTCAACTCATAGCTGAGCGCTCCCAGCTTAGTTTCACTGGTCACCAGCTCACAGCTGCAGCTGGGACTCGTTGCCATCGTCCGGAGTCGTGATGCGAGCAATGTGTATGGCGGTCGCGATTGCTTCTGCGACCGCAAGTAGCGTCGTGAACGCGCAGGAGTTGCGCGTCATCACGCTCGATCGCGAAACAAAACAGCCTGTGCCTAACGCGCTGATCACATTGCTCAGCAGGCGCCAGGAGCCGGTCGACACCACGCGCACAGCGGCCGACGGGTCGTTCGGATTTCGGGTTAAGGAAGCGGGGAAGTTCTTCTTGCGCATCCACCGCACCGGTCTCCCCGTGGAAGAGACGGACGCGATCTTTCTGGAAAACGGTCAGACACGCTTCGACACGCTGTTCCTGGAGCCAGCGCGTCCAATCCAGAACATCGAGGAGCTTGTGAGTCGTGAGCTCTTTCGTCTGTTCGGCGTCAGCCTGGCAGGACTACCGCCAAGGGCGGTTTTGCTCGGGGAAGAGCTGGAGCAAGCGCGCGGCGGTGCTCGCGCCGCATCAGACCTGATCCTGCAGCGAGGCCCTGGCTTCGTAAGCGTCCGAGGCGCCGGTTCGGGGCGCGTCTGTTATCGCATCCACAATGGCGAGTGCGCGCTCGTTTACGTCAACGCGCAACAGGTTCCGTCGAACAGCGATATCCCGGCGCAAGACCTCGAAGCCATCGTGGTCCTGACGCCGTTGGATACGCAGACCGCGTTAGGCCGCAACAACGGCGTCATCCTGTTGTTTACGCGCGGCAGTCTGCGCCGCACACGTTAGGCTTCGTCGATGCTGAACTGGCGCGCGATCGCCGCCTGATATCCCCGCAGCGCGTCGTCCACGGCGCGGGCGTCCCAACCGAAGCGTGGCGCGAGCGCCGTCGCGAGCCGCGTCGCTTCGCTCAGCGCGTGGTCGCTTCGTTCCAGCGCCATCGGGACCCTGCGGACGAGCACGTCCGCCAGCGTCACGGCGAATTCCCGTTCGATCGCGTAAAACACCTCGGCGAGGCCACTCCGCTCATTCCACACGAGAGGCCAGCGCGTTCCGTAAGCGTGCACGAGCCGCTCCGCCACCGCCTGATCGCGGACAGCCTCGCACGCGTGCGCGATTGCAGCGCGCACGTCCGTCAATTCGCCGCCCGGGAGGGGGACGAAGGACGTCACGGCACGGCGGAACCTTGGCAGTAGCGAGCGTGCGAGCAGGTCGACCACCTGTTCTGCCATCGCCCGGAAGGTCGTAAGCTTCCCGCCGGTCACGACATAGACGCCGGGCGCCGCCTCGGCGATCTCGTGCTCGCGCGACGCCGACGTGAGATCCTTCACGTTAGGCGCGGCGAGGGGCCGCACCCCCGCCCACGCCGCGACGACGTCGTCAGGCGTCGCTCGTGTCGCTGGGAAGTAGTGGTTGACCGCGCTGAGGAGATACTGCACGTCGGCGCGCGTCGCCCGCGCCTCGTCCGGCCGAGCGCGCGCCGCTGCTTCCGTTGTCGTTGCAATCGTTAGGTCGTCCGCCGGTACGACGAAAAAGACCCGCCCGTCGGCTGGTGCGATCAGCGTTACGGCGCCGACATTCCCGACGCGCTCGCGCGATAGCGCGACGTGTGCTCCGACCGAGCCGACGACCTGCGCCTTCGGCACCGTTTGCCCGATCAATGCCGGGACCTCGTCGCTCCACGGGCCCAGCGCGAAGACAACCGCTCGCGTCGCAAGGCGATGCACATTTCCCGTGACCACATCGCGCACTTCGACCGTACAAAGGGCACTCGACTTGTCGCGGCCATACACGCGCGTTACTGCCGCGTAGTTGAGCGCGATCGCCCCCTGTTCGTGCGCGGCGACAACGTTTGCGAGAACGAGACGGGCATCGTCCGTCGCGGCGTCATAGTAGCGGGCACCGCCGACGAGGCGTTCAGGGAGGAGGTTGGGCTCTCCACGCCGCACCGCGTCTGGCGCCAGGCGCCGGCTGCGCCCCACATTGCGATACAATGCGAGGACATCGTACAGCGTGAGCCCGAGTCGCAATTTCCAAAGTGGGACGCGCGCCCCTGCATAAACAGGCCACGTGAACGCGAGCGGCCTAACGAGGTGCGGCGCGATATGCAACAAGGTCCGCCGCTCCCGGCTCGATTCCAATACCAGATGCAAGTGACCGTGCTCGAGGTAACGCACGCCGCCGTGCACGAGCCGCGACGAACGGCTCGACGTGCCGCTGCCGAAATCGGCCTGCTCGAAGAGACCGACGCGCAGCCCCCGCAGCGTGGCGTCGCGCGCGATGCCGGCTCCAGTGATGCCCCCCCCGACGACAATGACATCGAACGGCGCTGCCGCGTGCGCCCACGCGCGCGCGCGCCATGGCGCAGGGAAGAAACCGTGTGAGCCCTGAGACGGACTCACGGGCGAAGTGGGATGCTCGTTATGCAGCTCGGCACGGGGAGATGAAAAAACCCTCGCGCTGGGTATTGGAGCAGTGCCGCGCATTTGCCCCGGAGTCTCTTGTCTGCGACATCGCCGGCGGAGAGGGGCGCCACGCACTCCCCGTTGCGGTGCTCGGCCATAATGTCGTTTTGGTCGACTTTTCCGAAGTGGCCGTGCGCAACGCGCAACGCCGATCGCTCAAAATATCCGGGGTAGTTGCCGACGTCGCGGCACTTCCGTTTCGCGCGCAGACATTTGATGCGGTTATCGTGACCAATTTTCTCGAACGCGATCTCTTCGCGACGTTCGTCGCTCTCCTCAAGCCAGGGGGGCATTTAGTGTACGAAACGTATACGACCCACCATGCTGCGTTAGTTGCAGCTGGTCTTTCGTCCGCGCCGCAGAACGCTCGCTACCTGCTGCAGCCAGGCGAGCTGCGCAGGCTTGTGGCGTCTCTCACAGTAATCGACTACCGGGAGACAGATATAACGGACGAGGCGGGGCGCCGGGCGTGCGCATCTATCCATGCGATCAATTCCTAGGCGGAAAGAAGAGAAGCTGTCGGCGGACAGCTAAGTACTCACGACTAGTCTACTTTCATAGCATGAACGGTAGCGACGGACGGCGGGTAGCGGTTGTGGCCGGAATCAGAACGCCATTCTGCAAATCCGGCACGCTCTATAAACGCGTCAGCGCTCTCGATCTCGCGCGCGCGTGCGTGGGCGAATTGGTGCAGCGCAACGAGCTGGACACCAACGCGATCGATGGCGTGGTATTCGGCACGGTTGTGCCTTCCGTGCTCGCGCCCAACATCGCGCGCGAAGTCTCGCTGCTGCCGCACTTCCCCAAAGGCGTGCAAGCGTTCACGGTGAGCCGGGCGTGCGCGTCCGCGAATCAGGCGATCACCAACGCCGCGGATCAGATCGCGTTAGGCCACGCAGACGCCATGATCGCGGGGGGCGCCGAGTCGCTTTCTCTCGTTCCCATCCTCCATTCGCAGCGCTTCTCCGAGGCGCTCATGGCCGCGTCCCGGGCGAAGACGTTAGGCACCCGCTTGCAAGCGCTTGGCCGCATCCGCCCGCGCGATCTGATTCCGGTCACCCCTGCGATCGCCGAGCCCTCGACAGGCGAGACGATGGGTCAGTCGGCTGAGAAGATGGCGAAGATCAACGGGATCAGTCGCGAAGAGCAGGACGAATTCGCGCTCCGGTCTCACCGCCTTGCCGCCGCGGGACTCGCGGACGGTCGCCTGACGAGCGAGATGGCTCCGGTGTGGGTCCCGCCAACCTACGACACCACCGCCACGACCGATAACGGTGTGCGCACGGATACGACGCTGGAACAGCTGCATGCGCTCAAGCCCGTGTTCGATCGCAAGTACGGCAGCGTTACGGCGGGGAACAGCTCGCCGCTCACGGACGGTGCAGCCGCCGTGCTCCTGATGTCCGCCGAACGTGCGGCGGCGTTAGGCTATCAGGCGTTAGGCTACATCCGTTCATACGCCTATGCTGCGCTGGACCCCGGGGAGCAGCTGCTCCAAGCGCCGGTGCTCGCCGCGCCCATGGCGTTGCATCGCGCGGGGTTGTCCCTGGCCGACATCGATCTCGTCGAGATGCACGAGGCGTTCGCCGCGCAGGTCCTGTCCAATTTGCGGGGCTTCGAGTCGTATGCGTGGGCGCAGCGCGCCGGATTCACGGCGCCTGTTGGCACCGTCGATCGCGCGAAGCTCAATGTGATGGGCGGATCGATTGCGATCGGGCACCCGTTCGGCGCCACGGGCGCCCGCATAACGACGACGCTGCTCAACGAATTACGACGCCGCGATGGCCAGTTCGGCCTGATGACTGTGTGCGCCGCAGGCGGGATGGGCTTCGCGATGGTCGTCGAGAGGACTTAGCTCTGACTTTCGAGCTCGTATCTCCGGCTCCGGCGCTCACTGTCGAACGCGACGGCGAAATCGCGATCGTCACTTTTGATCTCCCCGGGGAGCCCGTCAACAAGATCACGCGCAAGGTGCGCGCCGAGTTTGCGGCCCTTTTCGACAGGCTGGAACAGGACACCTCGATCAAAGCGGTTGTCTGGCGCTCGGGGAAGTCGGAAAACTTTGTCGCGGGTGCCGATATCGAGGAATTTCTCGAGTGGCGCACGCCTAACGACGCATTTAACGCGAGCCGTGAAGGGCACGCGCTTCTCGACCGTCTCGAGCGCCTGCGCACCCCCGTCGTCGCCGCGATTCACGGCGCCTGCCTCGGCGGCGGGCTCGAAGCGGCGCTCGCGTGCGCGTACCGGATAGCGAGCGACGACCCCAAAACGGTTCTGGGTCTGCCGGAAGTTCAGCTGGGATTGATCCCAGGCGCCGGCGGCACGCAGCGCCTCCCGCGCGTGGTCGGCGTACGAGCCGCCCTCGACATGATCCTAACGAGTCGCAATGTGCGCGCCCGCAAAGCGTTACAGAGCGGGCTCGTTCACGAGGCTGTGCACCCCGCGATCCTGCTCAAGGTCGCTATCCAGCGCGCGACCGAGCTCGCTGCGGGCAAACGTTCACGAAGCTCCGGACGCCAACGACGTAAAGCAGTCGATCTGCTAC
>DATFBW010000462.1:0-9328 GCA_035253645.1 Gemmatimonadaceae bacterium | reverse complement strand
ATTCGCGTTGCGCTAGAGGTTAGCGTTAGGCTAACCCCCAACCCCTAACCCCGAACCCCTCGGTACAATGCGCCTACCAAGTCTGTTGCTACTCGTTGCCCTGCCAGCCACGGAGTTAGTAGCTCAGGGCACATGTCGACCGCCGAAAGACGCCAACGAGTCCGAGCTGCTCGCGTTTTTCGCCGCGCCGATCGCGTTCTCGCCCGGAGGGAATGTCACCGCCCTCGGCGCGGGACGTGTGCGTATCGGTTTCGAAGCGACGTACGTCCCCGATCCGAGCGACGACATCGCGACCTCGGAGTACTGCTACGGCAACAAGACGGAGAATACGGATCTGACTCCCGTCTTCCCGCGCCCGCGTCTCGCGTTAGGCCTGGGAGGCGGCTGGGCTGTGGAGGCATCCTACATACCGCCTGTGACGCTCCTCGATGCCAAGCCGCACCTCGGTAGCATCGCCCTGTCGCGCCTAACGAGCATCGGCGGCACGGGACTTCTACTGCGCGCGCACGCAACCTTTGGGCAGGTGGAAGGCGCAATCACGTGCCCGGAAGATGCGCTCCAGCTCACGACCACCAGTCAGCCGTGTTATGGCAATGAAGCCTCCGAAGACACCTATAAGCCGAACATGTACGGTGTGGAGGCCGCGCTCACGTTCGTACAAAGTCAACGAGTGACGGGATATGCCGGGGCAGGGTACACGGCACTGCGTCCGCGCTTCCGGGTCGGCTTTCAGGACGCGCGGCCGGGTATCGCCTACGACGACACCAAAATCGTGGTGAACATGACGCGCATCGCGCTCTTCGGTGGTGCGTCATTCCAAGTTGGCCGTCTCATGGCGCTCATGTTCGAGCTGTACTCAGTCCCGGAAGACGTGACGACCTTTCGCCTCGGCGCCAGCTATGGCTGGCGATAATCACGCTCGGCGAGGAACGAGCGCTTGGGGATGGCGTAGATTAGTAGTAGCTCGCTCCTCGCTCCCCGCGCCTCGCTCCTAATCATGCGCCTGCATGTTCTGCTCGCCATAGCGCTCTTCGGCTGCGCTTCTTCCACGCAACAGCCCGAGACCAGCGCTCTACCGATTAATCCACCGCCCGTTGGCCCCACGCCAACGACGCCGGCGCCGCCGACAAACGACTATCTCGTGTATGTCGTGGCTGAGTCGGCCGATCAGGTGCACCTCGTGCGCTTCGGCCCGGCGGGTGCGAAGCTCGAGAAGTCTCAGCGCATCGGTATGATGCCCACGGAGATCAACGGCCCGCACGGTATCACAGTCGCTCCCGATAAAAAGCATTACTACGTCAGCATTGCCCACGGCACGCCGTACGGCACGTTATGGAAGTTCACGTCGACCGGCGATTCGCTCAAAGGCCGCGTCACGTTAGGCCTGTTTCCGGCAACGGTCGCGGTGACGCCTGACGGGGCGCTCGCATTTATCGTGAACTTCAATTTGCACGGCGATATGGTGCCTTCCTCCGTGTCGGTCGTATCGACCGACGAGATGCTGGAGATCGCCCGCACCACCACGTGCACGATGCCGCACGGTTCGCGCATCAACACAGCGGGGACGCACCACTACTCGGCGTGCATGATGGACGACATGCTGATCGAGCTGAACACCCAGACCTTCGACGTCTCGCGACACTTTATGCTCGCCGCTGGCAAGGAGCACGGGATGAACGGCCCGCCAGCCGCGATGAAGGCCGATAGTCATGCGGGACACGCAGGTGCCACGCACGATTCGGCGGTGATGAAAATGCCCAACGTTCAGTGCTCACCGACGTGGGCGCAGCCCTCGGCGGACGGACAGCGGATTTTCGTGGCCTGCAACAAGTCCAATGAAATCGTGGAAATCGATTTCAAAGGCTGGAAGCTCAATCGGCGGTTCCCGGCCGGGAATGGCGTTTACAACCTCGCCGTCACGTCGGACGGGAAGCTGCTCATAGCGACGAACAAGCGCGGCCAATCGGTTTCCATTTACGACGTGGCCACAGCCAAAGAGGTAGCCAAAATCGCGACCAAACGGCGGGTAGTTCACGGTGCGATTGTGTCGCCCGACAATCGTTATGCGTTCATCTCGGTGGAGGGGCAGGGGTCGGAGCCGGGGACCCTCGAAGTGATCGACCTCACAGCGCTCAAGACCGTGGGTTCGGTAGACTTGGGCCAGCAAGCTGCAGGGCTCGATTTCTTCAAGATGGTGCCGCCGGGCGGGCAATGACCCGGATTGCACTGCTCCGGAACGCACTCGGGCCGTCGGGGTAATCCCCGCCGGCCCGAGTCGTATATCTATGGATGTAGACCGCTAAAACCGGTCGCCTGAACAATAGAACTAGCCTTATTTCCGGGAGTTAATCTCGTGCGCAAGCACTTCGTCGCGCTGACGGCCATCGGCCTTCTCGGCGCGTGTAGCGGCGGTACAGATCCAGACGACGGAAATAGGGTCGTCACCGTGACGGTCACGGCTCCGGTTACTTCAATAATTGCCGGCGGGACGACGCAAGCCACAGCGACGGCCATCACGGCGTCGGGCACTACAGTAGCGAACCCGAGTGTGACCTGGTCCAGCAGCGCGCCTAACGTTGCGACCGTTTCAAACACGGGTCTCATCACGGGTGTTTCAGTAGGCGCGGCAACTATTGAGGCACGCGTGCAGGACGTGCGTGGCCTTCTCAGCATCACGGTCACAGGTGATCCGTGCGCCGCACCAATCAGCATCAGCCTCGGCGAAGTGCGCACGTTCGCGGGACCCGATCAGGTGCGCTGCGTGCGGTTGGCGCCTACCACCGCGCCTAGCGAGTACCTCGTGGTCGCGTACAACGGTGCCGAAACGCAGGACGAGCGGCGCAATGTGCAAGTCGCGGGAGACATCGTTTCCGCCAGCGCATCCGGTCAGATCGCCACGCTGCGAGATGCTCTGGCTGTTCTCGAGCTGCAGCGAATCGAAGAAAGCGATGCCATTCACGCGCGCATCGAAGAGGTATCTCGCAAGCTCGTGGAGCCCGTTATGCGCCATGCGGGACGAGCGGGCGCTGCGCTTCGGTCTGAACAAGTGGCGGCGAATGTTGTCGCTCTGCCGCCTAACTTGGGTGACACGCTCAATTATCGAGTGCCGGACCTCAACCCGGGCAAGAATGCCTGCCTCGACTTCTTCCCGATCCGGGCAGTAGTGAAAGCCGTGGGGAGCAAAGCAGTGATCGTGCAGGATGTCAATGCACCCACAGGCGGCTTCACCGCGACGGACTTCAATGACATCGTGCGGGAGTTCGATCAGACGATTCTCGCAACAGATACGTCGTACTTCGGCGGGCCCACGGACCGTAACAATGACGGCGTCATCGTGATCCTGTACACGCCCGAGGTGAACAAGCTCACTCCCGCGGGGTCCACGGGCTTCACGGCGGGCTTTTTCTTCCGCGCGGACATGTTCACGAAAGCGGAGTTTCAGCAGGCGGGCCAAACGTGCAACACCACGAACGAGCAAGAGCTGTTCTATCTGCTCACGCCGGATCCAACGGGAGCGATCAACAACAACGTCCGCTCGACGGCTACCGTTAGGCAGACGACGCGCGGCACCATCGCCCACGAGCTCGAGCACATGCTCAACCAGGGCGTGCGCATGTTCATCCAGGGCGCGAGTCTCGAGACGATCTGGCTCGATGAAGCGATGGCGCACTTCGCCGAAGAAGCCGTCGGTCGCGTCACGCGCGGCTTCAGCGATTTCCGGGAGCTCAACTTTGCGGACGCCAGCGCCGACGCGAACGACTACAACGCGTACTTCCGCCAGAACTTCGGCCGCTTCCGTCTCTGGATGTTCCGGCCCGACACGTCGTCGCCGACGAGCAATCGGGCCGCGACGGAGTTGGCTCCGCGGGGGGCAGGGTGGGCCCTGGTGCGCTACGCGATCGATCGCCATTCGAACAACAACGCACGCGCGTTCACTCGTGCGCTCGTTCGCGGGCCGCAGACCAATGTGGCCAACCTCATGGCCCGCATCGGTTCCGGCTTGAGCTTCGCGCAATTCCTGGGCAACTGGATGGTGACCAACTTTGCCGATCACCAGAGCCTAACGAACGTTCCGGCGACGTACAACTACGTGGGCTGGAACATGCGCTCGGCGATGACCCAGTACAACAACAACGCGTTCCCGCTCACGGTAAATCAGTTGGTAGGAGCGGCGTCGACGTTGGTGATCTCGGGGTCGGGGGCGTACTTCCGCGTCAGCAAGGGCGCCGGAGGTAGCGCGTCTACCGTCGCTATGCAGACGCCCACGGGGACAGCGGTCGATTTCAGTGGCGCGCGGCTCACGCTGTTACGCACACAATAACTGCAACTGAAATAACTGAAACTGCGCTAGGCTTCTCTCAGCGCGGCCATCGCCGTTTCTTTGAACACTTCCCGACCGCTCAGAAACCCGATCGACACAGTTAGAAATAGCGTAGCTCCTGCAAGCGCCAACGCCGGTCCATAGGCCGGCGTCATCGGGCGCTCGAAGACAAACCGCATCACGGCCCAGGCGCCGGCGAACGACAGCAACATCCCCGTCAGGCTGCCCAGCAGGCCCAACAGCGCGTACTCGGCGAACATGATCCGGCCGATTTGATGCCGAGTGGCGCCTAACGTCTTGAGCAGAACGCCTTCGCGGAGGCGCTCGCGACGCGTGGCGGCCACGGCGCTGAACAGCACGGGTATCCCCATCGCCAAACTGAAAATCGCCAGGAACCGGATCGCGACCGTCGCACGTCGTGTGATTTCGGCTACGGTCTGGCGGATCAGTGTGAGATCGATGATCGCCACGTTCGGATACCGCCTCACGACATCGCGCTGCAGACTCGCGCCGGCGCGTTGATCCGGGGAGTTCGCCAGAAGGACGAATGTCCGCGGGGCGCTGGCCAGCGCCTCGGGCTCGAATACGGCAAAGAAGTTGGGCTCGAAACGTGTCCAGTTCACCCCGCGGATGCTCGTTAGGATGGTTTCGACGTCCCGCCCTTGAACGTCCCAGCGTATCTTGTCGCCGACCTTCACCTGCAGTTCCTCGGCGATATCGCTCTCGAGAGAAACCTCGGGACGGTCATCGGCGCGGGTGAACCACTGCCCAGCCATGAGGCTTTCCGCCGGGAAGAGCGAATCGCGATACGTGGAGCGATACTCGCGGCGCAGCGCCCAGCGACTGTCGCGGCGCGAGCTGTCGTTCTGGAGGACCGTGACGTCTACGCCGTTGAGCGCTTCGAGGCGCATCATGACGATCGGCGTCCGCTGAATCACCGGCGTCCCGCTCGCGCGGACTATGGAGTCGACGCCGGTCTCCTGATCGGCCTGCACGTCGAAGAGGATGAGGTTCCCGCGGGATTCAGCACTCAGGCGCTGCAGGTTGCCTAACAAGTTGGACTGCACGAGGTACAGCGTGCTCAAGAGAAAAGCTCCGAAACCGAGGCTGAGCACGACGGCGCGCGTTTGATTTGCTGGCCGATAAAGGTTCGCCACGCCTTGCCGCACGACGTATGGCCAACCGGCGCGGAGCACTTTGCGCGCGATCCACGATAGCGCGCTCGCGCTGCCGATGAGAACGCCGAGCACGACGGCGATTCCTACGCTCACGCCGATCGTATCGCGCCACGAGTCCGAGCGCGTTCCGGCAACGGCCAGCACCGTGGCCAGGAGGAGCAGATTGACGCCGACACGATACGGGTCGCGCCAGCCGCGGCGGATCGGGACGGGGTCCGCGTCGCGTCGCAGCGCTTGAAGGGGTGACACTCGCCGCAACGTGATGAGCGGATGCAGCGCGAAGGCGAGCGCGATCCACAGACCTAACGACATACCCTTGACGATCGCCATCCACTCGAGCTGTGGAACAACGTCGATGGGCATGAAGCCGCCGATCGCCCGCGGGAGCAGGAACTGCACGAGCACGCCCAATGCAGCACCGAACGCGGCTCCCGCCAGTCCCATAAGGGCTGCTTGCGCGCTGTACATCAGCAGCACCTGTGGTCCGGTAGCGCCAAGGCAGCGTAGCACCGCCACGATATCGATCTTGCGCACGACCCAGGCGTGCACGCCGCTCGCGACGCCGATCCCGCCTAACAACAGTGCGACGATGCCGACGATGCCAAGGAAGCTCGAGAGCTCGTCGATGGATTCCGTGATGCGCGATTCGCTCTGTGCGACCGTTCGCGCACGAATCCGCTGCGCGCGCAGCCGTTCTTGAATGCGGGTCAAGCCGGCGGCGTCGCCGCTCGTGCCGTTGGCACGCACGAAGACCTCGTGCGACACGCGGCTACCGAAGACGAGGAGACCGGTCGCCTGTGCGTATGCACTGCCGATCAGCACGCGGGGGCCGATCGCTGCGGCGATGTCGGGTTCACCCGGAACCTTGCCTAACGTGCCGATGACACGAAACTTGGCGAAGCCGAGCTGCACGCTATCGCCCACCTCGGCGTTGAGCGCGATGAGTAATGTCGTATCCACGAGGGCCACACGTCCGGCGTGCAGCGCCGCCAGTGACGTTGGCGGGTTCGTAGTGACATCGCCGTAGAGCGGCCAGTTGGGACTGACCGCGCGAACTTGCGAAAACCGTGTCCCGCCGGTCCGTGGCGCGAGAGCCATCGAGCCGAACGTCGTGACACGGGCCACGGCGTGTCCCGAGGCCGCTAGGGAGTCTAGCAGCGTATCGACCGCGCCGGGGAAAGCACGCGTAGACGAGACGGCAAGGTCACCACCTAACAGGGCGCGCGACTGCGACCGTACGGAACGCTGGACGTTGGCGGCGTACGAATCGATCGCAACAAGGGCGGCAACACCTAACGAGATGGCCGACATGTACAGCGCGAGACGGCGCCGCGTGGAGCGGCTTTCCCACCAGGAGACGCGGGCGAGCCGCATGAGGCTCGGTCGGGCCGCCGTCATGGTGTCGCTCCGTTGCCGCCCGCGCGCCGATCCTCGACGACCACGCCATCGCGCAGGCTGATCATGCGCCGAGCGCGTTCTGCCAGGGTGAGGTCATGCGTGACGAGCACGATCGTAGATCCTGCCTCGCGATTGAGCTCCTCCAGCAATGCGACGATGCGTGCTCCCGTCGTGCCATCGAGGTTTCCCGTCGGTTCATCGGCGAACAGGATGCGCGGGCGGTTTGCAAAGGCACGCGCAAGAGCGACACGTTGCTGCTCACCGCCTGACAACTGCGTTGGTAGGTGGTCGGTGCGGTCAGCCAACCCGACGCGCTCGAGGAGCTCGATGGCCCGAGCGGCTGCATTGCGCTCTCCCCGTAACTCTAGAGGCACCTGGACGTTTTCCAGCGCCGTAAGAGTCGGGATCAGTTGAAACGTCTGAAAGACAAATCCGACCTTTTCGCCGCGCAGCTTTGCCCGTGCATCTTCGGTGAGTCGCGTGATGTCGGTACCGTCGAGGATCACTTCGCCCCGTGTCGGCGTGTCCAATCCTGCCAGCAGGCCAAGCAGGGTCGTTTTGCCACTCCCCGAGGGTCCAACAACGGCGATGAACTCGCCTTGCGCGATCTCGAAGTTGACGTCGCGGAGAACTGTCAGGTGGTGCGCGCCGCTATCGAACTCTTTCGTTAGGTTTCGAGCGATCAGCATGCGTAACGTGTCTTGGTGTTTACTCGGAATTCTGCTGGCGTGCGGCGACGCATCATCGCGCCGGGTACCTAACGAAGACGATCGTGTGGCCGCTGAGTCTAGCACCGCGTCCGCGGATCCGCGCTCCTCGGACACCTCGCTCCCCGCTTCTCGCTCCTCGCTCCCCGTAGTTTTGATTATCGGCACTTCCCTGACTGCTGGCCTTGGCCTCGAACCCGAAGACGCATACCCCGCCATCCTCCAACGCAAAGCAGACTCTGCAGGATATCGGGTAGAAGTAATTGGCGCTGGGGTCAGCGGTGAGACATCGGCAGGTGCACTCCGTCGCATCGACTGGCTGTTGGACCGGAGGGCGGACGTGATTGTCATCGAAACGGGGGCCAACGACGGTTTGCGCGGACTCGATATCGATTCGACTCGAGCGAACCTGCGCGAGATTTTTCGTCGTGCCGCGCAGGCCAAGCCCAGCGCACAGCTTTTTCTGATGCAGATGGAGGCCCCACCCAACCTGGGTGCGCGCTATACGGACCGCTTCCGGGCCGTGTTTCCTGAGGTCGCGCGGGAGACAGGGGCTCAGCTCATCCCTTTTTTGTTGGAAGGCGTCGCAGGGCTTGAGGGGATGAATCAGTCGGATGGAATCCACCCCAACATCAGGGGCTCGGAACGGGTGGCCGAAAATATCTGGCGGACCCTGCAGCCAGTCCTACAACGCCTTAGATCAACTGCGAACACCAGTTTCCGGTAGCCAGGTCAAGTCCAACAGTGCCGAGTACTGGCCACTGTTAAACTCAAAACGGAGCTCAGGAAGCTGCAGTAATGTGTTTCTTTTTCTGAGTTGAATCCAACTACCCTAAGCCGTTAAGTTGTAGGGCTCTATTGACTTGCCCGACTTTTGAGGCTCGCTAGATGGCAATTCCAGCAACGCAAATCCGTAAGGGCATGGTGATCGTTTTCGAGGGGCAGCCGTGCCGTGTGGTCGATTTCCGTCATCACACGCCGGGGAACCTTCGTGCAATGGTGCAGACTAAGCTCAAGAACCTCCGTTCGGGGAGCAACTTCGAGCACCGTTTTCGTGCGGACGACTCGATCGAGAAGGCGTCGATGGAGACGCACGAGCTCGAGTTTCTCTACCAGGGCGGGGATACGTACCACTTCATGAACACCGAGAACTACGACCAGGTGGAAATGGATGAGGAGGCGTTAGGCGACAATGCGCAGTGGATGGTGCCGAACATGCGTATCATCGCTGAGTATTATGACGGTCGTCCGATCGCGATCCAGTTGCCGCAGTATCTGACGTTCGAAGTGGTGGAGACGGCGCCGGTGATGAAAACGGCAACGAAGACGGCGTCGTTCAAGCCGGCTCGGTTGGAGAACGGTGTGACGATCAACGTTCCCGAATTTCTGCCGGCTGGCGTGCGGGTGCGCGTGAATCCCAGCACCGGGGAATACCTGGAGCGGGCGAAGGACTGACGCCGGCTTGGTCTGGTGGCGACGGGTCACTAGGTCGATTACAATCTTCGATTCTGTACGTCGAGCGGTCGCAGTTCGACCGCACCATGGTGACTGTAGCTCAACCGGTTAGAGCACCGGACTGTGGCTCCGGGGGTTGGGGGTTCAAGTCCCCTCAGTCACCCCTACCTTAGGTCTGAGGTCTGAGGTCGGAGTTAGGTCCGTAGCTCAATTGGTAGAGCACCGGTCTCCAAAACCGGGGGTTGGGGGTTCGATTCCCTCCGGGCCTG
>DATFBW010000461.1:0-3075 GCA_035253645.1 Gemmatimonadaceae bacterium | reverse complement strand
TCAAACTGTCGAGTGAAGCGCAAGCTACGGTCTTCTTTGTCACGCACTCCATCGAAGAAGCGGTGTACCTCGGCGATCGCGTACTGGTGTTTTCGCCAGCACCGGGTACTATCGTGAGAGATCTGGAAGTGCCGCTCCCGGATTTTTCGGCGAAGGAAATGCAGCGGCATCCTCAATTCGCCGAGCTCGTGCACGAATTGCGCGATCAGATGGAAGCGCTCGAGACGGCGGCGCGCGCCGCCGCCGAGGCCAAAGGTACCGCCTAACGATGGCCGAGCGAGAGCCAAAGGGGATCCGGCGCTATTTGCGCGCGGCGTTCATCCAGCCGTGGAACTTGCTCCTGTTCTTCGGCGGGATCGGTATGGCCGTTGTCACGGGAACCCAGGACGTAGCTGCCCCACTGGTGATGGCAGCGGAGTTTGCCTACCTCACCGCGATGGCGTCCATGCCGCGGTTCCGGGTCGCTGTCGACGCGAAGATCGCCAAAGACGAGCGGGCGGAAGAGGAAAAGCTCAGCCCTGACGCCGAGCAGAAACTGCAGCGGATGATCGCCTCACTGCCTAACACGGCTTTGCGCCGGTTCCTGTCGCTCCGTCAGCGCTGTTACGAGATGCGGGATATCGCGGCCGGCGTCCGTGGTCAGACTCACGTCGACGGATCGATCGCGGCCGATGCCATGCGTTCCAGCTCGCTCGACCGTCTGCTGTTCCTTTTCTTGAAGTTGCTCGTGTCGCAGGCTGGCCTGGAGCGCTTCCTCAACACGACGAGCGAGCGTGAGCTCGAGCTGCGCCTCCAGGATGTGCAGGTCCGCCTGGCGGACGCGCAGAGCCGTAACGATGAGCGGATCGTTAGGTCACTGCAAGACAGCGTCGCCGACGCTACGTTGCGGCTCGAGAACTATCGCAAAAGCATGAAGGACGCGGAATTTGTGAACGTGGAGCTCGATCGCATAGAAACGAAGATCCGCGCGTTGGTCGAGATGGCCGTCAGCCGTCAGGATGCGGACGCCCTCAGCGTTCAGGTGACCGCCGCCGCCGACAGCATGAAACAGACGGAAGAGGCCGTGAATCATCTGCAGCACCTAACGGGTTTGGAAAGCGGGCTCGAAGAGCCGCCGCCGATCCTGGCCGCTGATATGGGTCGGGTGCTCGCTCGTGGTCCGGGTAAGTCATGACGGTGCCTAACGAACTCCTCCCCGACGCGACGGACAGGCGCCGGCCGAAGCGCACGGAGCTCCCGGCGTGGTATCCGCCATGGGCGTTTCAACTGGCGGACCTGTACTTCAGCGGCTCGACGTCGGTGTTCGTGCTGTATGGCAACACGTATGACATGGTGCCGTTATGCGATCCGGCCGAGGACGAGCGCGGCCGGTATGGCGGCATCACCGAGTTCCTCGCGGAGCAGCTGTTTGGCCGCTGGGATCTGGTGTTGCACTACGACCTTGGCCGTGGATTACGCGTCTTCGCCGGTGCCAATGAAAAGCGTTTGCGCGAGATGGTCGCGCTCGCGACGAAGCGCATCGGAGATCTCAGCACGCTCAAAAACGATCCCGCTATCGTACTTGGCCTCCTGGACCTGTTTGTCCGGGAGAACATCATGGCGCCGCAGGAGCGGCAGCTGCGCGCCGCGTTCGTCATCAATCACGCATCGTACTTGTTCCCCGCGGGGGAGCCCGGACGCACGAGCTTCGCCGCGTCGGGGATGTTGGTGACGTTGCTCAACTGGGCGACGAGCGCGCACGTCAAACGCCTGGAGATGGCCTGCGTGCTGATCGACGAGCGGCGCGCAGATTTGAGCGACCGCCTAACGTCAAATCCGCACGTTGCCGCGATCGAGGTGCCGCTTCCCGGTGAGAAAGAGCGGCTCGGGTTCGTGAAGGACGTGTCGGTGGGCTTGCCGTGGGAGAAAATCTCGGATTACACGCCGGAGCAGATTGCCCCGCTCAGTGCCGGGATGTCACTCAACGACCTCGCGACCCTCATCCAGTCAGCCTCGGAGGGCGGCGGAACCAAAGGCGTCCCTCAGCGTCTCGACGCCGAGCTGTTCAAGGCTCAGAAGAAGCGGTTGATCGAACGCCAGTGCCACGGCCTCCTCGAGTTTGTGGAGCCTAGATGGAAGCTCGATACCGTCATCGGTCACGACGCCGCAAAGCAGCGTCTGCGCGATGATGCCGCTCTGATCGCGCGCGGTGCGCTGGACAGCGTGCCGATGGGTTACTTGTTATGCGGTCCGGTCGGAACGGGGAAGACGTTCATGGCGATGTGCGCGGCAGGCGAGATCGGAATCCCGTGCGTCGTGCTCAAGAATTTCCGTTCCAAATACGTGGGCGAGACGGAGGGAAACCTCGAGCGCGTGCTCTCGGTGCTCCGGGCGATGGGACCGGTGATGGTCATCGTGGACGAGGCGGATGCTGCGTTAGGCGATCGCGAAGTCGAAGGTGACTCCGGGACGTCGAGCCGCGTGTTCGGGATGATCGCGAATCAGATGGGCGACACGCGGTATCGGGGGCGTATCGTGTGGATGTTGCTCACCGCGCGACCGGATCTCCTGCCTATCGACATCAAGCGTCAGGGCAGGGCAGAGGTTCACATTCCGCTCTTCTATCCGACAGAGGACAAAGAGCTCAGCGAGATGTTCGTCGTCCTGGCGCGAAAGCTCGGCGCCAAACTCGCGCCCGAAGACGTTCCAGTGATCCCCGAGGCACAGCGAGGTTCGCTGTCAGGGGCCGATATCGAGGGGATCGTGGGGCGCGCATTGCGCAAATCACTGCTGAGCGGCGCGCAGCACGTGACGCGTGAGTCGCTCGCTGAAGTGGTGGATGGCTTCATGCCGTCGACGCAGGGATTGGAAAAGGAGCTGCAGGAGATTGCCGCGATCATCGAGTGCACGGATCGCGAATTCCTGCCACCGGCGATGTACGCGAGGATCGAGAAGGCCGGCGGACGCGCGGCGTTGCAGGAGCGCCTAACGGCTATCAAGCAAATCGTCGCCGCGCTCTAACTAGGAGCGAGATACGAGGCACGAGGCGCGAGAAAAGCTGAGGTTTAAGGCTCGCAGCTCGCATCTCGTACCTCG
>DATFBW010000460.1:0-3580 GCA_035253645.1 Gemmatimonadaceae bacterium | reverse complement strand
GCCGATGACGAGATCGAGAATCGCAAAGCCGGTCACCGCCCCTCCATGCGTGGGTGCCCTATTGTAAGGCTCGCCTGCCGACGCGCAGTTACTCTATGGGAAGTACCCGATACGCGCCGTCACCTTTGCGTGACGCTGTGTGAGCGGAGTTAGCCCTAGGACTTCGTTGGCTGCGCGAGGATAATGGCGTGGCCCCCCGGGTCCCTCACGCCGATCTCAGTCATTCCGTAAAAGGTTTCGCGACGCTCCATGAAGACAGGTGCGCCAGTTATCGCGCGTGCCGCCGCATCGAGGTCGGTGACTTCAACGAACAGCGCTACGCGAGAACCTCCACCCGCAACGGATTCGCCCATAGCAGCATTGTCGGCGCGTACCGACTCCACGCTCTGATACATGAGTTCCACCCCATCGCTCGTAAGGATCACGAACCCCAGCGTGTCTTCGTGCGGAACCTCAGCTGTGCGTGTGAATCCGAGCTTCTCCCAAAACGCAGCGCAGGGTTCGACCTGATCGACGACGAGAACAGGAGTAGCCTTTTTTATGGTGGGGGAAATGGTGGGCATCCGAGTTTCCGGTGGGGCAATGCCGGAAAACTCGCTCGGTCAGTCGCGTGTCGCTAGCATCCAAGGATGCAGAGCCTGCCCGATCCGGTACGCACCACGCTGGACCTGATGGCGATAGACTCGACGAGCGGGCGAGAAGCAGATGTCGTTTCCTACGCGGAACGCTTACTCGGCGATCGAGGTTGGGCCACGGCGCGCATTCCCGTCACGTCTGGAAGGGACTGTCTTTTCGCTCGTGGAAGGTTGGCGCCAGAAATCGTTTTTTCGACGCACCTCGACACGGTTCCGCCCTTTATCGCGCCACGCCTCGACGGCGATGCGATCCATGGGCGCGGCGCGTGCGACGCGAAGGGCATCGCGGCGAGCATGCTCGTCGCAGCCGAACGCTTACGTGACGAGGGCGTGCCGTGCGGGCTCCTCTTCGTGATCGGGGAGGAAACGAACCACGACGGCGCGCATGCCGCGAACGCGTGGGCGCGCGATCACTTGGAGACCACGCCGCGCGTTCTGGTGAACGGCGAGCCGACCGACAACACGCTGGCGTTAGGCACCAAAGGGGCGCAGCGCGTCATCGTCCGCACGCGCGGCCGCGCGGCGCATTCAGCCTATCCGGAGCTGGGTCATTCGGCCATTAGCGCGCTCGTGCATCTCCTCGCCGAGCTGGAGACGATCGACTGGCCGCGGGATGACATGCTCGGCCTAACGACTGTGAACATCGGCGCCATTTCGGGGGGTGTGGCCGACAATGTGATCGCGCCTGGCGCGGAAGCGCGGCTCATGTTCCGCCTCGTGACTCCCGCGGCCGACATCCAGGAACGCGTCGAGCGCTGGATCGACGGCCGCGCCGAGCTGGAGTGGGGGGTGATGGTTCCGCCCATCCGGCTGGGCACGATCGACGGCTTCGCGACGTCGGTCGTCTCCTACGCGACGGATATTCCAGCGTTATCGAACTGGGGGACGCCGTACCTGTACGGTCCCGGGTCGATCCACGCCGCACACACGCCTAACGAGTGTGTGACGCTGGCGTCGCTCGCGCGCGCCGTCGACGATTACACGAAGCTCGGCCGTCTCACCGCTCGAGGATGATGTCGCGCCGAGCGCGCCACGTTCCGTCGGCGTCGCGCGACGGCGTCACGATGCCGTTCCCACCCCGGTTCTCCACGCTGTTCCGGTAGCGCGCGTCGACCAGGGGATCGTCGGTGAACACGACTTCATCGATCCAGTACTCCTGACGGTTCGGCTCCTTGACGGTCATATGCACGTGGGCAGGGTCGGCGCGGTTTGGATAGGTGCCCGGCCGTATGGTTGTGAACCGATATTCACCTCGCGCATTGGTCCGCACCCAGCCGCGCAAGTAACCATGCCGCCGTCCCCAAGGCGCGCCTGACGCCGTATCCGGCGGATACACACCGGCGGCGTTCGTGTGGTAGGCATAGACGATCACGTTAGGCGCCGGCGTCCGCCCGTCAGGCAGAAACACGCGGCCTGAGAGGACGAAGCGCTGCCCTGGCTCACTGGCGGGCGGAATGGTCGTCTCCCAGCTGAGCCCTTCGTGTGAGCGCTCGTGGATCGCCTCACACCCCTCGCAACGGAACAGATCGGGCCGTGAAGCTTGTGTGTCACCGCGACACGCAAGAGACACGGAAGCTGCCACGAGCAGGATCGAGTGCGTGCGCATTATGATCTCCCCCGCGGCATGAGGATCAAGTCGAGCGTCAGGAGGATGTCGTCGTCCACGAGATCGTTCGTTAGGCGCGATCCGCGAAACGAAACGCCCCACTGATGCCGGTTGATGCGGAAGGTGCTCGTCGCGCGCACGATCCCGCCGACGCTCCGCTGGATTTCGGCGTCCAGCGCGATAGGCCGCGTGACGCCGCGCATCGTTAGGTTGCCGCCGAGGCGGAAGCCGGCATCCGTACTCTCCGCGCTGCGCACGTCGAACGACGCCGTCGGAAATCGAGCGACGTCGAAGAAATCGGCGTTCATCAGGTGGTTGCGCAGACGATTGCGCGGCACGGGCTCGTCAGCGGGAATGTCAGTGACTTCAATGGTCCGCATATCCACGACGAACGTTCCGGAGACGCCCCGGTCGCCGAGCACCACGTAACCGCTGCTCAACCTGACATCACCTTCGTGCTTGCCGAGACCCCAGAATTTTGTCCCTTTCCAGTGTACGACGGACGCCGCGGGATCGAGCATAAGGGTGTCCGCTTTTGCGCCGCTGACAGTGGCGGCGAGCAGGATTGCGAGAAGTGTCATCTTTACAGCCAAGGTTCAATGTGAGATTTCACGAGCACCCACCAGCACTCACCAGCACCTTGGTTTCGATGCCACCGACCGGCCGTGTGCTGCCGTGCCGCAAAAAAGCGTCTGGCGGCGTCCAACTGATGGGTATGGGATAGCGCTCTGCAACGACGCGTTCTGGCTGACTCAATCACACCCCGCGCCAAAGCTTCAGAAGACGAAGGGCGGGACGACAGCGAGCTCGTGCACCGTGCGGCGCGCGGAGATATGCTGGCGTTCGAGGCCCTCTATAAACGGCATGCGGGTCATGTGCACGCCGTCTGTATCCGCCTAACGGCAGATGCCGAGCGGGCCGAGGAAGCCGTGCAGGATGTGTTTGTGAGGGTGTGGGAACGACTCGGAACGTTTCGCGGCGAGAGCGCGTTCGGTTCCTGGCTTCACCGGTTGGCGATCAACACCGTGCTGCAATCGATGCGAAGCCAACGCCGGCGCGAAGCACGCATAGGGCGCGCAGAGGAAGGGCAGCTCGAAAATGCTCCAGTCCGCGAGCTGAGCATCGGTGAACGGATGGATTTGGAGGAGGCCTTGGGGCGACTACCAGAGCAGTCGCGACTCGTCGTCGTCCTGCACGATGTAGAAGGCTTTACGCACGACGAGATCGCCACGATGACTGGAATGCCCGCGGGTACTATACGATCGCAACTTTCGCGCGCACGACGGACACTGTCGCAATGGCTGGAACAATGACGCACCTCGACGACGAGATCCTCAAC
>DATFBW010000459.1:0-19617 GCA_035253645.1 Gemmatimonadaceae bacterium | reverse complement strand
GGACGCCTATAGGGGACGAAATCCTGCGAGCGCGCGACGCTGAAACGCCAGGCGGATCGCTGTACGTCCGAAAGGAACGGGAGCAGGATTGTCGAGCTCCAGTCGCTGCCGCGTTCCCGACGTGCGCCATTCATATGCAACTGGACCGGCGACGCCCAGAGCTGGTAGTTGCTGTAACGCGCTCCCAGGTGCGACCGCAGCCCGCGGCCGTCGCGCCAGGACGCGCTCGCATACACCCCCTGCCCTCCCAGATTCGCGCTGCCCAGCGTTAGGCGGTGCACCAGCGGGGTACCACGCTGCACGCCGACGACGCCAACGAGCGAGGGCTCATCCACAGTGACGACCTCAATGCGGACACCTTCGCTTCCATCGGCAAACGCGGTCACGTTGGCTTGCGCCAGAAAGGGTTGCTCGCGGAGGATGCGTTCCGTCTCATAACGCTCCAGCGGCGAGCACGGTTCACCGGGCCGCAGTTGCACGAAGTTGCGCACGACCTCGGGTGCCGTTGTCTTGTGCAGTCCGTCTGCCGCTCGCTCAATCGACGGGAAGCGCGCGAACAGCCCGCCGTAGTCCGGCGCGTGCGTACGGATCATGACTTCGGTAATCATCTGACCCGAGCAGCGCACCTGCGTACGGGGCACCTGCGCACCTAACGAGCCGAACGCCGCGGCGCCAACGAGACAGACGATGGCGGACCTGGCGCGCGGCAGACCTATTTCCCCATACGTCGCTTGAGCTCCGCGAGCCTTTCTTCGGCATCCGCGTCGCGGGTAGCTTGGGTCTGTGCCCGCCGCATCTGATCCAGCTCGGCGCGCAGCGTTTCATCCCCGCCTAACGGGTCCGGCGGGACGGCGTCCCCCCCGCGAAGCCCCGCGCCAACACCAGCCATCGCGGCCTTCAGCTGCGACATCATTTCGGTGACCTCGCCCTCGACGAGCGCGAGCTCCGCTTCCTGGCTTTCGAGCTTACGCTGGAATACGGCCACGCGCTCGGCGTGATGCGCCGCGAACTTGTGCGCGATTTCGGCGGTCTGCGCATCGCCGATCTGCTCCGCCAGGGCGCGCCTGCGCTCTGCCGTCTCGTGTTCTTTGACCTCCTGCGCCAAGCGGCGGCGAGTTTCCTCGCATCCACGACGGAGGTCGTCCAGACCCATCCGCGCGCGGACCAGCGTCTCGCGCATATCCGCAAGCATCGGACGACGCTCGTTAGGTGGAACGTTGCCGGCGATCAGATCCCGGAGCGCCTGCCGGATCTCCTCGAACACTGTAGTCGTCCCGCGAGGAAGGAATAGGAGGATGCCCGGGTAGGATACCGCCGACGCTCACGGCGTCGCAATGCGGAGCTACGCGGCGAACCGCGCGTCGCGCACCTGGCGCATCAGTCGTTCCGGCGAATGCACGTGCGGGAACAGCAGGCGATCACTCACGCGGTTGAGTGCCACGCGCATGACGCCGAACCGCTCGGCCATCGTCGAAAAGAGCGCTTCGAGCCCATAGGTACTCGCTAGGCGATGCCGCGCCGCCAACGTAAAGCCTCGACGCCCCATGTCTTCCACGTAATCGAGATCAGGGCCGCCACGGCGCCAGCGGCGATGCTCGATGTGGTCCGGGAACAAGCCGCTCAGCCACAACGCATAGTTCCCAAGGTGTGTGCGTACGAGGAAGGCACGCGTCGCTCCGTGCTCCTCGCTCCTTGCTCCTTCCCCCACGTCCGCCAACAGGTCGACGAAGGTGGAATACACCTCATCGTCCGCGTCGCCAATCCGCTGCGCCCGATCGCGCAAACCGAAGTGCATGAACATCGCCGTGACGTAGTCGGCGATCATGCGATCATCGGCGCCTGCGTCTCGTAAGGCATGTCGCACGACGACATACGCAAAGAGTGGAAGCGAAGCATGTGCGCCTTGCGGCGTCGTTAGGAGTCCCGCGAGCAGGCGCGGATCATCGAGCAGCGTGTCCATGCCGCTATCGCGCAGCCGCGCTTCGGCATTGTCGTATTCCTGCGCGGAGCCGCGCGCAACCAATCGCAGCGCGAGCTGCGCATCATCTCTCGTCAGGCTTTGACGTGCATTTGCCAGAATCATAGTCCGCTTTGACCGTTGACCTCTGACCTGTGAGCTATTCACACCGCGTGCCAATTATTCGGTCCTCTGCCCTATAGACTCGATTGTTCTTACCAGAAGTCACATCAAACGTTCGGCTGGCACTCGCGGATCCGAAGTGCTAACACCGTTGCGCGCGCAACACACCGCCCGCGCAACGCGAACTCGTTATGCACTCGCGAGTACCATTTGTGATCGGCCCGCTGACTGTTGCAGTCCGCTCGCCTTTTGCGGCATCTTGCAGCGCTCATGGCACTTCGCGTGTTGCACGTCGATTCGGGACGCGATTGGCGCGGCGGGCAACGCCAGGTTTTTCTCCTCGCGCGCGGGCTCCGTGAAGCCGGAGACGAACCCCTCGTCGCTGCATATCCCGACGCGCCACTCATTCAGCGTCTGCGCAATGCGGGAGTCGCAGCTTCGTCTCTGCGCATGCGCGCCGATTGGGACATCGTCGCCGCACGGCGGCTGCGCGCGCTCATCAGAACGTGGAAGCCCGACGTGGTTCACGCGCATGACGCGCGCGGACACGCATTGGCGCTCGCAGCGCTCATCGGTGAGCGCGGCATTCCTCTGGTTGTGACGCGCCGCGTAACCTTCGTCCCGCGCGGGCGCCTCAAATACGGAAAACGCGTATCGCGCTTTATCGCGATTTCGCAGGCTGTGTGCGCAGCGCTCCAGGCCGGTGGTGTTGATCCCGGCCGCATCGACGTTGTGTACTCCGGCGTTCCGGCGCCGAAAATCGAGCGGCCTCGCGACTGGCGCGCCGAGCGCGGATGGAGCGGCCAGCATGTCGTTCTGGGTGTCGTTGGCGCGATGACGTCCGAAAAGGGAGTGCATCTGCTCGCGGACATCGCGAACAAGCTGCGACCTGAAATCGCCGAACGAGTCCGTCTTGTGCTCCTTGGTGGCAAGGCCGCGGGAACGGAGAAAATCGGACAAGTGGAGGCCTATCGAGCAGGTTTCGTGTACGAACCGCAGGCGGCGATGGCGGGGCTCGACATCCTGCTGCACCCCTCGAGCGCCGAAGGACTCGGCACCGCCCTCATCGACGCGATGGCTTTGGGCGTCCCGCCAGTCACATTCGCCGTCGGGGGAATTCCGGAGCTGATCGTGGGCGGAGAGGTCGGCGTCCTCATTCCTGCCGGAGACACCACCGCATTTTCGGCTGCCGTCGAGCGCCTTGTGACTGACCCTTCCGAGCGCGAGTCACTCGGTAGTAGAGGACCATCCAGAGCCGCGCTGTTTAGCGTAGAACGGATGATCGAGGGGACGAAACAGGTTTACGCGCAGGTACTCGAGGCAACCGCCAGCCGAACGGCTCGCTAGCCCGCCGAGCGCAACCTCGTGGGGCGCACGCGGTACAAGCCTGGGGACTTCACACCTAACTTGTTGATTCGACGAGAACAGAGTCATTCAGGCCGTGCTCTACATCTGCATCCCTGCGTATAACGAGGCGTCCACAATCGGCGTCCTGCTTTGGCGTATCCGTAAGGCGCTACAGGACTTCGATCGTGAATACGAGGTCCTCGTTTACAACGACGCTAGCGATGACAGCACAAATGAGGTTCTCGAGCCGTACACGGAGGTCCTTCCGTTGACCGTTTTGGGCACTCCACGCAGAGTCGGTTACGCGGCCTCTGTCGACGCACTTATCCGTAATGCCGTGGAAAGGACCAAATATGGGCGGCGCGATGCCGTGGTGATCATGCAGGGTGACTTTACGGACCAGCCGGAACATCTGCCTGAGCTGGTGCGCCGCTTCGAAGGTGGCGCGGACGTGGTGATCGCCGAGAGTCACGTTGATCGCTGCCCAACCAACGTTAGGCGTTTGCGCCGCTTCGGCAGTTGGGCGCTTCGTGCGTTCGGTGGGAGGCCGGTGCCGCAGGATCCGTTTGGCAGCTATCGCCTCTTCCGCGTTTCCGTGTTGCGCGAGCTTATCAAGGCGCGCGGTGACGCACCCGTCGTTCAGGGCGATCGCTGGGCCGCCAATGCCGATCTCCTGTTAGGCGTATTGCCTTTCGCCCGCCGCGTCGAAGCGTTGCCGCTCGACGGGCGCTACGATCTGCGCGTGCGCGAGAGTCGCGTCCGGCCGTGGGCCGACGCGCTGCAACTCCTTCGCTTCGCGCGCGGTGCGCGCAGCCGCCAATTGACTCCGGCTAAGGTGCGCACATAATGGCAGGCTTCGCTTTCATCACCACGCTGGCCACTGCGTTGCTCCAGGCGTCCGCCATCGAACCGGCCGACACCACAAAGCGCATGGAGTGCAACAGCGACTTCTCCGTTCCATTCGACGTCGGCGAGCGCCTAACGTACGACGCTTATTTCGGCCCTCTGAAAGCGGGTACGGGGACGATGGAAGTCGTGGCGCGCGAAGAAATTCGCGGCATTGACACTTGGCACACGCGATTCCGCATCCGTGGTGGCGTGCCGTTTTACAGGGTCGATTCGAAATACGAGAGCTGGATCAGCACGGAGTGTTTTCATTCTGTGCGCCACGTGCAGGACTCCGAGATGGGCGGCAAGTCGCGGGACCGGCACTTCGAGATCTTCCCGGACCGGGGTGTCTACAAAGAGGATGACAAGGCTGAAGTCCCGACGGTCAAGAACCCGCTCGACGATGGCTCGTTCTTTTATTTCGTGCGCACGTTGGAGCTCGAAACGGGGAAGACATACACGTTCGACCGTTATTTCCGCCCTGACCGCAACCCGGTGATCATCAAGGTGCTGCGGCGCGAAGAAGTCCGCGTGCCGGCTGGAAAATTCAAGGCGATCGTGATTCAGCCGATCATCAAGAGTCGCGGCATCTTTTCAGAGAACGGCGAGGCCCAGATCTGGCTTTCAGACGATGCAGATCGCATGATGCTGCAGATGAAGACGAAGCTCAGCTTTGGCTCCCTCAACCTCTATCTGAAATCGCGTCCGAAGAAGCCGGCCGAAACTCGTTAGGCGGAGGCTCGTTAGGCTCCTCGCCGCAGCCGCGTGTTGCGGAGGCGGACCTCGCGGCGGTTCGCACCATTCCCATCGCCCGCCGTCCGAACAAGGTCAGCGCGGACGAGTTTGCGCACCCACCCGGCGACGACCGGTCGTTTCATGCTTTCTTCGACTCGCTTCCCGACATCCTGGTCGCGCGTGATTTCCGCCATGTGGTAGGTGCCATCGTCACAGCCGCGCAGAGCCGCCACGCCGTCGTAGTGATGTTAGGCGGACACGTGGTCAAAACCGGCCTCGCACCGCTCCTCATCGAGCTAATGCGGCGCGGCGTCGTTACGCACGTCGCGATGAACGGCTCGGCCGCGATTCACGACTATGAGATGGCGCGGTTCGGTGCCACCTCCGAAGACGTCGCCGCCGGCTTGCGTGACGGCACGTTTGGCATGGCTGAAGAAACGGGTCGTGGTTTGAACGAAGCCTTTGTCCAGGGGATGCGCGCCCAGCGCGGAATGGCCGAAGCGGTCGCGATAGCGTTGGAGCAAAGCGGACCGCTCGCTCACCCCGAGCTCTCACTCCTACTTGCGGCGCACCGGCTCGGCGTCGCCGCGACGGTACATGCCGCGTTAGGTGCCGACATCGTGCATCAGCATCCGGCGGCGGACGGCGCTGCGATAGGTGATACCACGCATCGCGATTTTCGCCGTTTCGCGGCGTCACTCGCCGGGCTGCACGATGGCGGCGTTGTGCTGAACGTCGGAAGCGCCGTGATCATGCCCGAAGTTTTTCTCAAGGCGCTCACCGTCGCGCGAAACCTCGGCGGGGGAAAACCGACTGGCTTTGTCACCTGCGACCTCGATATGAATCGCCACTACCGGCCGCGGATGAATGTCGTCCAGCGTCCGACGCTCGAGGGAGGCAAGGGCTACGAGATTACAGGACACCACGAGATCATGGTGCCATTGCTCGCGTGGGCCGTAATCGACGAGTTGGAGCGCGGCCAAAAAAAAATAGGGGTGGCCATTGCCACCCCTCAGACCTCAGACCTCAGACCTACTTAGCGGACCACCGCTCCTTCATCCTGCGCGCGGTGTCAGGGCTAAAGATACGGATGACGAGGTAGATCAGCGCGCCGATAATCGCGATCTTGATTGCCCACCACAGAAGCGCGAGCAAGAGCGCGAAAAAGGCACCGAAAATTCCGAACGCGAGCTTAAGGAAAAAAAGCCCGACGATCGCGACGAGACCGATTGAAAAGACCGTGCGGAGCATGTTGTTCTCGTTAACGTTGAATGTCCGGAATACGCGCTTGGGCTGGATTCAGTTTCACAAGCGCTGGGGTTGCACGCAAGAGCGAAATCCCTCATGGCCGTAAGTCGTTCCGCGGACGTCTGCGTTATTGGTGGCGGCGTGATTGGTCGCGCGACCGCGCTCGCGCTGGTCGCTCGCGGCGTGCGCGTCGATCTCGTCTCGCGCGACCTCCCGGGGGCCGCGTCACGTGCGGCGGCAGGGCTGCTGGCGCCGTCCATCGAAGGGGGGTCGGGACCGTCACACGAGTTCGCGGTAGCGGCACGCGACGCGTACCCCGCCTTCCTCGAATCCCTGCGTGAACGCGCCAGCACGCATGTGGAACACAGTCGTAGCGGTATCCTGGACGTCGCCCTCGACGACGAAAGTGAAGTCAGATTGCGGGAAGTCGCCGCGCGTTCAGGCATCCCGTATTTGCTGCCTAACGAGGTACGCTCTCTCGAGCCGGCGCTGGCAGCTACGCGCGGAGGTGTGCTCGTGGAGCTCGATGGCTACGTGGATAACGTGGCCCTCATGGACGCGCTCGAGCACGCGACGCGAACAGCCGGCCCGAAGCTGCGAGAGGTCGAGGGCCTCGTGTCGCGGATCGAGCTGGGACGCGACTCGGCCACGCTAATCTCGAGCCTTGGGGACCGCCGTTCCGCGTCTGCCGTGGTCGTGGCGGCAGGTGCCTGGTCCAACACTCTCGCGGGACTGCCCCGCCCTCTCCCCGTCCGGCCCCTCAAGGGCGAAATGCTCCGGTATGACCCCGGAGCCTCGTCGCAGGCTCTGAATCGCCCCGTTTATGGCGCGGGCGTCTACGCCGTCCCGAGGGCAGTAGACCGCATTCTGGTGGGCGCTACGAGCGACGAGGCAGGGTTTGACGTCGCCATCACCCCCGAAGCCGCGTCCAGGCTGTCTGGAGGCGCCAAGGCGCTTCTACCGCAGCTCCGTGAACGGGAGCCGGACGACCACTGGTGCGGACTCCGCCCGATGTCGAGCGATTCCCTCCCGGTCTTGGGACAGGACCCCGAGTTCCCCGCTCTCCTGTATGCGACCGGCCACTCGCGCAACGGGATCCTCAAGGCACCGATCACTGGCGACTGCATTGCAGCACTGTTCGTTGGCGAGGAACCGCCGTTCGACCTGTCACCTTTCTCCCTACAGCGCCATGAAGCCACCTTGGCGCCACCTCAGATTCGATAACCGTTCTAGTGTATCTTTGATGGTTAGCCAAAGTGACATCAGCGGCGAAGGCACTCTACATTGGGCCTTCGACCTGTGAGCTCCGAGCCCCGAGCTTCAGCTTCGACCTCTGACCTTCGACCTTTGACCTCGCTTTACCAGATCCAGGGCCGTCACCGCCGCGCGGCTCTCCCTGAGCGCAAGCCGGAATGGCTCAAGGTTCGGGCGCCTGGGGGCGCCAACTATTCGCGCCTCAAGCATCTCATGCGCGAGTTGGATCTGCATACTGTCTGTGAAGAAGCGCACTGCCCCAACGTGGGCGAATGCTGGGAGCATGGGACTGCGACGTTCATGATCCTCGGTGCCGTCTGCACGAGAAACTGCGGCTATTGCGCAGTGCAGCATGGCAGGCCGCCCGCGTACGACATCGGAGAACCCGAACGCGTAGCGCGAGCGATCGCCGAGATGAGCTTGCGTCACGCCGTGATCACGTCTGTCGATCGTGACGACCTCGCGGACTTCGGATCGTACATCTTTGCGGAGACGATCCGCCAAGTGCGCGCGCGCATTCCCACGTGTTCCGTGGAAGTTCTCGTTCCCGACTTCCAGGGAAATGAGGACGCGATCCGCCAAGTGCTCGATGCGCGTCCCGACATTTACAACCACAACACGGAGACAGTGCCGCGTCTGTATCGCCGCGCACGCCCGGGTGGCCGCTATGAGCGCGTCATGCGCATCTTCGAGTTCGTCAAGCGCGAGGCGCCCGAAATCCCCACAAAGACAGGGATCATCCTCGGGCTCGGCGAAACGACCGAAGAGGTGCTCGCCGTGATGCGGGACTTACGAAACGTAGACGTCGACATCCTGACGTTAGGCCAATATCTCCGGCCGTCCGCCGATCACCTTCCGCTCGACCGCTACTACACGCCGCAGGAATTTCGCGAGTTGGCCGAGGCGGGTCGCGCCATGGGCTTCCGCCACGTGGAATCGGGGCCATTGGTCCGTTCAAGCTATCACGCCTGGGAGCAGGTCCAGGCCGCCGGCGTCTAGTCGCCGATTTGCGTTAGGCAGAGACATGGCTACATCCTCGAAAGAACGTGCCCGCGGCAAGGGCCAGCCGGCCAAGCGCAACGAAGCCAATGGCACTGCGCCACACGGCTTCGGCGAGACGGACCGCGATATGCGTCGCGAGTTGCTCCGGTCCATGTTGCTTCAGCGCCGGTTCGAAGAGCGTTGCGCTGAGGCGTACGCGTTAGGAAAGATTGGCGGGTTCTGCCATCTCTATATCGGGCAGGAAGCTTGCGGAACCGGAGCGATCTCCGCGCTCCGCGACGACGACTACGTGATCACCACGTACCGTGATCACGGCCAGGCGTTGGCGCGTGGCATCACTCCGCGCGCCGTGATGGCGGAGCTCTTTGGCCGCATCGACGGCTGTTCGCGCGGCAAGGGGGGCTCCATGCACCTCTTCGACCGCAACGTCAACTTCCTGGGCGGCCACGGCATCGTCGGTGGACACGTGCCGTTAGGCACCGGCGTCGGCTTTGCAATCAAGTATCGCGGGAACGATCAGGTGTGCCTGTGCTTCATGGGAGAATCCGTGGTCAACACGGGTGCTTTTCACGAAGCCTTGAACATGGCCGCGTTGTGGAAGCTGCCGGTCATCTACGTCATCGAGAACAACCGTTACGGGATGGGGACGGCGCTGGAGCGCGCGTCGTCAATCAACGACATCTACATGCGCGGCGCTGCGTACGACATGCCGCGGGACGTCACCGACGGACAGGACGTGCTCGCGGTGCGTTCGAAGGTACTGGAGGCAGTGAATCGCGCGCGCTCCGAGTCCCTCCCGACACTGCTCGAGGTCCGCACGTACCGCTTCATGGGGCACTCGATGTCCGACGCGGTGAGCGGCACGTACAGAACCAAGGAGGAGCTCGAGGAATATCGCAAACGGGATCCGATCGCCGTTTTGCGCGATCAGCTCTTTGAGGCGGGCGAGCTCACGGACGAAGAGCTCACCGAGATGGACGAGGGTGTGAAAGCCGTCGTGCAGGACGCATGGGATTTCGCGGATGCGTCGCCCGAGCCGCCGCTCGACGCGTTGTACGAAGACGTGTACGTCGAATCCTAGATTTCGTTAGGCGCCATGCCCGTTCTCACCTATCGTGATGCCTTGAACGCTGCCTTGCGCGAAGAGATGGCGCGCGACGACCGCGTGTTTCTCATGGGGGAAGAAGTCGGCGTGTACCAGGGGGCTTATAAAGTCTCGCGTGGGTTGCTTCAGGAGTTCGGCGAAATGCGTGTGGTCGACACGCCGATCACGGAGCTCGGCTTCGCGGGTGTCGGTGTCGGTGCCGCCATGGTCGGCCTGCGTCCGGTGATCGAGTTCATGACGTGGAATTTCGCGGTGCTCGCCCTGGACCAGGTTGTCAACAATGCCGCGAAGATGTTGTACATGTCCGGCGGGCAATATCCTGTACCGATTGTCTTTCGGGGGCCTAACGGGGCTGCCTTGCAGCTTTCCTCGCAGCACTCGCAAGCGTGGGAGTCCTGGCTCACGCACATCCCGGGTCTCAAGGTCGTCGCGCCGGGCACCCCGCACGACGCGAAAGGCCTGCTCAAGAGCGCGATCCGCGATGACAATCCGGTCATCGTGCTCGAAGGCGAAATGTTGTACAACACCAAGGGCGAAGTGCCTGACGAGGACTACGTGATCCCAATCGGTCAGGCAGAGGTGAAGCGTGAGGGGAGCGACTGCACGATCGTGACGTGGGGAAAGTCCGTGCTGCTCGCTCAGCAGGTGGCCGACGCGATGGCAAAGGATGGCGTCTCTGTGGAAGTCGTGGACCTCCGTTCGCTCCGCCCGATGGATCTGGAGGCGATTGCGAGGTCGATTCAAAAAACGAATCGCGCGGTAGTGCTCGAAGAAGGCTGGCCGATATCGAGCGTGGGAACGAGCGTCGTCGACGTAATCCAGCGCGAGTGCTTCGACGACCTCGACGCACCGGTGTTGCGCGTCGCGCAGGCTGACGTCCCAATGCCTTACGCGAAGAATCTGGAAAAGGCGGCGAAGCCCGACATCCCCAAGGTGGTTGCCGCTGTGCGCAAAGTCTCCTACCTCGACTAGGCGCTTATGGCAACGAAAGTCGTCATGGAAGCGCTGTCGCCAACGATGGAAGAAGGCCGCCTCGTCAAATGGCTGAAGAACGAGGGAGACCAAGTCAAGTCAGGCGATGTGCTCGCGGAAGTTGAAACTGACAAAGCGATCATGGAGCTTGTCGCGCGCGGCGATGGCGTGCTACGCAAGCGCTTGATTCAGGAGAATGCGGCGGCACCCGTTGGAACTTTGATCGCCGTCATCGCGGGGCCTGACGAGAAGATCGACGAATTGGTCGCAGAGGCACCGGCAGCAGCCGAAACGAAGTCGCAACCGGCCGCAGCGACCGTCGCCACGGGACCTCCCGCGAAAGAGGCTGTGGCCCCGGCGCCCCCACAGCAGCCCGCGCCGCGCGCTCCACAACCTGCGTCTGGCGCAGCAGCTCCGAGCCCCGAGCCCGGAGCTTCGAGCTCCGAACGGACAAAAAGCTCTCCGCTGGCACGCCGCCTGGCGGCGGAACGCGGTCTGGACCTAACGAGTGTTTCCGGGAGCGGCCCCGGCGGTCGCATCGTGAAGCGCGACGTCGAATCCGCGCGCGCGCCGAGCGGCGACGGCCAGCGCCGCGCACCTACCGCTCCGGGTGAGGATTACAGGGACACACCGCTCACGCAGATCCGCAAGACGATCGCGCGGCGGCTCGCCGAGTCCATCGGCCCCATACCTACGTTTTATCTGACGGCCGAATTCGACATGGAACGCGTCGCCGAGATGCGATCGGCGATGGCGGAGATGGGCGAGGAGTACAAGGTCTCGTTCAACGACATCGTCCTCAAGGCGGTGGCGACGGCATTGGCGCAGCATCCCGAATGCAATGCGCACTGGTTAGGCGATGCGATCCGGTATTGGAATCGCGTGCACATCGGCATGGCGGTCGCGATCGAAGATGGTCTCATCACGCCGGTGATCTTCGATGCCGATCGGAAACGGCTCTCGGAGATCGCGCGCGAAGCGCGTGAGCTGGCGGGTCGCGCGCGGGACCGTCGGCTCAAGCCGGACGAGTACACAGGGTCGACGTTTTCGGTTTCGAACCTTGGGATGTTCGGCATCGATCACTTCACGGCGATCATTAACCCGCCGGAAGCCGGTATCCTCGCGATCGGCGCGATCGAGCCGCGACCCGTCGTGCATAACGATGCCGTGATCATGCGCCGCCGGATGCGCGTGACGATGAGCTGCGATCACCGTGTAATCGATGGCGCGACGGGGGCCAAGTTCCTGCAGACGCTCCGCCGGCTGATAGAGAACCCCTTAATGCTGGTGTATTAGGGGTTGATAGTAGGGGAATAACGGAATCGGCCAGCGCGCGCCGAGGATCGCTTTATTCCCAATGCTCCATCCCTTCTGGCTTGTATGACATCACTGAGCGCGCCAGTGACGCCTTCTGAACACGCACGTCCTTGTCCCGAGACAGATTTACGACCAGGAGTTTTTGCGTGTATCGGAAGGTCCAGCAACGGTGGGCGTAGCAGCGGTGCGTATATGGCGCGCGGCCGCGCTCCTCGTCGCGCTCGGATCATCCGGCTGCTCGGGGGGCGACAGTCCACCTACGGGACACACGCTACCCCCCAAGGCACGTGGTGGCGCGCTCACGGCGTCGATCGTGGGGCTTCCCACTGGCGCCGAGCCGACCCTCACTGTGACAGGTCCCACCTTTGCAGCACTCACGTTAGGCATTCGCGACACGCTCCGTGACCTGCTACCCGGGGACTACTTTGTGAGGGCCGCCGACGTCACGACGTCGAGCGACATTTTCTCATCCGTTGATTCCGTGGTAACCGTGCGAGTGATCGCGGAATCTCTGAGCGTTGCTTCCGTTCGTTATGCAGTAGCCTCGGGCTGGCTCAAGATCGAAACGCCCGGGTTGCCGCCGGGCGCTACGGTACCTGTAACCGTCGGAGCGATCGGCTTCCGGCTCGAAACAACCGCGCCCGGCATCGTGCGCCCGCTGCGGCCCGGTCGCTACAGCGTCAACGCAGATCGCACGGTGCACAACGGCGATCGTTATGCACCATTCGTCAATCCAGTGGTCGACGTGAAGGCTGGAGCTGACTCAACAGTCGCCACCTTGTCGTATTCGATCGTCTCAGGGCGCCTCATCGTTTCGACGAGCGGCTTGCCTAACGGAGCTGTTCCCGGCATTCGACTGAAGAGTCACATTCCTGTCATTCCCGAGCAAGAGATCGGTCTTCTCGACGCCGGAGAGGTAGACCTCACCGCGGATACAATCGTTGTCGCAGGGCAGACCTACGTGCCCCTAACGATGTTTCCGCGCTTTCAGATCGCCGCTTCGACGCAGCCGACACGCTTTACGGTGGCATATACGATACCGACCGCACGACTCGCTATTCAGGTGACGGGCGTGCCAGACAGCATACCGGCGTCGATTCGCATTTACGGTCCGAACCTCTATTCAAAGTCGCTCACCTCTTCGACGACGCTCACGGCGCTGACACCCGGCCATTACATCGTGCATGCCGACGATGTCCAGGATGCTTTCGGGCCGCTTGTTACACCACTGGAGTTCGACCTAACGAATAATGCCACCGCGTCCGCGAGTTTCGCGTATGCGCCGTTGATCCTTGCAATCACCGTCAACGTTCGCGGCATGCCAGCGGGTACCGATGCGGCGATTGAGTTCCTCGGGCCCGGGATTCCAGAAGGAACACTGATCACCAAAACAACGACGTTCGCACTCACGCTACCGCCAGGTCCTCAATACGGGCATTACGCCTTCACCCCGTTCCCGGTTCAGACGGCCCGAGAAGGATTTGTCCCAACCCTTCAACCGTTCCAGGTCTTCGTATTCCCAAGGGTCAAGCCGCACGAAGTGGATATCGACTACGTCAATCACGGACCGGTGAATCTCAGCGTCGAAGCCGTGAGAGTCATGCAGCAGTCGTATCGGCTAGACGGCACTCTGCCGCTCGTCGCCGGACGCGATGCGATGCTCACGGCCTTCATACGTGGCGATACCCTGAACGGCGCGAGGCCGACGATTCGCGCGCGCTTGTATGACCGCGGCGCGCTTGTCCACACCCTGACATTTCCCTCGCCGTCATATGCCGTCCCCACGACTGTGGCGCTCGGCAACGTGCTCGGTTGGTTTACCGCCCGAATACCCGGCGCGTTTGTGCAGCCCGGACTCGGAGTCATTGTCGACGTCGACCCAACAAACTTCTACATCGAGAACAACGAAGCTGACAACGTATTCCCTGCCTCGCAGTTACCAATCCCGGTGCGCGTTGGAAATGTTCGGCCGATCGGCATAACGATAGTGCCTATTATGCAGGCGGCTACCGGTGTCACTGGTGTCGTGAACTCGACAAACATCAATGAGTTCCTGAACGACACACGCCGCATGCTGCCGTTAGGCAACATCACGACGAGGCTGCGGTCGCCATTTACTATCAGCGGGCAGGCACTGAGTCCAACGGACCCCGCAACGTGGATAGAGGCGCTGAATCAGCTCGCCGCCCTCCGGAGCGCCGAAGGATCAAACGACCATTACTACGGTGTCGCCCAGCTAGCGCATCTGTCAGGCATCACGGGCTTTGGGGTCATCGGAGGTTCCACAGCCATAGGTTGGGACAGACGCCCCTCCGGCAGCACGGTCATGGCGCATGAACTGGGTCACAACTTTGGACTCGGCCACTCCTCATGCGGGACGAGCGAGGGGATCGATCCCTCTCATCCGGGCGGTAGCATCGGCTTTGGTGGAGTTGATTTGGTGACTGGATTCGTGTACGGCGCCGGTACACCTGACTTCATGGGCTACTGTCGCGACCCTTGGATTAGCGATTATCACTACGAGCGCATTTTCAGCAACGTCTCGTTAGGCACTGCGTCGCGTCAGTCGCCGCAGCCAAGAGCAGAACCGGGTATACTCGTGTGGGGACGCGTGCAGAACGGCCAACCCATTCTCGAGCCGACCTTCGATGTTCACGCCCAGGCGTCGTTGCCAACAAAACAAGGGCCCAATCGCCTCGAAGCCATATCTCAAGACGGCACGAGAATCTTGGAATTCTCGTTCCCGGGCCAGGAGGTCGATCACGGACGCTCGGGTGATCGGATCTTTGCCTTTGTAATACCAAAGGAAAGTCTTCGTGGCCAAACCGTTACAGCCTGGCGCCTGACGTCGAACGGGAGCAGTACGGAGCTCCGCGCGACGCAGCAACTTGGTCGCGTAGCTCTCACCGCCGGCCGCGCATCTGGCGGACGAGTACGAGTGACAGTGCGCGACACCGTCGCGCGCGGTCTCCTGGTGCGTGATGCACAAAGCGGCGAAATACTCAGCTTCGGCACCAGGACGTCAGTGAGCGTGGCGACGCGAGCAACCGCGCTCACTGTTACCGTCTCCGACGGCGTGCGCAGCACGACCCATCGGGTGGCTGTATCGCCGAGATAGATCCCCGCAGATGGTTGTGTGTTGGGGACGCCGCGACGAGGAGCCAGTGGCAGGCCGCGTTAGGCCGGCCTAAGACGCGCCGGCGCGAAGTGATGCACCGGTACACGGGCGTCACAGCGCGTGTAGCACTGTGACGGTCCTGCCCTTTCCCGTGACCCCGCGACGCCGCGCGTCGAGTCACCCTCGCGCCCCACGCACGTCCTTGGGAGAGACGGACTTACGCCCGAGGAGTAGACGTGCCGCGTTACATCGCACTCGCGCTTTGCACGCTAGGATTGGCAGGGTTTGCCGCATGCGGTGGGGGCGACTCAGCCACCGGCGGCAATACACTGGCGCCCAAGCGAGCGAGCCTAACGGTCAATATCAACAACGTTCCGGAAGGAACGACCGCAATCGTCACGGTCACCGGACCTAACGGCTTTTCGCGCCCCTTGGCGGGTACGACGACGATTACGGACCTAACGCCAGGAAGCTACGCCGTTCTGGCGGGCGACGCGGAGACGGAAACCGCGCGTTACGGTGCACTACCGGCGACACAGAACGTCGAGCTGGCCGCAGGGACCGCCCGCACCGTCGACATCACGTACGGGATCGCGAGCGCGACACTGCAGCTGACGATCTCCGGCCTGCCATCGGGGACGCTCGCTGCGGTTGCGATGACCGGCCCCAACAACTTTGCGCGCCAGTTCACTGCCAGCGAAGCCGTCACGAAGCTCGTACCTGGATCCTACACGTTGTCGGCGGCACAAGTGACGGCTGCGGGAGATGGTTACGCCGCACCTAACGCTACACAGACGATCGAGATCTCTGCTGGCATTGCGCCGTTCGTCTACAGCATTCAGTACGCGATCGCAACTGGGCGTTTGCAGATCATGACCAATGGGCTGCCGACGGGGGTGACCCCGTCGATCCAGGTGAGTGGGCCGGACGGCTACAGCCGCACGGCCAATGCGGGAGAGGTCTTACTGGGCCTCAAGCCTGGCACGTATAGCCTGGTGTCGCCTAACGTAACGATCGACGGCAATACCTATTCGCCCACAGCGCCAAGCGTCACGGCGTCCGTCTCGGCGTCGGCAGTGCCTGTGCAACCGACAGTGACGTACGCATTTGCGGGTGGGAGCGGTGCCAACCTAACGATCGAAAATGTCTACATCACGCAGGCGGTGCAGACGCTGAACGGCGACGTGCCGCTTGTTGCCGGGCGCGACGGCCTCGTGCGCGTATTCGTCAAAGCCAATGCGGCGAACACGCTCAGGCCACAAGTGCGCGTCCGTCTATACAACGGCACGACGCTCCTCAACACGCTCACGCTCAATGCGCCCACCGGCTCCGTCCCGACCACGGTCAGCGATCTGAGCCTAACGTCTGCCTGGTACGGCGCAGTCGCCGGTTCCTTGATTCAGCCCGGACTGCGCATCCTTGCCGATGTGGATCCGGGCAATGCAATCGGCGAACAAGTAGAATCTGATAACAACTGGCCCGCTTCGGGCACGGCTGCACTCGTGGTGAAGTCCGTCGCGCCCGTCTCCATCCGCTTCGTTCCGATCAAACAGAGCAACGACCTAACGGGCAACGTCACCTCGGCAAATACGCCGGGGTTTCTGAACGACATCCGCCGCATGTTCCCGGTAGGCACAATCGACGCAGACGTGCGGGCGACGTATACGAGCAACTCAGGCGTCGTGCAGTCCGATGACGGCAATGGCGCCTGGAATGCCGTGCTGAACGAAATCAACGCCCTGCGCGCCATCGATGGCAGCTCGCGTTATTACTACGGCGTTCTCAGGACAACGTACTCGTCAGGCGTCGCGGGAATGGGGTACCTGGGCGCGCCAGCGGCAATCGGCTGGGATTATCTGCCCAGTGGAGCCGACGTCATGGCGCACGAGCTCGGACACAATTGGGGGCGCTACCACGCGCCTTGCGGTGGAGCCGGCAGTCCCGATCCGGCGTATCCGTATGCGGGCGGTCGCATTGGCGTCAGTGGTTACGACCTAACGACTGGACTATTCAAGGCCGCGACGATGCCTGACGTGATGGGTTATTGCGTGCCGACCTGGGTGAGCGACTTCACGTACAAGGGTATCATGAGTTACCGCGAGTACTCGCCATCGATCGCTGCGGCGCGCGTGCGCGCTCCGGAACCGGGCGTTTTGGTGTGGGGGCGCATCGTCGGCAATGACGTCATCCTCGAGCCGGCGTTCGAGATCGTCGCCGCGCCGTCCCTGCCGGTGGTGAGCGGTGCCAACCGGATCGACGGGTTGGCCGAGGACGGATCCGTTCTGTTTTCCTATGCGTTCGATGGCGACGTGGTGGATCACGCCAACCCGGAGGATCGCCACTTTGCGTTCGTGGTGCCGCAAACGGCGCTGCGCGGACGCGCATTGGCGACCCTCCGTTTGCGCGCACGTGGCAGGTCTGTCGAGCAACGCTCGACAACGTCGCTCACCACCATTTCGCCAAGCGTTAGGCGCACGCCGAGTGGGGTTACCCGAGTGACGTGGTCAGATCGCGCGGTGCGCGGTGTGTTGATTCGCGACGCGCGGACTGGCGACGTCTTATCCATCGCGCGCGGCGGCGTGGCCAACTTCGAGGCTCACGGAGATCTGGAGCTCGTGGTGTCGGACGGCGTGAGGAGCCAAACTCGCCGCGTTGCCATCGACAAGCGCTAACGCGGACGAGTAGTCGGGGGTCGGCCTTAGACTCACGTACGGTCGAATCACACGTCGGTAGGGGGTACAGCGCTCGCGTGGGTCGCGCTGGCGGCTAGATTTCGCGCGCCCCGGTAGTTCATCCGTCATTTCGAACGCGCTCTATGCCCTCCTTCGACGTCATCTTTATCGGCGGCGGCCCCGCCGGTTATGTCGGTGCCATCCGCTCTGCGCAACTCGGACTATCCACCGCCGTCATCGAACGCGAAGGCCTGGGCGGCACCTGCGTACTTTGGGGATGCATACCAGCCAAAGCGCTGCTCGAAAGCGCCGCGTTAGCAAACAAGGTCCGCCACGCGTCAGACTTCGGCATAACGACCGGCGACGTGAAGTATGACTACGGCGTGGCGATGAAACGCTCGCGCGCAGTCAGTCAGCAGAACTCCAAGGGCGTGGAGTTCCTGTTCAAGAAACACAAAATCACGTGGATCAAGGGCACCGCGCGGTTAGGCAGCGCGAAGACCGTGCTTGTAAAGAATGCGGACGGCAAGGAAGAGAAGCACGACGCGAAAAAGGCGATCGTCATCTCCACCGGGTCGCGCGTGAAAGGACTGCCTCAGATCGGACTGGAGCTCAACAAGACGACCGTCATATCGTCCGACGAAGCGTTGATCCTCGAAAAGACGCCGAAATCGATGCTCATCGTGGGCGCTGGGGCCGTTGGTTGTGAATTCGCCGACGTCTTCAACGCCTTTGGTTCGCAGGTAACGCTGGTCGAGGTGTTGCCTAACATCTTGCCCCTGGAGGATGCCGATGCATCAGCAGAGGTGGCGCGCTCGTTCAAGAAACGCAAGATCGACGTGGTGACTGGCGCGAAGATAACAGGAGTGAAAGTCGGTAAGGAGTCCGTGAAGTGCACCGTCGAATCGGGTGGCGCCAAACAGGACCTCGAGGTCGAGAAAGTGCTGATCGCCGCAGGACGCGCGCCTAACGTGGAGGACCTCGGTCTCAAGGAGGCCGGGGTACAGCTGACGGATCGCGGTTTCGTCAAGATCAACGAGAAGTTCGAGACATCAGCGAAAGGTGTGTACGCGATTGGAGATGTCGCCGGTCCGCCGATGCTGGCGCACAAGGGTTCGCGCGAGGGAGTGGTCCTCGCGGAGCTCCTGGCGGGACACAAGGCACATCCTGTGAATTACGGCAACGTGCCTAACGCAACGTATTGCCACCCCGAGGTGGCTTCTATCGGGCTCACCGAACAGCAAGTCAAGGAAAAGAAGCTCGAATACAAGGTCGGCAAGTTCCCGTTTTCGGCGAACGGTCGCGCGCGCACCTCTGGCGAGACAGAAGGCTTCGTGAAGATCATCCGCGACGCGAAATACGGTGAGATCCTCGGCGCGCATATCGTCGGGGCGCACGCCACGGAGCTGATCCACGAACTGGCTGTCGCGCGTGAGAACGAATTCACCGTGGAGGAAGTCGATCTCGCTATCCATGCGCATCCGACCCTGGCGGAGGCTGTCGCAGAAGCGGCGCTCGATTCGCTGGGGAGAATGATTCATGCCTGACGACAGGTCAAAGGTCGAAGGTCAAAGGTCAAGGCAGCCTAACGTCGCTCCAAGCTCCGACCTCCGAGCACCGAGCTAAGCATGGCCAATATCCTCGCCGTGGACCTCGGGCTCGTGCCGTACGCCGAAGCGCTCGAATTGCAGCGCGGGTTGGCGCGGGCCAGAGTTACCGGCGAGCTGCGGGACGACGTTCTGCTCCTGCTGGAGCATCCCCCGGTCGTCACGTTAGGCAGGGCCGCCCAATCCGCCGGCGTCGCCGTGCCCAGGGAGCTCCTCGCGGCCCGTGGAGTGGATGTCTTCGACGTGGAGCGCGGGGGCGACGTGACGTTTCA
>DATFBW010000458.1:0-8456 GCA_035253645.1 Gemmatimonadaceae bacterium | reverse complement strand
GGCGCCCTGGCGCTGGGCCTCTTGAAAGACGCGAAAGATTTCATCGCGCCCGGCGCCGGGGACGTACGCGAGCCCCATGCCGATGCCTAACGCGCCGTCGCGCAGCCCCGCGGCGATGTGCGCTACGATCTGCGCGATCTCTTCGTTCGTTGCCGTGCGATAGGAGCCCGGGTTTGCAGCCTCCATGGAATCCTGCAGCGTGCGCGCCGCCGTGAGATCGCCGCGCGTACGCACGGCGTCCCTCCGTGCACCGCCATGAGACGCCGAAGCCCCATGATTGACGAGCGATTTGCCCGCACGCGCTGCGTACCAGGCGGCGACGGCCGCGACTCCGCCCTCCAGCTCCAGCGCGGTCGTCACGCCATCCAACGCGGCGAACTGGTACCCTTCGTCGGAATGCCAGTGCACGTGGAGATCGATAAATCCAGGGGCTACCACAAGACCGGAGGCGTCGATCGTGTCGCGCCCCGCGATCGCACCGGTGGCGAGGACAGCGACCTTGCCGCCGCGGATTCCCACGTTCCGCCGGGCGTCGAGCCCAGTTTCCGGATCCATCACGCGGCCGTTGAGGATCACGCGGTCATAGACGGCTGGTTGCGCCTGGACAGCGCTCGTGGCGACGCAAGTCACGGCGAGCGAGCACAACACACGAATGTATCGCATCGTTAGGTGGCCAGAAGTTCGCGGATACGTTGCTCGATTGTTTCCGTGCTTGGGACGACGGCGGCCATGAGGGAAGGATGATACGGCGTTGGCACATCCGGGATCGCGATGCGTTGAACCGGTGCGTCAAGCTCCCAGAACGCGTCGCTCGCTACAGTCGCGGCGATCTCAGCGCCAAAGCCCGAGGTCAACGTGTCTTCGTGCACGATCAGACAGCGACCTGTTTTGCGTACCGAATCCAAAACTGCTCGCTTGTCCCACGGCGCAATGGTGCGGAGATCGATCACTTCGATGTCTGCGCTCACCTGGTCGACTGCCTGCGTGACCCGCTGCAGCATGGCCCCCCATGACACAATCGTTAGGCTCTCCCCCTCGCGAACTCTGCGGGCGACGCCAAAGGGGAGGACGTAGTCGTCGCCGGGGTAGGGGGCGCTGCCGTCACTCGTCATGAGGAGCGCGCGGTGCTCGAAGAAAATCGTGGGGTTCTCGCCGCGCATCGCGGCCCGCAGCAGACCGACGGCATCCGCGGCATTGCTCGGGAACGCGACCTGCCAACCCACGGCGTGCGACCAGGTCACCTCACCCGTAACGCTGTGCCAGGGGTCGCCCACGTCCTTACCGAAACCGCCGGGCATCCTAACGACTATCGGCGCGGCAAAACGGTTGGCCGTGCGCCAACGCATCGTTCCGCAGTTGTTCAGATGCTCATGCGCGGGATCCGCGTACTTCCGGAACTGGATCTCCGCCACGGGCATCAAGCCGGCGAGCGCAAAACCGACGGCGCGACCGACAATTCCTTCTTCGCTCAGCGACGTGTCAAAAACGCGCGCCGGGCCGAATTCCTTCTGCAAGCCTTCGGTCACGAGGTGCACGCCACCTTTGACGCCGACGTCCTCTCCGAACACGAGCAGCTTTGGATTGCGCGCCAGTTCGGTACGGAGCGTGCGGCGGACCGCCTCGGCAAACAAGACGCGCGTTCCTTCTGCCGCCGCCTCCGAGGTTCCGCCTAACGTGGCGCGCTCCGCTGCCGTCAACCCCCCCGTGACGGCGCAATCGCCTGGCTGCGTGGGCTCCGCATACACAAAACGGCGGATTGCTGTCGGATCTGGAGCGGGGCGCGCGCGAGCCGCCGTCACCGCTGCCTCGACATCTCGCATCACGTCCTGCTCGAGCGCTGCCCACTCCTTCTCACTCAAGCGAGAAGGAACCAGAAAGGCCTTGAGCTTCGGCAGTGGATCACGCGTCCAGTCGGCGGCGATGTCACTCTCGGTCCGATAGCCCCGCTGATTATCCGGCCCGGAGTGGCTCGATAGGCGCGGGACCGTTAGGTGAACGAGGGCGGGTCCGGCTCCGGAGCGTACATGGGCCACGCTCTCGATGAGCAGCCGTGCAGTCTCTGCGGGGTCGGTCCCGTCCCCATCGCGGACCAACAGATTGCCGAACGAGGCCAGGTTCGCGGCGATGTTCCCGTTAGGCGTCTGCAACTCACCGCGCACAGAGATGCCGAGGCCGTTGTCTTCGACGTAAAAGAGCAGAGGGAGCTTGAGGGTCGTCGCGATCGTAAGCGACGACCAGAACCCGTTCGTTGCGACGGCGGCATCCCCGCCGGTGACGAGCCCGATCGCGCCGTCCCACGTGGTGTCCGCGAGCACGTCACGGTAATACGTGATCGCCTGCGCCCACCCCGCTGCCGGCGTGAATTGCGAGCCGACGTCGCCGGACATCGGGAGCACGATCGGTCCTTCCACGTTAGGCAGGTTACACACGACGCCGATGTCTCGGCCGTCGCTGAACCCGCCGGAGCGTCCCAGGGGGCTCGCGAGCGCGTCCTCCAGCGAAAGGCCAAGCGCCAACAGCAATGGGCGTGAGCGATAGTAGGCGCCTACTCCATCATGGGGACCGGTCATCAGCTGGCCGAGGATCGCCTGAGCCACTTCGTGTCCCCGCGCCGAAAACTGATAGAGCACTACGTGATCTTTCGGAATGTTGGCGCGATTTCGGTTGGTCGTCTCCTCGAGGTCGTCGAGCGCGCGCGAGGCGAGGGCGATATACGCAGCTCTCCTCCAGTCGATCGCTTCCTTGCGTGCGCCCCGGGAGCCGCGTTCGTGGCCGTCGCGACTTGCCTTCCCATCGCCGGTGGCCTGGGCCGGCGCGGCGGGGGGCACTTGGCTAGCTCTGTTCTTTGCCGAGGGGCGTGACGCCATCAAACGATTTTGAGGTTTGCGAAGGGCTCCAATTTACAGCCTGCCCATTGGGACTAAGGCCAGCGGTGGCAAGCAACGGCGCCGAGGCGCGAGTGCGGGACGCGGTCTCAGAGCCCACGCGACGGCGCTAGTGGTTAATTGACGGTGCGGACGACAGTTTGACACCCCCCAAATCAACGCTATCAGGCGCCAGCTTTTGCTTACTCCAAATCACGCGTTTCGTTGTCTTCCGGCGGTTCTTCTTGCCTGGTGTGTGTTTCTCGCGGGGTGCGCCGCGCAGCCAGCTCGGAACAATCTCGACAGGCTTTACGCGGCCGAGGATGCCCGGCCGACCACGACGGAGGGCTTGGCGCCGATTTTCGCCCTCCTCGATTCGACGACAGAGCCCACGACGCTCGCCGTCGCGGTTCGCGCTGTAGGCCGACTGCAGCGTCCAGCCTTCGTGGACTCACTGACACGGTTCCTCACGCATCGCGATGCCGCGGTTCGCGCAGAAGCGGCCAACGCCATCGCGCAAAGCGTCCAACCTGGGCGGGACACAGCCGCTGTGATGCGTGCACGAACTGTATTGCACGAGCGTCTATTGCGACCCAACGCCGCGACGGACCTTGGGGTCCTTGCGCGCAGCATCGGGCGTCTGCCGCACGAATCCCCCGCTGTTGCGGTGGCCGTGGGGGAAGACATTGCGCGCGCAGTGCTGGCGTCACCGGACACGACGTGCCGCGTTAGGCCGGCGGCCAGCGTCAACGCGGCGCCAGGGACGCTGTACGGCGCGACACACGGCATTTACGCAGTGGCGCGCCGGGCTCGCTCCCTCGGCTGTTTCGCCAACGCTCTCGCTCAGAGCGCGCTGCATTCTCGTACCGCCGGCGACACCGCGGTGTGGACCCGCGAGCTCGCGCTCCTCGCCCTCCAGGCCGCGAATCAGGCGGATGCCGCGCTGCTTGCGGCTGCGTTGCGCGACGGTGATCCGCGCGTGCGCCGACTCGGGCTCCGCATACCTCGTGACGCGCCGCCGGCATTTATCGCACGGGTCGCGGAAGCGGGTCTCGCGGATACTGCTTCCATGGTTCGCATCGACGCCGTGCGCACACTCGGCACACTGCGATCCCCCGAGGGCTGCGCGATTGCCATACGGTCGATGGGCGACGCCGCTGTTGCCGTGCGCATCGAGGCCGTCGATGCCGTAGCAACGACCTGCCGCGACACGATCGCGAGCCCGATTCTCGATTCTCTCGTTAGGCTTCTTCCTCACGATACAACGGGGGCGCAGGGCAGCTGGCATATCCCCGCGCGCGCTCTCATCGCTCTCGCGCGCACCTCCCCGACGCGCGCAACCCCTCACTTCGGTCACTTCCGCATGCACCCGGTGTGGCAGGTGCGGGCCGCGCTCGGAGCTGCGGCCAGAGCGACGAATGACAGCAGCGTGCTGCTCGACCTGCTGAGCGATCGCGACGCCAACGTGCGCGAGGAGACGATCACTCATCTCGCACAGATGGGCGGTACGTTGCGCGAGCGCGCAGTCCGCGCCGGTCTTGCTGCGACTGAATACCAGGTCGTTCTTGCCGCGGCGACAGCTGCAGAAAGTGTCGCGACGATAGACGCGAGCACCCTGGCGGCAGCGCTCGGGCGCCTAACGACGAAGCGCGAAGAAACGTCGCGGGACCCCCGGCGCGAGTTACTCGAGCGCATCGCCCAGCGGGGAACCCGGGCGGATGCCGCGCTCCTGCGCCCGTATCTGCGGGACTTCGATACGTTGATCGCCCGGCGCGCCGCCGAAGTGTTGACAGGATGGACGGGCAGCCCCGTGCAGCCCAGTTCGACATCCCAGTCTCTCGCCGCATCCGCGACGGCTACGACTGGGACGGGTCGGCTGTACCTGCGGATCACGATATCGGAAGCAACCGGAGGCGGTCGCATTCTCGTTAGGCTGTTTGCCGACGAAACGCCGGCGACCGTGGCGCGGGTCGCTCAGCACGCGCGTGACGGCTATTACGAGGGACGCACCTTTCATCGCGTCGTGCCGAATTTTGTCATCCAGGGTGGCAGCCCCGATGCGAATGAATACGTCGGTGACGGTCCGTATATGCGCGACGAGCTCGGGTTACGCTCACATACCCGCGGAACGCTGGGAATCTCAACGCGCGGCCGCGACACCGGCGATGCGCAGATCTTCGTCAACCTGATTGACAACTTCCGCCTGGATCACGACTACACGGTGTTCGGCGAAGTCGTGGAGGGGATGGATGTCGTGGACCGGATTGGCGCGGGCGCTGTAATGCGCAAAGTCGAAGTCGTCAGTCGCTAGGCCGCGCACGCACGTGCGCCACTAGATTAGCTCCGTCACCACACTGAGCCATGCCGACGATCGCCACCGAATCCGCGGACGGCGTAGTAACGATCACGCTCAACCGGCCCGAAGTCCTGAACGCCTTCAACGGGGAGATGGCCGCGGCGCTGCAGCAAGCACTGGCGTCCGCCGCGATGGATGTGAGCGTGCGGGCTGTATTGCTCACGGGGGCGGGACGCGGCTTCTCGTCCGGCCAGGACCTGGCCGGGATACCTAACGAGACGATCGGCGAGTTCGACATCGGCGGGATCGTCGCCAGCCAATACAACCCCATCATCCGCGCCATCCGCGAGATGGAAAAGCCTGTCGTCTGCGCGGTCAACGGTGTGGCCGCGGGCGCCGGGGCGAACCTTGCGTTCGCGTGCGACATCGTCCTTGCGGCACGCGAGGCGAATTTCATTCAATCGTTCTGCAAAATCGGCCTGATTCCGGACAGCTCGGGCACCTATTTCCTGCCGCGGTTGGCGGGGCTGGCCCGGGCAACCGGCATGGCGTTGTTAGGCGACAAGATCAGCGCGGAGCAAGCGCGCGACTGGGGGCTCATCTGGCAGGTCGTTGACGGGACGGAGCTCATGGCCACTGCACGGGACCTGGCGCGACGTCTGGCCACTCAGCCGACCCGCGCCTTCGGGCTTACGAAACGCGCCCTGAACGCGTCCCTCGGCAATGACCTAACGAGCCAGCTCGCACTCGAGGAGGCGCTGCAGCGCGAAGCCGGGTTTTCGCACGACTTCGGCGAAGGGGTGCGCGCCTTCCTCGCGAAGCGGCCGCCAACCTTCCAGGGGCGTTAGGCGGTGGCCGAACAGCCAGTGATCGGAGTCGTGGGCGCGGGAGCGATGGGGAGTGGTATCGCACAAATCGCCGCCATGCACGGGCACCAAGTTGTGCTGGCCGACACGCAGGCCTCCGCATGCCACGGCGCGCGCGAGCGCATTACGCGAGCCCTCGAGCGCGACATGGAAAAGGGGCGTCTGACCAAAGATGCAGTCGAACAAACGCTTCAGAGGCTCGCGTTGGTTCATGCGGCCGATAGCAACAGTATGGCTGCACTTGGCCCGTGCGGGCTCGTGATCGAAGCCATTGTCGAGAAGCTGGATATCAAGCAACGCGTCTTCAGCGAGCTGGAGGGAATCGTCGCGGACGACTGCATCCTGGCGACCAACACATCATCGCTGTCCGTCGGCGCCATCGCCGCCGCGTGTCAGCGTCCCGAGCGCACGTTAGGCATCCATTTCTTCAATCCGGCGACGATCATGCCACTCGTGGAGATCGTTCCGGGAATGCGCAGTGATCCAGCGGTCGTGGACAGGTCCCGTGGCCTCGTCGACCGCTGGGGGAAGACCACCGTGGTCGCGCAGGATACGCCGGGTTTCATAGTGAACCGCGTGGCTCGGCCCTATTACGGCGAGGCGCTCCGCATCCTCGACGAGGGCATCGCAACTATCAGCGATATCGATTGGGCGATGACCACGCTCGGAGGATTCCGCATGGGCCCGTTCGAATTGATGGACTTCATCGGGCACGATGTGAACTACGTCGTGACGGAGAGCGTGTGGAAGGCTTTGTACTTCGACCCGCGCTTCAAACCGTCACTCACGCAGCGCCGGCTGCTCGATGCGGGGCTCCTTGGAAAGAAGTCGGGGCGTGGATTTTACGACTACGCCTCCGGTGCGGAGCGCCCGCGCCCGCGCGAGGACAACTCGTTAGGCAACGTGATCCTCACGCGCATCCGCGCCATGCTGATCAACGAGGCCATCGACGCAGTGCATCACCGCGTAACGAGCGCCGCCGAGGTCGAGGTCGCGATGACCAAAGGGATGAATTTCCCAAAGGGGTTGCTGGCCTGGGGTCAGGAGCTTGGCCTCGGGACAGTGCTCGCGGAAATCGACCGCCTGCACGACGAGTATCACGAGGACCGGTACCGTGCGAGTCCGCTCCTGCGACGCCTCGTCCGGGAAGGGAAGAGTCCCCTGCAATGACCGGCGGGCGAGGGGCAGCGCCAGGCGCACAACAGCTCGCCGAGCGCGTACAGCAGGCGATGCTCGAGCGCGACGCATTCAGTCAGTGGCTCGGCGTTGAGGTTCTGGCAATCGGTCCCGGAACTTGTACGCTTCGGATGACGGTCCGGCCCGAGATGCTGAACGGCTTTGCGGTCGCGCATGGCGGCATCGCGTTTTCGGTCGCCGACTCCGCGTTCGCATTCGCGTGTAATACGCACGGCCGGATCACCGTGAGCATCGAAAACAGCATTACGTATCCGGCGGCAATCCGCGCGGGAGACGTCCTGACGGCGGTGGCGCGGGAAGAGGCATCGTCCGAGCGCCTCGGTTACTATCGGGTGGATGTGACACGCGGGGACGAAATCGTCGGTCTTTTCCGCGGCACGGCATACCGCACGGCCAAGGAACACTTCCCTAACGCCTAACGCTTGCATCACATGGCTGCATCGGCACTTCGTGACGCTTATATCGTAGACGGTGTACGGACGGCGATAGGCGCCTTTGGCGGCAGCCTGGCGCACACGCGTCCCGACGACCTCGCCGCACATGTCATTGCACGCCTGCTCGAGCGATATCCAGCGCTCGACCGCGAGCGCATCAGCGACGTCATTCTGGGCTGCGCTAACCAGGCGGGCGAAGACAACCGCAACGTGGCGCGGATGGCGCTCCTGCTCGCAGACCTGCCGACATCGGTCCCGGGCCAGACAGTAAACCGCCTATGCGCCTCGGGTCTCACTGCGGTGGCGACGGCGGCCGCAGGCGTTAGGCTCGGCGATGGCGACGTCTATGTCGCCGGTGGCGTCGAGAGCATGACGCGGGCGCCGTACGTGATGTCCAAGGCAGCGGCCCCCTTTGCCCGCGACGCGCAGCTGTTCGATACCTCGATCGGCTGGCGCTTCGTGAATCCGCGGATGAAAGAGTGCTTCGGCACCGATGCCATGGGTGAGACGGCGGAGAACGTGGCCGAACGCTACGGCATCGCACGCGCTGATCAGGACGCGTTCGCACTGAGGTCACAGCAGAAGGCCGCGGACGCGGTTCGCCGAAAGCGCTTCGCCGATGAAATCGTTCCAGTGACAGTCCCCGGTCCCAAGAAGGGAGTGACGCTCGATTTCGCGCATGACGAATTCGGCAAACCGGATACAACGCTCGAAGCGTTAGCCAAATTGCGACCCGCGTTTCGGCACGACGGCATGGGCTCAGTCACTGCTGGAAACGCTTCGGGGATCAACGACGGCG
>DATFBW010000457.1:0-9447 GCA_035253645.1 Gemmatimonadaceae bacterium | reverse complement strand
GTCCAGGCACCGAGCTCGTCGAGACGCTGCGCAGCTGCACCCCAGTCGATCGAATCGGCTGGCGCCACCCGCACGCACGTCCGAAAAGAGTTCATCCACGGGCTACACCGAGTTGCGGGGTAGCCTGGCCAGTCTCGACGCTGCGACCACACGAAGATGACCTGGCCGAAAGAGGCGCTGCTCGACTGTTGTACAATGCGAACGACAACGGCAGGCGTGCCCGCTATCATCGGATACGAGCCCGCGGTACGGAGCTCACGAGTGTCCGGCGGCAGGATCGCATGCTGAAGAAGCGGGAGGCCAAGCACGCGCGCAGCATCGTCCGCAGGATTTGAGAACGGAGACCCCGATGTGTCGCTGCGCTGTGTGTACTGGATGGCTGGACCGGTTGACGGAAGACTGGTACGCCCGGCGCAGGCTCCGGCCAGCCAAACCAGCGCCAGGATCGTTACGTCTTCAACACGCGGCTTGCTTCCCAATTCACTCGTCGTCGTCGTCGTCGCCAGCGTGCTTGGCCTTGAGCGCGCCGTGCAGCGACGTCGCCAACGCGCACTCGGCGCGCAACGTCTCGATCAAAGCCTCGACCTGCTTCGACTGCATCGCCAACATCCCTGACCGCTCCAGCACCTTGTCTATCACCGACTGCTGCGACGAAATCAGCTCGATCGTCGACCTAACGTCACGCGCAAGCGCATCCGCGCGCGCCACGCGCTTCTCCAACCGCTCCACTTGCTTCTTGCGCTCGGAGAAATCCTCCATCGTCGTGGCCGCACTCTTCACGCGCTCCTGCATGTCGTCGAGCAACGCACGCGCGCCTTCAACATCACGCCGCGCCGACGAAATCGCCTTCATATCCTGCGCGCTCCGCTCGGCGACTTCGAACACGCGTTTCACCTGTGCTTCGACGGCGTCGATCGTCGCCTGACGACCAACGATCTGATTGAGCGACTGCGTGAGCGATGTGTTCGAGGCCTCGCACTTGGCGAGCAACTCTTCGAGGTGCGTCATGCGGCGATCGACATCCGAAAGAGCTGCCGCGCGCTCCTCGAGTTGCACGGCGATCTCGGACACATTCTCGGCGCGCGATTTGGCGTCGCCTAACTGTTCGGTGATGTCGCGCGACAATTCCTCCAGGCGCTTCGCCGTATCGGCTGCCTCACGGCGCTCTTCGGACGCTCGCGTTAGGTGCTCCGTCGCCTTCTCCAAAGCCCCCTGACGCTGGTCGAGCTCCTGGCCGAGTAGTCGGACGCGTTCAGCGACGGCGTCGAGCTGCGTTGCGTGCTCTTCCAGCTCCTTGAGCGACTCGCTCACCTTCTCCATCCGCGAATCGGCGCCGTCGACCGCCTTGCGCACATCGGCGATCGTCGTCGTCATGCGCTCCGCCTCGCCGGCCTGACGAGCGAGGTCCACGAACCGCGCTTCGGCCGCATCCATCCTGGACTTGACGTTGGTGCTGCGCTCTTCCAGCTGTGCGGCCGTCGCTTCCATCGACGCGAGCCGATCGTGCAGGTTGTCCATCGACGCGCCACGCTTGTCGATCAATGCGATCGACGCGTGCACGCGGTCCACTTCTCTGCCTAACGCGTCGACCGTGGGACGCGTGCGATCCAGGCTATCGACGCGCTCGCGCAGCGCCTTCATGCGCTCGTCGGCGTCGTTGAGCCAGCTCGTCGTCTCCGCGTGGATTTCGCGGAGCCGAGTCATTTCGGACGCGGCGGTGCGGACCTGCTCGAGGCCATCGTGCACCATTTCCTTGGCGCCTTCGAGCGTGGCGAGATCGCGGGTCACCTGATCGATCGTCGGACGCATCTTTTCCACGCGCTCGGAGCGCTCGTGCAGCTCGCGCAAGCTCTTGTCGATCGCGCCCACGTCATCGCGCACGGCACGCAGCCGCTCGGCGTGCGCTGAGATGCGATTGATGTCGTCCGTGAGGTGCGTCACCTGCGAGGCGAGGGAGCGCGAACGCGCGTCAGTCTCGCTCACCGTTTGAACCGTGGAATCGAGCGCGCCGATGCGCGTCTCGCATTCCGTCACGAGGCTTCGCAATTCGGCGATGCGCTCGCTCGTGGATTCGAGGCTCCGGTTCTCCAGCTCGAAGCGTTCGGTGCTGGCGCGGATTTCCTGGCGCAGGTTACCCAATTCACGCGCGGCGTCTCGTTCCGCTGCATCGAGTGACTGTTGCTGCGAGGAGATCTCGGCGCTGCGTGAAAGGACCGTCGCGTGGAGGCCCTGCACTTCGGCCAATTTCGCTTCCAGAGAAGCCATCACGCGTGCCTGATCTTCCTGACCGCGGAATGCGCTGGCGAGCTGCGTGTTGAGCGATGCGACCTGCGAGGACTGGTTGAGTGCGCGCTCGACCATCTCGCGCTGCGATTCGAGCGCGGCGGTTTTCTGAAAGAGTTGATCGGCGGTGGCCTTGAGGACGGCGAGGTGGTGCTGCGCATCCGGGATGCCGTTGGCGATGCGCATGAGCGCTTCGAGCGCCTCGTCGGCTGATTTCGCGCGGCGTTCCACGGCGTCCATCTTGTTCGCAGACGCCTGATGGCGCTCGTCGAGACCATCCAGGCGGATCGTCGCGTGTTTGTGGGCGCGGAGGACGTCGTCGTGGACGGTGCGGAGGCGTGAGATGTTTTCTGTGAGGTCGCGCACCTGGGAGCGGACGGCCCCCGCTTCCTTGTTCATGGATGCGAACTGCGCGTTCAGCTCATCGACGCGGTCGAGCTGTTCCTTGAGCTGGAGGACGGCTTCGATCTTGTCGCTCAGGGACTCGATGGATGACGTGACTTTGGCAGCTTCGGCGCTGACGGCGGCGACTCTTTCGGCGGCTTGGGACTGTTCTTCGGCCTGTTGCTCGGACCGGGTGCGGATCTGGGCTAGCTCGGTTGCGGCCTGCTCGGCGGTCTTGAGTTGCCCTTCCAGCTCGGCGATGCGTTGCTGCATCGCGGCGAACTGTTCGACGTGGTCGCCGGATTCGAGGGTTCGGAGCGTCTCGGCGGCGGATTCGGCGCGTTGGACGAGGGCTTCGAGGGCGGCGGGGTCGTATTTGGATGATTCGTTCCGGGGGTCTTTGTTGTCTGGCCGACGGGCCATGCTTTTCTTGAAGCCTGGGAGCGAAAGCATCGGTGGGGACTCGGAGCTGGGTGGATTGGCCGCAGTCGGGTGCTGCGTACCGCTTTCCCAAGGACGCAATTGGGCGCGCGTCGTCACCGACGGCGTTGGTGGGCCGAACATCCCCTATTTTGACCTGGATTTTGGGGCGGTATCTCCGTGTAAGAACCTGCTGTGGGCTACAGCGACGGGTGCACCGGCCGGTGAGTCAACTCTCGTTAGGTGTGATGCGCACGGACGTGTGCACCCGCGTCAGACGCCGACCATCCTGCTGCTCCGCCACGATCTCCACATCCTCACCGGTGCTCGCGCGCAGCGGCACATCGATCACGAACGTCCCATCGGCGCGCACCGGCACGCGCTCATTCGCCACACGCCCATCAATCAAGATCCGCGGCGGTGACGCATCCGCCGTCGCAAAACCCTTCCCAACAATTCGCAGACGATCACCTGCGCGCACAGTGCCAGGCGCGCTCGCGGATTGCACACCATAGGCATCGATCATCGGATCGCGTGCCAAAGTCACGGGCAGCTCATCCACGCCTGCGATGACCCCGCGCAGCCGTCCGTTCTCCACGAGTAGCCCCCGCGCGCGCACCGGTGGCCGCAGCCGCTCGATCAGCACGCGATTCTGACCGGCCCATTCGCCTGGGACATACACGTTAGGCACAGATAGCGGCACCTCGCGTTGCGCGCGATTCACCTGCGCGATCATTCCACCGGAAATAGAAATGCCAGTGAGCGAATCGCCCGACGCTTGATAACCTGTGATCCACCCCTGCTTCACAACGATCACATCGCAGCGCGGACATACCGCAGTATCAGCGACACCACCCCAGCGTCGCGGCGCACCCGTAGTCGGATCGAGCACGATCAGCGTGTCGACAACGACCGGACCCGGCGGGCGCGACACAAACGCACACTTCCCATCCGTGTCACGCCTGTTGATCAACAACTTCCACATCCCGCGACCATACGTCGACACGATCGGCCGGCCTTTGCTCGGAAAGTAGACTGACGTGGGATATGTCACGCCCGCCGATCCCTTGAGGACCTTCCACGACGTCCCGCCATCGGTACTGCGCAGGATCCCGCGCTGATGCGTGCCGACGATGATGTGACACGAGTCATACGGATCGAACGCGATCACACTGGCGAGCGGCTCGTCTCCTACCATGAACCGGAACTTCCCGTTGTCGGTCACCGCGCTCGTCAATTGCGGAAACGCTTGCCACGTACGCCCACCATCGCGCGAAAACTTCATCATCTGATTCCGCAAATCCGGCGCGATCAGGCGATCCGAATTGTTAGGGTCCACGCCGTACACCGTGTAAAACGCGAACATCGTCTTGAGCACGCCCAGCGCACCCATCCCCACACTGTCTGCACGCTCGATCACAGGAGACGTGGCCACCTTGTCGACGCGCGTTAGGCCATAGGGCAGGCCGCCTAAGGGAAGGTTCCCATTCATCCGGAACCCCTGGAACACGGTCGGATTCGCCTTGGATCCCGCAATCGCCAACGGCCCGCGCGGCCGCCCATTCAGCGTGAAGGCCGGCGACCACCCTCCGCCTACCGACAGTGTCATCAAATACGGGATGACGAACGGCGTGTTCACGTGGTTGGTCGCCTGGAGATACGCGTCCTCCACGATCAACATCGGCGTGCCGTTGAACTCCTGGTTGTCCGGAATCGTGTCGCCATCCGGCGGATTGGGCCAGGGACCCTGTGAGGCGAGGTGCTCCTTGCTCTGAAAAGTGCCGCAGCCGGCGCAGGCCGCACCCGTTAGGCGCGAAACCTTGTGGTTCTCGGTCGTCGGCGCGATCCGCAAATGGAACCCCTCACAACACCGTACGCCCGTCCATGTGGTGCCACTGTCGGCCGACGCTTTTATATGATTGTCCTGCGTCGCGTAATAGAGATCGAGGTGCGGCTTGCTCCCCGTTACCTCCTGACCGATCACCTCGGTCAACTGCAGCGCATTGTAACCGTTAGGCCCGCCGCCCGTGTACTTCCAATTCGATCCCTTGTCAGTCGTTAGGTGCAGTCCACCGTCGGTAGCGAGCAGGATCGGATTGCGCCGATCGATATCAAATGCGACGTCCGCGGGATCGGAATGATCGACCGTGAGCTGCTTCCACGTACTGCCAATTGGGCCAGCCGCCGAGTGCGTGAAGTTCTGGCGGAAGAAGTTGACGCCCGTGCCGACGTAGACGTCGAACGTGCGATCGTCCCCACTCACGGCACGCGCCGCTCGGACAAACGGCTCCCGCGTATTCATGTTGAGTGGTGCATCCAGCTCCGTCCAATTCGCTCCACCATCAACACTCATCCACATCTGCCGCTCGGCCGTCACACCCAGGCCAACGTGGAAGTAATGCCTATCGCTCCATGGCGAAATCGCGAACGCGTGAAACGTTCGCGACTTGCCTGCGGACGGGCCCGACGCCGCACGAACCCACGCGCCGTTGCCATCCAGGTGAAACATCCCGCGATCCGCGGCCGCCACACCCGACGTGCGAGTGAGAACGTTGACCGACCAGACGCGATGCTGGAGCGAGTCCTGCTGCATCGGCGCGCTCGGGTCCAGGATGATGTTTGTCCACGTGGCGCCATTGTCGTCGCTCCGCGACAGACCGCAATCGGTGCCGACGTACACAACGCGCGAGAGCGGACGGAACGACAATCCGTGTGCGCTGGGCCGAGACGGGCAGTTGCGACTTGGTAGTGGGATTGCACCTGCGGGCTGGGACCATGTGGTGCCACCATCGGTGCTGCGCCAGATGCCACCGTCGTTGACCGTTAGGAATCGCGATCGCGTTGTGGCGATGACGATCTGTGGTGCGAGCGACGCATACGACACGTCATGCACGAAGTGGCTCGGAAAGAAGGGAAGGTGATCCCACTTCACGCCACCGTTCGTTGAACGAAAGAGACCTCCGGTTTCGGAGCCGACGATCAGATGTTTGTCGTTGTCGGGCCGGACCGCGATCGCGAAGGCGCGTCCCCCTTCGGGTACATTCGGTTGAAACGCCCTGACTTCGGGGCAGGCATCGGCGCACGCGGTGAAGATCAGCGCCGTTAGGCTCGAACGTATCGATCGGAGCGACATGTTATGCCTCGACTGTCGGGGGCCAGCGGAGTTTTCCGGGCGGCACTATAAGCGAGGATCGTACCAAACGATCCTGTCGTTAGGTTGCTTCGCAGCAATAGCGTGCAATTATGGATGACTACCGCTTCTAGGGAGGAGAGGGCCGCCCATCCGATAAGCAAAAAATGGCCGACGATGTCGTCGGCCATGCTCACGTTCAATTCAACGGCAAGCGCAGAGCATTACGTGTCGCGAGGAATCACCCAAACACGGGAGTGACCAGACACAACTCGGCTCCCTATACGGACTATCCCAGTGACCGAGATAGGACTCCCATTTGGAATAGGCCCCACCTTGGCCGTAACCAATCCCAAAGTATCCACAACAACACGGGACGTGTCACTTGACATCCAGGTTGGTCGCGCAGAACTGCGAACGATATTGCCCTGCGCATCCAATGGTTCCGCGACTAAGCTCGCAGTCGCGCCGGGCGCCATGGTCATAGCTGCCGGAGTGATTCGCAGCGTTATCGGCAATGGAGGTGCGTGAGGTTCTGAAGAACACCCAATCTGCGTGAAGACAAGCACCGCACTGCAGAACAGTCTGTTGCCCATCGCTGCCACTATAGACGATTAACTCCTACAGCTCAACGGATCTTTGCCCCCACATCACGGATGTTGCCCGGATTGGGGCGCGTGGAGTCACCTGTGCGCGAAAAGCCAAAACAAGGAGCTTCGAGTTCTCAGCTTAGGGTCTACAGTTTTCGGGACGAGAGCTCGCCAGCGCGACGAAGACCGGGCGGGAGCGCGCTGGGCGTCGCACAACGTCGCGAGTCCCGAATCTGGGGACGAGAAGCTCGGCCGTGCGCAGCTTCAAGACCCGGGCTGCGACGAATTGATGAGATCTCGATGAAGGCCGATGAGCATCTTCGGGCATCTCCAATTCGCTCAGGATGTCGATCTCATTGCGCCTAACGACGCAGTCTCATCACGGGATCAGGCTATCGAGGTCCGGCGCATGCTTTATGGTTGCTCAATAAAGTGCAGAATGAAGGCCGCCACGGCGGTCGTTGAAGTGATCATCACAACCGTGCGACTCAGTACTGGAGGCTGATGACTCAGAGCTCCTTGTCTTGATCTGCTGTTTACACCGCTACTATGTGGAGGATGTCGCCTGACCTCCGGATCCTCCTGCTAGCTGACTCGCACCTTGGCTTCGATCTGCCATCGCGGCCGCGGGTCCACCGACGTCGGCGCGGTCACGATTTCCTCGCGAACTACGCAGCTGCGCTGGAACCGGCGCTCGCCGGTGAGATTGACATCGTCGTTCACGGCGGCGACGTGTTCGATCGTTCCTCAGTCGTCCCGACACTCGCGTATCAGGCCTTCGAGCCACTCCGTCGCGTCGCCGATCGCGGGGTGCCTGTGTTCATCGTCCCAGGGAATCACGAACGCTCTCGCCTCCCGCACCTGCGCTTCGCGTCGCACCCGCACATTCACATCTTCGGCAGCCCGCGCACGTTCGTCACCGAAGTCAGGGGGATGAGGGTCGCGCTGACGGGGTTTCCGTACGAGCGCCGGGATGTGCGAGTGCGCTTCACCGAGGTGCTCGAGCAGACCGCATGGCGTCGTGAATCCGCTGCGCTCCGCCTGCTGTGCATGCATCACTGCGTGGAACGGGCGACTGTCGGTCCCGGCAACTACACGTTCACGACCGCTCCGGACGTGATCCGTTTGCGCCAGATACCATCGGACTTCGCCGCGGTGCTCTCCGGACACATCCACCGGCACCAGGTGATTACGGCCGATCTCGGGGATCGTCCAATCGAAAGCCCGGTGCTCTATCCAGGATCGATCGAACGCACATCAGTCGCGGAGATCGGCGAGCCGAAAGGCTTTATGGTTGTGCACATCGAGGGGAGCGGGGTACGGTGGCAGTTTCGAGAGCTTCCGGCGAGACCGATGATCCGGAAAGAGCTGGCGGTGCAGGGGATTGATGCGACGAGACTGGCGTCAATCGTCGAGGAGATCATCGCGGGCATTCCGCGCAACGCGGTACTGTCGATCCGGCTGGAAGGACAACTCACTCAAAGCCAGTGGCAGGCCGTGTCGGCAACGCGGCTTCGCGCCTTCGTACCTGACACGATGAACGTCGAAATCGCGCCGAGTGTGAGGTACGAGCCACAGACGCGCCTAACGACTCCGGCGCGCGACCTGAGCTCTGAGCAATTGAGCTTCGAAGTCTGACGAGCGGTTCATGCCTAACGAATGGGCCTTGGGAGCTCGCCATGCGAGCGCCTCGATGCTTCATCGCCGTGCGGGTGACGTCGTGATGGGTGCCATAGAGCTTGCGGGTGCATCCGGCGTGAAGCATGATGTTTTCGCTCGATCTGTCGCCCCCGCCCGCCCCGCCCCGCCCCCCCGAGGCGTTTGATGCGCAAGATCAATACACGGAACTTTCGGGTCGCGACCCGGTCCACGGTTCACGAGATAAATCAAAAGATCGTGCTGAACCTGATCCGGGAGCACCATCCTATCTCGCGGGCCGAACTGGCGCGCCGCATGAACGTCCGCCGCGCCGCGCTCACCCAGATCGTGCGCGAGCTTCTGGACAGCAAAGAGGTCGTCGAGACCGGCACCGCTGTTGCCGCCCGTGGCCGCCGACCCACGCTGCTCCGGATTCGCACGAGTGGCAGGCTGGCGACCGCCGTGGATGTGCGGCCCACGCTTACATCGTTGGTGCTGGCCGACTTCGCTGGAACGGTGCTTGGTCGCGAGGCATTTCCAACCCCGTCGCGGCCGGATGACTTTACGCGCGAGCTTGGCGCGCGGGTCAACAAACTGCTTGCGTCGGATCCTGCAGCGATGACGACCGCGACCTGCCATGGGATCGGCGTCGTCGTTCCCGGAATGGTGGATCGACGCAGTGGCCGTGTCCTGTACGCGCCGCGCCTCGGCTGGCGGGACGTCGATTTCCGCGACGTGCTGGCCGAGCACGTTAGCATCCCTGTGTTTGTTGAAAGCGCGCCGATCGCGTGTGCGCTCGCCCGACTCTGGTCGCCACCGGGTGAATCTCGCGCAGTCAACAACTTCGCGTATGTCAGCGTGTCGGACGGCGTCGGAGTCGGCATCGTCGTGAGCGGGGAGGTGCTTCGTGGCGAGGCCCATACTGCCGGTGAATTCGGGCACGTATCGCTGGATCCGCTCGGGCCGGTGTGCGCGTGTGGCAAGCGTGGATGCTGGGAGGCG
>DATFBW010000456.1:0-12698 GCA_035253645.1 Gemmatimonadaceae bacterium | reverse complement strand
GACATGGTTGGCGGTGTCGCGGTCGTCCGCGATAACGCTCTGGCGGATCGCCTTCAATTCATCCTGAATGCGGCGGGGGCGGTGCCCGGGCCCTTCGACTCCTGGCTTGTGCTGCGCGGGACCAAAACACTCCACCTGCGGATGGCGGCACACGACGCTAACGGGCGTCGCGTCGCGCAATATCTCGCCGAGCGACTCGGCGAGGATCGGGTGATTTATCCAGGGCTGGCTTCACATCCGCAGCACGACCTGGCTAAACGTCAGATGAGCGGCTTTGGGGGGATGATTTCTGTCGAGGTTGGGACCAAGGAACGCGCCGCCAATATCCTCGAGCGCTTGCGCGTTTTTACCCTGGCTGAATCGTTAGGCGGCGTCGAAAGTCTCGTTTGCCACCCGGCGACGATGACGCATGCATCGGTGCCACTCGAACGACGGCAGGCGATTGGAATAACGGATGGGTTGATCCGATTTTCAGTGGGCGTGGAGGATGTCGACGATCTGTTGAATGACCTCGAGACAGCGATTGGGTCAAAGGTCAAAGGTCAAGGGTCAAAGCAACCCGTACACCTCTGACACATTGGCTCGACACGCGCGTAGGGATGCGGCCTGCTTTGACCTTTGACCTTTGACCTCTGACCTCCGATGCCTACCAAGCTGACTGACATTTCTTCCAGCGCCTGGGAACACGCTGCTGACCGCGCGGCACTCAATTCCCTTCGTGCGCTCCCCGGCTTCGACGAGGTGGTGCGGAAGGTCGCCGGCTTTTTCGGCGAGAAGGGTGTGCGCCAGCTGTTCCTGGCGAATGCCGTCCGCGTCGGCCCGACACAGCGGCCAAAGCTCTACGCGCTGTATAAAGAGGTCGTCGACACGCTCGATTGGCCCGAAGAGCCACACCTGTACGTCTCGCAGACGCCACTTGTAAACGCCGCGGCTGTCGGGTTCGACAAACCGTTCATCGTGCTCAATTCAGGGATGCTCACGCTTCTCGATCGCGAAGAGCAGCGCAACATCCTGGGTCACGAGCTGGGCCACATCATGAGTGGCCACACGACCTACACGACCATCGCGATCATCATCCTAACGATTGGGCTCAACAACCTGCCGTTCCTTGCGGGCGTGGCGCTCCTTCCCTTTCAACTCGCGCTGCTCGAATGGTATCGCAAGGCCGAGCTTTCATCGGACCGCGCAGGGTTACTCGCGACACAGGATCCCAGGGCCGCGATGAGCACCTTCCTCAAGCTGGCCGGCGGTGGTGCTGGCGATGACACGATCAGCGTCGACGCGTTCGTCGAGCAAGCATCGCAGTATGAGACACAGGGCGACCTGGCCGATCGCGTCTGGCAGGTGATCAATACCGCCTTCCGGACGCACCCCTTCGGTGCCGTGCGCGTCGCGGAGCTCAAGCGCTGGATCGATTCGGGCGAATACGACAAGATCCTCGGTGGCGATTATCGCCGCCGTAGCGATGCCTCGCAGCCACCGCTCGCTGAGGATGTCACCGATGCCGCCGTGTATTATCGCGACCAGGCGAAGGAAGCCTTCGATGCGCTCGCAGGCGTCGTCGGCCGTGCGCGTGACGCGTTCAGTCAAGCGTTCAAGACTCCGCCGGAGGGTGGAAACGGAACGCCGGGGTCGGATAAGCCCAGCTCCTGACGCGCGTTAGGCATTATCGATGAAGGTGCTGATCGTCGGGAGTGGCGCGCGTGAGCATGCGCTCGCATGGAAACTCACTCGCGACGACCCGACGATCACCCTCCTCGCTGCACCTGGAAATCCAGGCATCTCGGCGCATGGCCGATGCGTCCCGGTTAAAGCAACCGACACTGAACGTCTGGCAGCGCTCGCGGAGGAAGAACGGGTCGACGTCACCGTCGTCGGGCCTGAGGCCCCGCTCGCGGCTGGTTTAGTCGATCACTTTCAAAAGCGGCGGCTGCCGGTCTTCGGCCCAACGCAAGGCGCAGCTCGGATCGAGTCGTCCAAGCGCTTCGCGAAAGAGCTGATGCGCAAGGCGAACGTTCCTACGGCGTCCGCGTCATGGCACCAGGATGTGACCTCGGCGAAGCGCGCGGCGCATGCGTTAGGCGCTCCCGTCGTCATCAAAGCCTCGGGGCTCGCCGCCGGCAAGGGCGTCGTCGTCTGCAGTTCGCTCGAGGAAGCCGACAGCGCCATTGACGCGATGCTGGATAGACGGGTTCACGGGGACGCGGGCGCCGAAGTCCTCGTCGAGGAGTTCATGCAGGGCGAAGAGCTTTCCATCTTCGCGCTTACCGATGGCGAGCGTTTTGTCACGATGCTGGCGTCGCAGGACCACAAGCGGCTCGGCGAAGGCGACACCGGGCCCAATACGGGTGGGATGGGCGCCTATGCTCCCGTCACCATCGCGACGCCCGCAGTGATCGATCAGGTCGCGCGGACGGTCTTCGCGCCGACGATCGATGCGCTGCGTGACCATGGCGCAACGTTCACCGGGGTTTTGTACGCGGGCCTCATGCTTACCGCGGATGGCCCCAAGGTGGTGGAGTTCAACTGCCGGTTCGGCGACCCCGAAACCGAAGCAATCTTGCCCCTGCTGCGTTCAGACCTGCTGGCACCGATTACTGCGATCGCCCGCGGAGAACGCCTAACGCCGACTCCGCTGGAGTGGAGCGATGCTTGTGCCGTGACAACTGTGGTCGCGGCGCCTGGTTATCCAGACGCACCGCGCGCGGGAGCTGCGATCAACCTGCCCGAAACCGGCGACGACGCTTTCATCTTCCACGCCGGGACGACGCGGGGCGATGATGGGAGGCTCCGCACCGCCGGCGGTCGTGTGTTCGCCGTGACCGCTGTGGACGCGGATTTCGAGATCGCCGCCCAAAAAAGCGCCCGGCTCGCCGCTGCGGTCGATTTTGACGGCCGCCAGTACCGCCGAGATATCGGATGGCGCGAGCTTTCTCGGCGTGCCCGAGTTACCTGAAACCGAAACGATGGCGCGGGACATGGATGCGCTGGTTCGTGGCGCGTCCATCACCGACGTGCGCGTCCGGCGGCCCAACGTCTTGCGGCGTGTACGCTCGGCAAAGACGCTCAAAAAGCGCCTAACGGGAACACGGATCGAGCGCGTCTGGCGCCGCGCGAAGCACATAATCTTCGACCTCGCGAGCGGCGACAGGCTGCTCGTTCAGCCACGTTTTACAGGGACCCTCTTCGTCACGCCGCGCTATCCGGCCGACGCGAAAGAGCTGTATGTGACCGTGTCGCTCGAGTTAGGCAAGAAGCGCTGGATGCACTACGCCGACGTGCGCCGCTTAGGTACCGTGACGCTGCTCAACCAGAAAGAGTTCGCCGAGTTCGCAAGCCGGCTGGGCCTGGAGCCTCTCGAGGAAGGTTTTACAACAACCCATGTGGCTCAGGCGCTCCGCTCTTCGCGTCAGGCAATCAAGAAAGTGGTGATGGACCAGGCGCGCATCGCGGGCGTTGGGAATATCTACGCCGCCGAGGCATTGTGGCGCGCGCGACTGGATCCGTCGCAACCGGCGGATAGCCTTACGCTACCGGAAGTCGAGCGCTTGCGAGAAGCCATAGTTTACGTGCTCAGGGATGCGGTAGAGAATCGCGGCACGACAATTCGTGACTACCGCGACGCCAATGGCGACGAGGGCGACTATTTCGACCGCCTGAAAGCATACGGGCGTGGCTCGCAGCCCTGCCCACGTTGCGGTGCGCGTCTGGTCGACACGCAGGTGATCGATGGACGGACGACGGTGTTTTGCTGGCGTTGCCAGCGTTGACAGATGCCGCGGCGCGAATCGAATAAAGCGTTAGGTGCAGCACGGGCGGTGCTGCGTGCGCACGTGCATGAACACGCGCAGCCGAAGCCGGCCGTGTATTGGATGTCTTCGGCCGACGGCGAGATCCTGTACGTGGGCAAATCGAAGCGCTTGCGCGCGCGGCTCTTGAGCTATTTCCGCAATGAGGATGACAAGGCCTGGCGCATCCTGAGCGTCACCGAACGGATCGAGTGGACTTACGTCCCGAGTGAATTCGCGGCGCTGTTGGAAGAGATGCGCCGCATCAAGAAGCTGCGACCGCGGTTCAACGTCGCGCTCAAGCGCGACGACCGGCACTACGCCTTCATCCGGCTCACCGACGGCCGCGCGCCGCGCCTAACGGTGGTACGCGGGCCCGGGCGCGATGCGCACGGACTGTTCTACGGTCCATTCATGGGGGCGGAGCGGCTGCGTGAGGCCGTCCGCGAGCTGAGCGACGTGCTCGGCCTGCGCGACTGTACGCTCGATGGCCGCATGCGGTTTGCCGATCAGCGCGAGCTGTTTGTGCTGGCGCCGCGTACACCAGGTTGTCTCCGCTACGAAATCGGACGGTGTCTGGGTCCCTGCGTCGCGGCGACGACGGCAGCCGCGTATATGACCGCCGTGCGCGAAGCGCGCTCCTTTCTCGAAGGGACGAGTGACCTACCCGTTAGGCGTCTTACGGAAGCGATGGAGGCCGCGAGCACCGCCCTGGAGTACGAGCGAGCTGCCTCGTTGCGCGACAAGCTGGCGCGCCTAACGGCGCTGCGCGAGCGTTTCGACTATCTGCGGTTTGCGGTCGAGTCGTTGTCGTTCACGTATTCGGTGCCCGGCGTGGACAGTGAGGACCGCGTCTATGTGATCCATCGCGGCAAAGTAGTGCGCGAGTGCCCGGCCCCGCGCGATGAGGCTGAGCGGCGCGCCCTGGCCGATCTGGCGGCGTTGGCGGCGGGCTCGTCACCACAGCGGAAGGCGGCGTTCGCTCTGCCGGCGCACGAGGTGGATGAGCTGCTCTTGATCTCGTCCTGGTTCGCCCGCCACCCCGATGAACTGGCGCGCACCGTTCCGCTATGCTGACATTACGCTTGCAGCGCGATCAGCTTTACGTCGAACGTTCCGTCGCTCAGCGTTAGGCGTGCCACACTCGGTTTGATGTCGAACCGGCGCGGTCCCGCAGCGCCAGGGTTCACGACGAGACGTTCGCCGTGACGCTCGACTAGTGGGCGATGGGTATGGCCATAGACCACGACGTCGGCCGCATACCGCTGGATGAGAGCCGCGGGCTTGGGAACGCCCAGCTCGTGGCCATGACTCACGTGAATCGTTACGCCCGCAATGTCGAGATCGAGCGCCAGTGCGAGGCCGGTAGACCAGGGGTCGTCGCAGTTGCCCGCTACGGCACGCACCGGCGCAATCAGGCCTAGCTCGGCCAGGATATCATCGCCGCCGACGTCGCCGGCGTACAGGATCAGCTCCACTCCAGCGAGCGCGTCGTGTACATCCGGCCGTAGAAGACCGTGCGTGTCGCTGATCAGACCGATTTGGCGCGCCACCGCTACTCGTTAGGTGCTTCCCCAGTCCAGCGCCGGCCGACTTTGTGGCTGACCTCCGCGTGGTCCAACACGCGCGCGACGACGAAGGCGACGAGGTCTTCGATCTTTTGTGGGCGGTGATAGAACCCGGGTGCCGCCGGGAGCACGACTGCGCCAGCGCGCGAAAGCCGGAGCAAATTCGCCAGGTGGATGTCGCTGAGCGGCGTTTCGCGCGGTACCAGGATGAGCGGACGTCGCTCCTTCACCGTCACATCGGCCGCTCTCTCGATGAGAGACCGCGACGTCCCGGCGGCGATGGCTGCCACTGTCCCCATCGAGCACGGGCAGATGATCATCCCGGACGTTGGCGTCGAACCCGATGCCGGCGCTGCTCCACGATCTGTATCGTCGAACGTGCGCACGTACGTGTCCCAGCTCTTGGCGCCAATGTGACGCCGCAGCGCAGCCGCGTCAGGCACGTCGGTCTCCGTCGCCAGCAAGCGCCATCCGTGCGACGAGACGAGCAACCACACAGTGCGCTGGGCCCTAACGAGCTCTTCGAGGAGCTTCAGCGCGTACGGCGCGCCCGATGCGCCCGTGACCGCGAGGATGAGCGGCGCCCGCTCAGCCCGCGATCGGGAACGCGCGGGCATGGACTAGGCGGTCGATCAGAACGAAAACAAAAAATGTTATGCTGATGACGCCGTTCATCGTGAAGAACGCGGCGTCCAGACGCGACAGGTCATTCGGGTTGACCAGCCGATGCTCGAAGGCGAGAAGGATTGCGACGAGGCCCACGCCAATCCCGTAAAACAGGCCAACTTCGGTGCGTAGTCCGGCGAAAATGAGCGCCACGACCGTCGTCAGATGCAACAGACGGGCGATTGTGATCGCACGGCGGATGCCTAACGCGGCTGGAATCGAGAAGAGGCCGCTGCCGCGGTCGAAGTCCACGTCCTGCAGGGCGTACAGGATGTCGAATCCAGCAACCCATGTGGTGACCGCGACCGTCAGCGCGACGAGCAGCCACCAGGGATCGCTCCACGCTCCCGTCACGGCGAGATAACCGCCTACCGGCGCAATGCCCAACCCCAGACCAAGCGCAATGTGCGACAACTTCGTGAAGCGTTTGGTATAGCTGTAGAAGAACACCCAGCCTAACGCGAAGGGTGCCAGCATCAGGCACAATGGGTTCAGCTGCCACGCCGCAAGAAAGAACAGGGCCGATGCAACGCCAACTGCGATGATCGCCTCGCCCAGCTCGAGAGCGCCGCGAGGGAGCTCGCGACCCGCGGTACGCGGGTTCGCCGCATCGACGTGGCGATCGACGATCCGGTTGAAGCCCATCGCGGCAAAGCGCGCCGCGGTGAAGGCCAGGATTATCCACCCCAGCACGGCGAACGTGATCGGTTTCACGTAGGTGGCGAGCGTGGCACCCACCAGCGCGAAGGGGAGCGCGAAAACCGTGTGCGGCAGCTTGACGAAGTTGACGTAATGCGTCCAGCGCGACGCTCCGGCGAACGTCTGCCCTTCGCGCGGGGCCGTCATGCCTTCCCCCCAAAACGGGCCACAACCTGCGCGAGTGAGCCCGCTGTTTCCTCCAACGTGGTCGCGGTGCTCGTTAGGTCGTCGGTCAGGCTGAGTTGCTGGGCGCTCACGTTCGCTGCCGCCCCAGACGATTCGGCAGCTGTGCGCACGGCGACCACGATCCGCTCGGCGACCACATTGAGCTCGCGCGCGAGCTCCGTCTGCCGCCCCGATGCCGTTACCACGTTTTCGGCGAGCTCGTGGGTCCTGCGCAGCTTGGCTTCGATGTCGCGCAGCGCACCCATCGTCTCGTGCATGAGCCGCTCCCCGTCGGCCGACGACTGTTCGACGGAATGCGCGGCCTCGAGCGCAGTTGCCGTGCGTGCCGTCATCTGCCTAACGAGATCTTCGATGCGGCTCAGGGACGTCGCACTTTCCGTGGCGAGTTTTCCCACCTCTTCGGCGACAACGGCGAAGCCCGCTCCGTGTTCTCCCGCACGCGCTGCTTCGATCGACGCATTGAGGGCCAGCAACTTTGTCTGATCGCTGATCGAGCTCACGGCCATCGCGATCTCGGCCACCGTGTCTGTAGCCTGACGCAGCTCAGTCATACGCTGTGCCAAATCCCGCGCCGAGCCTGCAAGCGTGCTGATTGTCGCTGATGCTGCGCCGGCAGTCTGAACACCTTCTTGTGCGCGTTCTTCTACCGAGCGTGATATCTCACGCGTTTCCGTCGCGGCAGTGAACACGGCACCGGCTGAGTCGATGAGCTGACCAGTGACCCCCGATATCTGACTAGTTGCCTTCGCGGCGTCGTCAGATCCGCGACGCAGCGCATTCAGTACTTCACTCGTGCGCTCAGCGCCCTCACGCACATCCTGCCCAATGCGCGCCGCCTCGCCTGACGCGTCGAGCACACGTTCCGTGGCGCGCTGCGTTTCCGAAATGAGACCCGCGACCTGCTGCAGCGCAGTCGAGAAACTTGCGCCGGCATCCGAACGCTGCTCGCTGATAACGGCATTCCAGTCTCCGCGTTGGATGGACTGGCCGACCTGTTCGAGCGTAGTGATCGGTTGCCGCGCGAGGATGTTGAGACGGCGGACGAACCAGACGATGGCGACCGCGGACAGGATCCAGCCCACGATCACCTCGCCCGTACGCAGCCCGCGGAAAGCCACGGCGTACACAATCACACCGATGATCAGGAGAAAGACGCCTAACGTCGTCGCGATATCCGCCAGCACGGAACCACGGATCCATTGCCGTACGGCGACGACCACGCCACCGACCGCGACAAACATGAATGCCAGGGTCCAGAAAAGGCGCGCCGGCGGGTAGGGTACCCCGTCCCAGAAGCCTAACGCAACGCCGGCGGCAGCGGCGGCGGCGGCGGCGGCGAGCATCATGTACGGCGAGACTCCAGGCCTAACGAACGCCACATCGCGTCCACCTTGGCCTGCACGTCAGGTGACATACGGATGCGCTTGGGCCAGTTGCGCGTGAATCCCTCTTCGGGCCACTTGCGCGTTGCGTCGAGACCCATCTTCGAGCCGTATGTGAAGGCACGGCTCGAGTGATCGAGTACGTCGATCGGGCCCATACTGAAGCGGGCGTCGCGCTGCGGGTCGAGATGGTTGAGCGCGATCCACCACGCCTCGTCCGGATCGCGCACATTCACGTCCTTGTCGACGACCACGAGCACTTTGGCGAGCGACATCAACCCCGCACCCCAGAGAGCGTTCATCACTTTATACGCTTGGCCGGGATACTGCTTGTCGATGGATACGAACACGAGGTTGTGAAATATGCCCGCCGCCGGCATGTGGTAGTCCACGACTTCAGGAATCGTCAACTTCAGCAACGGTAAAAAGATTCGCTCGGTAGCGTGGCCAAGGTAGTAATCCTCCATGGGAGGCTGGCCGACGATCGTGGTGGCGTACACCGGGCTGCCACGCATCGTCACCGCGGTCACCTGCACGCGCGGGTAGAGATCCGCCTCGGAATAAAATCCTGTGTGGTCGCCGAAGGGGCCTTCGGTAACCAGCGGCTCGCGCGGGTCGATGACTCCTTCGATGACAATTTCGGCGTCCGCGGGGACCTCGAGGTCGTTGGTTACGGCCCGGACCAGGCGCACCGGGGATTTGCGCAAGAAGCCAGCGAACAGGAACTCGTCCACGTTAGGCGGAAGTGGTGCGGAAGCGGAATAGACGGAAGCCGGATCGGCGCCGACGACAATGTTCACCGACATCTTCTCCCCGCGTTCGGCCATCTCGCGCCAGTGCGCCGCTCCCACTTTGTGCCGCTGCCAGTGCATAGCGACAGAATCACGACCGAGCACCTGGACGCGATACATCCCCACGTTGCGGATCCCGCGCTTTGGGTCGCGCGAACACACCATGGTGAGTGTGACGTACGGGCCGCCGTCTTCGGGCCAACAGGTGATGATCGGTAGCTTGGCGAGGTCGATCTCGCTCCCCCGCCATACGATGTCCTGGCATGGCGCCGAGCCGGAGCTTCGGCGCGGCGGAAACTTGGCTACCTCCAGGAGCTTGGGGAGCAGTTGCAGTTTGCCGAGGATGCCGTCGGGGACGTGCGGTTGCATGAGCTCCGTGATGCGTCCGCCGACGTCGTCCAACTGCTCGACGCCTAACGCCATCGCCATGCGCCGCAGCGATCCGAATAGGTTGATCGCTACGGGATACGGCGAGCGAGTGCCGTTGTCGAGCAGAACATGGTCGAAAAGAAGCGCCTTGCCCCCACCCGGCATCTTCATGACGCGATCCGCGATCTCGCACAGCTCGAGTCGCGCGGCGACAGGGTGTTTGATCCTGTGCACTTCTCCTGCTGCGTCGAGTTGCGCGATGAAGTCCTGAAGGGAGTCGAGCGTCATGCTGGGGAGCGAGGAGCGAGGAGCGGGGAGCGAGGTGCCAGCGGCTTGTCCGCGACATGAATCGCCGCTATGCCAAACGTCAGCGAGCGCCAATGTACGTTCACGAAGCCGGCGCGCGTTAGGCAACTGGCCAGCTCCTGTTGCGACGGAAACTTGGCGACCGACCGCGGCAGGTACTCGTAGGCCGTGCGATGCCCGCTCACCAGGCGCCCTATCCGCGGGAGGACGTGGTGGAAATACGCATGGTAGGCACGCCGAACGATCGGGTTTTGCGGCGTCGCGAACTCCAGAATCACGAAACGGCCGCCGGGCCGCAGCACACGGAAGACTTCGCGCAAACCGGCATCGAGGTCCGCCAGGTTGCGCGCTCCGAAGCCCACGATTGCACCGTCCACGTGATCGCCTTGAACGGGCAGCGACAGCACATCCGCTGCGATCGAAACCACAGGCAAACGTCCCACCTTTCGTTGGGCGATGTGCAGCATTGGAACGGCGAAGTCGCTCGCGATCACCTGCCCGCGGAATTCTTTGGCTCCGGCCAGTTTCACGGCGATATCCAGCGTACCCGAGCACAAATCGAGGTAGAGGCCTCGAGGGTTGCGCTCCCATTCGAGCGCCGCGATGGCCTTCGTCCGCCACGCACGGTCGATGTTGAGGCTGAGGACGTGATTTAAGAGGTCGTATCGGGGCGCGATCTCACTAAAGATCCGGCGCACATAGGCCCGCTTGGTCGAAGCGTCGTCGCCGACGGCCGATTCCGCCTCGACAGTTTCCGGCCCTGCAGTCATGCGCGGGAATAGTGCCCGGCGCACCGGGGAGCAGCAAGCGGTGCGGCTGGATGCATATCGGCTGCTCCAATACCTTCCAACGCCGCTTGGCCCGTAGTGCTCGCAAAGAGCCTCAGGCCTGCACGCGCGAATGGCGCCCTCTCTCGACCTAGTCAACCTCCCCGACGCCGATCTCGTCGCCCTGGCTCAACAGGGGCGCGAGGCCGCCTATCGAGAGATCCTGCGCCGCTACGAGCGGCCGGTCTTCTCCCTGATCTTCCGCATGGTTCGCGATCGGGAGACGGCCGAGGACCTGGCGCAGGACTCGTTCATCAAAGTCCTGAATCACATCGACCGGTATCGGCCCGAGTTCAAGTTGTCGAGTTGGCTATTCAAAATCGCGAATAACGTCGCGATTGATCACCTGCGTAAGCGGCACGTGGACACGATCAGCATGGACGGGTCCCCGCACGCACGCACGGCGGCTGAAATAGAAGCGACTTCCATCGAGATCGCCGCGAAGCAGGAAACCGCTCTCGAGGAGATGGAGAATCGCGAGCTGGGCGGAGCGATCGAGCGCGCAATCGCCCAGCTCAGGCCGGAATACAAAGCGTGCATCATGCTCCGTCACGTGGAGGGCCGTTCCTATGAGGAGATCGCGACCACCTTGGACCTCCCCTTAGGGACGGTGAAGACGTACATACATCGAGCGCGGCATCAGCTGCGGGACGCGCTCGAGTCGAGTCGGGAGTGACCTATGTCGAAATTCGACAACTCTGAAACCCCGTTTTTGACTCTGCCGTACGAGCGGCCGGAGGCTTAAGTGGAACACCGGCACCTACTTCCAGACGAATTTGAAGATCTCCTCGATGGCGACGAGAGCGAGGGGACTGCTGCGCTGCGCGAGCACCTCGATCAATGCGCGGAGTGCCGTGCTGAATTTGCCAAACGCAGCGACCTCACCCGCGTGTTGGATGGGATGCCGCACCACGGGCCCGCGCCGCTTTTCGCCTATCGCGTGATGTCGCATGTGCAGGTGTTCGAGCCATGGCACGTAGCGTTGCGCGATAGCGTTAGGCGTCTCATCCCCCGCTCGCATGCGGCGCGTTGGGTTGCCGGCGTGACTGCAGCTGCGGTCGCTCTCGCGATGACGGTTGCGGGCGTCTGGATCGCGCTGAACGGCGAAGAAGCATGGCTGTTTGCAGAAGTCGGTGTGCGGCGCATCCGAACGGGTGTATTGACCTCATTGCGCGGCGTCCTCGAATCGGCCTTCGGTCGCGACGCAGTGAGCGCGATTGCAGGATCCGGGGCGGCCGGAGCGATCGTCGCGATCAGCATCGTCGTCGCCGTCATACTGATTGCCGCGATAGGATTTCGCGTCGCAGCGCTGGCCTCGCGTCGCCGGAGGTCGTAATGCGCGCGATGTTGCTGGTCGCGCTCATGCCGCTTTTTACAGGCATTGGAGCGCAAACGCGGAGCGATAGTGTCGTACAGCGCAGCGATACTGTGCGCTCGACACAGGTCGTGGAGCGGGTAGAACAACAGCGTCGGGTGGATCTCGGGGCGCTCGGCGACGTCCTCGATCGCCTGCGCGATCACCCCATGATGCCGCGCCTGCCGCGCACGAGCGATATCAAGCGAGGCAGCCTAACGATCGAAGCCGGACAGACAGTCACCGGACCGGTGGCTGTGTTCGAAGGCAACCTAACGGTGCTCGGTCGTCTCGCGGGGGATGCCGTCGCCCTCGGCGGCGACATCGTCGTGGGGACCGGTGGCGAAGTCACCGGTGATGCGGTCGCGGTCGAGGGCGAGGTCCGCCGCGAAGGCGGCACGATCGGCGGCGACGCGCGACACCTCCGGGGTGTCCTCAGTGATGAGGGCGCCGAGCGCATCGGTGACTCGGATGACCGTTCGGCCGGGGCAGAAGTTGGTCTCGCAATCAGCTGGATGGGCGTCCTCCTGCTGATCGGCATCGGCATCCTGGTCTTCGCGCAACCCTATCTCGAAGGAGTGGTTGATACGCTCGAGACCAAGTTCTGGCGCTCGTTCTTCGTCGGGATTGCCGGCGCGTTGGCTGCGATCCCTGTGCTGGTGCTCATGCTGGTCGCGCTGGCGGTGACTGTTATCGGAATTCTGCTCATTCCGTTTGCAATCGTTGCTTACGTCCTTGCGATCGCTGGTTTATTGACCCTGG